>NZ_CP097762.1:373160-746321 GCF_023585745.1 Candidatus Blochmannia ocreatus
ATATCAACACATATACACTAACTTTTATAAAAAAATTAAAATACCTTTTTAATAATTAGAAAACTATATACCATTCATTTTAAAAAAAATAAATATTTTCAGTACGCAAACATAGCAGAAATTGATTCTTCATTACTAATACGACGAATCGTTTCAGCTAACATACCAGATAAAGTTAATATACGTACATTAGATAATGACTGAATTTTTGGTTTTAAAGGAATAGTATCACATACAACAATCTCATCAATCATAGAACTTTGGATATTTTCATACGCATTGCCAGAAAAAATTGGATGAGTAATATATGCGAAAACACGACAAGCACCTTTTTCCTTTAAAACATCTGTAGCTTTACATAATGTTTCACCAGTATCAATCATATCATCTACTAATATACAATCACGATTATGTACATCTCCAATAATATGCATAATTTGCGCAATATTAGCACGCGACCTACGTTTATCTATGATAGCCATATCAGTATCATCAAGTAATTTAGCAATAGCACGCGCGCGTATCACGCCCCCAATATCTGGAGATACTACTATAGGATTATTAAAACTTTGTTGCATCATATCTTCTAACAAAATCGGGCTTCCAAAAACATTATCTACTGGAACATCAAAAAACCCTTGTATTTGTTCAGCATGTAAATCTACCGTTAAAATACGATCTACTCCTACGCTAGATAAAAAATTTGCTACTACTCTAGAAGTAATTGGAACTCTAGCTGATCTAACTCTACGATCTTGTCTAGCATAACCAAAATAAGGAATAACAGCAGTAATCCTAGAAGCTGATGCGCGTCTTAACGCATCTATCATGACAATAAGTTCCATTAAATTATCATTTGTAGGAGCGCAAGTAGACTGAATAATAAACACATCTCCCCCGCGAACATTTTCATTAATCTGTACACTTACTTCGCCATCACTGAAACGACCTACAGATGCTTTACCAAGATTAGTATATAATCTATTGGCAATAAGTTGAGCTAATTCTGGGATAGCATTTCCAGTAAAAAGTTTCATATTTAAATTATCTCGTAATTTCATTATATAAAAGATTATAAATATAATATTAACGTACTAAAATATAAATAATAAACTTATTTCTACCCTGTTCTGCGCGGTGTATCTACACATACTTATGTATATAATAGCTTTTGATATAATGGGGATATATTTGCCCCTCGGGTCACTATACTACTCATCCAAGTGGGTAAGTAACTTTGAACAAGATTAGCCAATTGTTTAGTATCAAATTCAGAAAATATACAAGATCCAGTACCTGTAAGTCTAGCAGTTGTATACTGTGACAGATATTTAAAATAAATATTTATTACAGGAAAATATGATCTTACAATGTTTTCAAAGTCATTATAAAATGAACAAGATAACAATTCCCTTACAGAACGATGTGGAGAATAACAATATTTTCTTAATTTATACATCTGAAACACCCAACTAGTACTCACCATAACTGGCGGTATAAGTATAAGGTACCACTTCTCTGGCATAAAAAAAACAGGTGTTAAAATATTTCCAATGCCCTCTGCGATAGATGAATATCCTAATATAAAAACCGGAACGTCTGCGCCTAACATCTCACCTAATTTCATTAAAATCTTCTGACTTAAACAACAACGCCACTTGCGATTAAGCACTACCAAAACAGTTGCAGCATCAGAAGATCCTCCTCCTAAACCAGCACCTATAGGCAACACTTTGTTTAAAATAATATCTGCCCCAAGGAATAAACTATTTTTAATATTTGACCAACAGTACTTTTGCAACAATCTAGCTGCTTTCATAACTAAATTATTTGAATGTAATAAACTGCTGGTTTTAGTAAACAATCGAATTTTTCCATTATTTGTCACAGCTATCTCTATAGTATCGCCATAATTAATAAAATGAAAAAAAGTTTGTAAAAAATGATAATTATCATCCCGACGACCCGTAACATACAAAAATAAATTAAGCTTACCTGGAGCGGGCCAACAGCCACTCATTATTGTCTCCCAATAATACCATTAATATAAAACTAAAAAATTAACTTTTAGTAAATTTAAATATTAATGTATTTCTTTATAAGATATTAAAATTTGTATACATGCATATACTAATATCTATATATTTAACAAATTTAAAAAAATAATAAAATGTTATTTCAATAATAAAAACTAAAAAATTAAATTTTTATCATTAATAAAAACTTATAATACAATTAATTTATATTGTCTATAAGTATATTAATTGTAAATCACACAATTTATGACGAACACAATTTCTAATAATAAATAAACACATACTATATATAAAGCATAATATACTGTATATTATAATTAAATAATAATAAAAAACTATGTAAAAATGGCAAATTTACAAAAATATTGATTGATTTTACTAAAAAATCGAATCAGTATGCAATAAAAATTATTTTGTAATATAAATACACTATGTTAGTAGTACCTAATATTAATCTGATTAAATAAAATTTTTGTTAATCTTTAAAAAATATTCATTAGTATAATAAATACCTAATTTAACCTATTAATCAAAATTATTATTAATTAGCACCATTTAATGTTAATATAATAATATTAATATATAATATCTCTATTATTGTAGTTTTTATTTAAAATTTACATATGTTAAGAAACATATTCCAATATAATAAAAAATTATTATTCTTAATATTCCCAATATATATATAAACATATATACATAATATAATATAAAATTTATAAAACTATATTTTATTAACGCATAAATCTAATCTTAATATTCATATGGATCCTATTATTATAACAAAACTAATTATTTTAAAAAAACGCTTTGACGTTTTAAAAAAATTAATTAATACACCGAAAATACTCTATAACAAAAAAAAATTCCTCCTATTACATAAAGAACATACTCAATTATTTGAAATCGTTACTTGTTTCCAAAATTGGTTAAATACAAAACAAGAAATTAATAACATTAAAAATATGTTAACAGAAAAAGATATGTATGATTTAGTGCAAGATGAATTAAAAATATTTAATGCAAAAAAAATTAATCTAGAAAATCAATTAACCATGTTGTTATTACCTGAAGATAAAAATGATAAACTTGGCTGTTTTATAGAATTACGCGCTGGTACAGGTGGAAAAGAAGCAGCAATATTTACTGCAGAGTTATTTCGAATGTATACTCGATATGCAGAATTACGCCATTGGAATATAGAAATAATCCACATTGCCGATAGTGAATACGAAGGGTATAAAGAAATTATTATTAAAATTCCTAATAAAGGAGCATATAGTCAATTAAAATTTGAATCTGGAGGTCATAGAGTTCAAAGAATACCTCATACTGAATCACAGGGTCGAATACATACCTCTACATGCACAATCGCTGTGATTCCTGAAATACCATATACTGATTTCCCTAAAATTAACTCAAACGATTTAAGAATAGATTCTTTTCGTGCATCCGGAGCTGGCGGACAACATGTGAATACCACGGATTCAGCAATTCGCATTATTCACATACCCAGCGGTTTAACTGTAGAATGCCAAGACGAACGATCACAACATAAAAATAAAGCTAAAGCGTTATCAATATTAAATTCTAGATTACACGCATTAGAAACTAAAAGACGCCAAAAAGAAGAATCTAATACCCGACGTAATTTATTAGGAACTGGAGACAGATCTGATAGAATTCGTACATATAATTTTCAACAAGGCCGAGTTACCGATCACCGAATTTCATTTACGTCCCATAAATTGCATAATATAATGCACGGAGATTTAGATATTTTAATAAAACCTATTATTAATAAATATAAATTTGATCAACTCAATAAATTATTACAATCAAAATAATGCAATGGAATCAATGGTTATCTTGGGCAACTTCACAACTAAAAAACTCTGATACACCTAAAAGAGACGCAGAAATACTATTAGAACAAGTTCTTAAAAAATCCCGCGCTCAATTACTAGCATTTGGTGAAACATTATTAGAACATAATAATATTATCCAATTAAATCATTTAATTACTCGCAGAAAAAATAGAGAACCTATTGCCTATATTATTGGCTATAAAGAATTCTGGTCTTTAAATTTTAAAGTGTCACGGGGCACATTTATTCCCAGGCCAGATACTGAATGCTTAATCCAACATACATTAGATTTATTTAATAATACTGTAAACTTAAACGTCCTAGACTTAGGGACTGGAATTGGCACAATTGCACTATCTATTGCATCAGAACAACCAACCTGGAATATTACAGGAATTGATTGTCAAAACCAAGCGTTAAAACTAGCTGAAAAAAATAAAGCATCATTTAACTTAAAAAATGTCAAATTTTTACATGGAAATTGGTTTCAAAAATTAATGAAAAAAAAATTTAATCTTATAATTAGTAATCCACCTTATATTAGTAAAAATGATCCATGTTTAAAAAATAGTGATTTAATCTTTGAGCCCCCGAGAGCACTGATATCACAAAAATCAGGACTATCTGATTTAACAATTATTAGTAAATATTCTACTCAACATTTATGCCATAACGGATGGTTAATTATGGAACACGGATGGAATCAAGGAGAATATATACGCACATTACTTAAAAAAATTAAATTCACAAATATCTGTACAATTCGAGATCACAATCATCAAGAACGTATAACATGCGGTAAATGGATAATATATTAAATATATATTTTCCACATATATCAAATAAAATATTATAAAATTTAGAAAATTATTATTTAAGTATATAGACTCATATATTAATTGTTGTATATCAAATACATTTTTATATAAAATATATTTGTATATATAATAAAAATTATATTTAATTATATTAAATTTAAACAAATTATATAGTTATATTCAAAATATTTACATCTATTAATGATTAACTTATATTAATAATATATATTATATTACTAATTTATAGTGTAAAACATGAAAACTTTAACAGTAAATATTAAAGATATAAAAATATCAAACACATTACCATTTGTATTATTTGGGGGTATGAATGTTTTAGAGTCACGAGATATAGTAATGCAAGTTTGTGAACATTATATTAACGTAACTCAAAAACTAAACATCCCCTATATCTTTAAGGCATCTTTTGACAAAGCAAATCGCTCTTCAATAGAGTCATATCGTGGACCAGGATTGCAACGAGGTTTATGCCTACTTGATGAAATACGGAAAAACTTCAAAGTTAAAATTATGACTGATATACATGAAATACATCAAATAAATGATGTTTCAAAGATAGTAGATGTCTTACAAATACCGGCATTCCTAGCAAGACAAACCGATTTAATTATATCTGCAGCAAAAACTGGTATGGCAATCAATATAAAAAAACCTCAATATATGAACCCTACACAAATTACTCATATTGTAAATAAATGTCGATCAGTTAAGAACAATAAAATAATTTTATGTGAAAGAGGCACTATTTTTGGGTACGACAACTTAATAGTAGACATGCTAGGTCTGAAAATAATGCATCAAGTTTCTGGCGGATGCCCAGTGATAGTAGATGTCACTCATGCTTTGCAAAACAGACAACCACTTAGTAAAACCTCTGGAGGGAGGAACTCACAAATCTATGAACTCGCTAGAGCTAGTATTGCAATAGGTATTGCAGGGTTATTTTTAGAATCCCATCCAAATCCATACCAAGCTAAATGTGATGGTCTTTCTGCGCTTCCATTAAATAAATTAGAGTTTTTCCTAAAACAAATGAAAACTATCGATGAAGTAATCAAATCGTTATAAAGATAAATACTAATAATATTAGTACATAGTGTATGTATCAAAAAAATTAAAAAAATCAAATTTTATATAAAAATTAATATTTAATAAATAAAATAATATTAACTACATTTTGATTTTAAATAAAACATAAAACTTACTAAGTACTTTGATGCAAAAAGACATATATAACTATACATGATATTAAATATATATGTAAATATACAAAACTATCTAAAATACACTTTTATACTTAAAACAAATTCAATTTAATTCAAAAAAACAATATAACAATTTATATTTTTGATGTAATATAACAATATTATCTGTCAAAAATTAAAAGTTCTACAAAACTAATATATAATTTATGTGAGCGCTCCTATAAATAAATGACATGTTAATAGTAATAAAATTACACTGATATATAATATCATTAATAATAAAATTATTCTAAAATAGAATTTTTCTGATATTATCTGTGATAAATATATAATTATTTTGACTATACTAGTTTCATTTAATCTATAAAAAACAATGAAATTTCTTTAAGTTGTAAGAACTAGTAAACATATTTTATATACACATTATTAAAAATAATACAATAACAAGATCACACTCAAATTTATACCTATTTTAAATAATTTATATCAATAAAAGTACAATACGCACCCTAAAACATAGGGAACTATCAATGCTTGTTATTATTTTGCACAATGAAAACTAATGCTAATAGCATCATATAAAATACCCTTTGAAATTTTTAACGATATAAATCTAAAATTATCCAAACATTGTATAATAACTCAAAATAACAGAAAAACTTATTAAGTTTATTAATACAATTACTGAAGATAATATATTAAAATGTATCATTTTAACAAAAAATTGAATTATATTATAATAAATACCTTTTATGCACATTTATTGAAACATGCAATAAACAATTATGAAAAAACTAAAATGATGCTCATTACTGAAACAAATAAAAATTCTGTTAATCTACGAGACTCAATAATAACTTAATTACAAATGATCTAATGATCCCAGAACAAGATATAGCTAAATCATAAAAATTATGATAATAAAAATAACCACATGTAAACATACTAGAAACACACTTGTTTTACTAAATAAAACATATAAAATATCTACAATACATGAAAAAAATTAACTGCAATAAAGATAATAAATTTCATTATCATAAAAATACATAAATATATGCCGGGAACTGCATGATAAACATCATATCTTTACAAAACTATAAACTACATAATATTTTATTGTTTAATTCAAATAAAAATTTACAACGTATTTATGAAATCACCTAGAATGAAAAAAAAAATTAGCACTCCTAAAAATACGTCGAAAATCTTAAACAAATATGACCATCGTATCCTAGCGAAACAATTAAATTTATACCATACACAAATAGATGCTCCAGGCATGATTTTTTGGCACCCAAATGGGTGGATTTTATTTCAAGAACTAAAAAAATTTATGCGAACACAACTAAAAATATATAAATACCATGAAGTTAAAAGCCCAATGATGATTGATCAAAATCTATGGAAAAAAACTGGTCATTGGGACAACTATTACGAGCATATATTTACTACTGATTCGGAAAACCGAAACTTTTGCATCAAACCAATGAACTGTCCAGGACACATACAAATTTTTAATTACGGTATAAAATCTTATAAAGACTTACCATATCGTATTGCTGAATTTGGTGATTGTCATAGAAATGAATCATCAGGATCTTTGCATGGACTCATGAGAACACGATCTTTTACACAAGATGACGGACATATTTTTTGCACAAAAACACAAATATTTGATGAATTAAACTATTGTATTGAAATGATGTATAATGTATACAAAATATTTGGTTTTAAAACTGTACTGGTTAAATTATCTACTCGTCCATTAAAACGCATAGGGACAGATGCTATCTGGGATGAAACCGAAAAATATTTATACCAAGCATTAAAACATAATAATATTAAATTTCAATACCAACCGAACGATGGTGCTTTTTATGGCCCTAAAATAGAATTTATTCTATTAGATTCACTAAATAGAACTTGGCAATGCGGTACTATACAGTTAGATTTTTCTTTACCAAATTTATTGCACACACATTACATAAATTCTGAAAATATCAAATTAGCACCTATAATGATTCATAGAGCAATATTAGGATCCATGGAAAGATTCATTGGTTTAATAATAGAAGAATATGGAGGTTTTTTCCCAACATGGCTAGCTCCAGTACAAGTTGTTATTATCAATGTTACAAAAAAACAAACCCAATATGTATCTGTAATAGAAAAAAAATTAATAAATAAAAAAATAAGAACTCAAGTAGACTTGAGAAACGAAACAATAGGATTTAAAATTCGGTATTATACCTTGTTACGTATTCCTTATATACTAATCTGTGGAAATACAGAAATGGAAAAAAATACAATCACTATACGTACTTACAAAGGAAAAAACATAAAAAATTATGATATAAATAATTTTATTAAAAAATTACTATGTGAAATTAACAATTATAATTTGTATACAATGGAGGAATAGCATATTATTAAACTAGGAAAAAAAAACCAATTAATACGATCTCATCGTATTAATAACGAAATTAAATCTAAAAAAATCCGATTAACCGGAGCAGATGGAAAACAAATCGGAGTGGTGAGTTTACATGAAGCACTTAATAAATCCGCAGAAATTGGTTTAGATTTAGTTGAAATTAGCCCTAATTCTGATCCACCAGTATGCAAGATTATGAATTATGGAAAATTTTTATATGAAAAGAGTAAATCTACAAAAGAACAAAAGAAAAAACAAAAAACAATTCATATAAAAGAAATTAAATTTCGACCAAATACTGATGAAGGTGATTATCAAATTAAACTGCGTAACTTGATTAAATTTTTAACCGCAGGAAATAAAGTAAAAATAACTTTACGTTTCAGAGGAGGTGAATTAGTACATCACCAAATTGGCGCGCAAGTACTATACCGAATACGTCACGAGCTCAATGCACTCACAATAGTAGAATTTTTCTCTAATAAAATTGAAGGCCGTCAAATGACCATGATTTTAGCCCCAAAAAAACTAAGATAACCATCTATGAGAATAGATGGTTATCTTAATAACTCTATATACAATACAAAACTCAATCAAAAGAGAAGAATATATATGCCTAAAATTAAAACACATCGTGCGTCTAAAAAACGTTTTAAGATTACTGCTTCGGGACAATTTAAATTCAAACACGCCTACATGAGGCACATTTTAACTAAAAAATCTACAAAAAATAAACGTTATTTACGTCAAAAATCTATTCTCTCTAAGATATATTGGTCCACTGTAAAAAAACAACTACCATATCTATAAATATATACTTATATATAATATTTTTAAATAAATGGAAATTTTACAAATTTAGGAAGACTATTAAAAATGACACGTGTTAAAAAAAGCGTATCAGCACGCGCCCGGCATAAAAAAATACTAAAAAAAACTGCAGGATATTACGGAGCTAGATCTAGGACTTATAAAGTTGCTTATCAAGCAGTCATAAAATCTGGTCAATACTCCTATAGAGATCGAAAACAAAAAAAGCGTTTATTTCGTAAATTATGGATTAATCGCATCAATGCAGCATCGCGAAACTACGGGATTTCCTACAATAATGTAATAAATGGTCTACACAAATCTGATATTATCATAAACAGAAAAATACTAGCCGACATAGCCATGCATGATAAAGAAAGCTTTTCTATATTAATAGAAAAAATTAAAACTAATTTAAAAAATTAATTATTTTAAACATTAAAAATTTTTTTAAAAATACTTAGTAATCTGTAAAAATTTACATTAACAAAATAAAATTTAATAAAATATGTAATTTCAGTAATTCTAATTTAATACAGGATTACTGCATTGTATCAATTATATATAAACATATATGTATTCATATAAATCTATAGGATGCTTATGTTATTAAAAAAAATCGATCAGTTGGTTATCCAAGCGAAATCATCTATATTAGAATCTAATAATTTCTCTACTTTAGAAGAGACACGTGTTAAATTTTTGGGTAAAAAAGGACATATACATCAATATTTAAAAACTCTACGTCATGTTCCCTCAGAAATACGAATAAAATTGGGAATAAAAATTAATCAAGCTAAAAAAGATATTTACATATTATACACACAACAAAAAAATACCCTAAAATTAAATAATATAAAAAATACCTTAGCTCTAAATACATTAGATATTACTCTACCGGGTCGTTTTTCAGAAACAGGCAAAATTCATCCAATCACACATACTATAGAGCACATGAAATTTTTTTTCAAAAAATTAGGTTTTTCTATAGAACATGGTCCGGAAATTGAAACAAACTATTTTAATTTTGATGCATTGAACATTCCTGAACACCACCCTGCAAGAGAAGAACATGATACTTTCTGGTTTGACGAAACACAATTATTACGTACGCATACATCCGGAGTACAAATACGCGCTATGATGAAAAACGCTCCACCAATACAAACTATTTCTTTTGGAAAAGTATATCGAAAAGATTATGATCAGCATCATACGCCTATGTTCCATCAAATGGAAGGGTTTATAATAGATACTAAAATAAATTTAAGTAACTTAAAAAAAATATTATATGATTTTCTGTATGATTTTTTTAATAAAAATATTATTCTACGCTTTAGACCATCTTATTTCCCCTTTACAGAGCCATCTGCAGAAATTGATATTTTAGAAAACAACAAAAAAAAATGGTTGGAAATATTAGGATGTGGAGTAATACATCCCAATATATTAGATCATGTTGGAATTAATACAAAACAATTTTCAGGAGTAGCTTTTGGCATTGGAGTAGAAAGAATAACCATGTTATTATACCACTTAAATGATATAAGAACTTTTTTTAAAAATGATTTACAATTTCTTAGACAATTTAAATACCCATAAAGGTATCTAATGAAATTTAGTGAAATGTGGATACGTCAATGGATTAATCCTCCTGTAAACAGCGCTGAATTAGGGGATCAGCTAACTATGGCTGGGCTTAAAGTTACTGAATTACAACCAGTATCTAACAAATTTTATGAAATAATTATTGGCGAAATTATAGAATGTAAAACCCATGAAGCTTTACAAAATATATGGATAACAACAGTAAATATTGGAGATATAAAACTATTAAATATTTTTTGTCAAAAGAAAAATTGCAAAAAAAACATCCGAGTTGCTGTAGCTAAAATTGGAGTGATATTACCAAATGGTAACTACATAAAACCAATAACCATACAAGGAAAACAATCAGAAGGTATTTTATGTACTTTTGCAGAGTTAGGTATTACGAATATTACTGAAGAAATTATAGAACTACCGAACGATGCGCCCATTGGTCAAAATTTATTTAATTATTTAAATCTACATGATAATACACTAGAAATTAACATTACTCCAAACCGAGGAGACTGCCTTAGCGTTATTGGCGTATCTAGGGAAATAGCAGTTATAAATCAACTTAAACTAAAAAAAATTAAAACATCTGCAGTTATTCCAACGATTAGTGATACTATCCCGATATTTATCGACGTACCAGAGGTATGCCCACAATTCTTCGGAAGAATTCTAAAAAATATTAATATAAATACCCCAACACCTGTATGGATAACAGAAAAACTACGACGATGTAATATTAATACAGTTAATATAGTTATAGATACTATCCATTATGTATTACTGGAATTAGGTCAACCCATTTATATATTTGACTATGAAAAACTTGAAGGTCAACTAATTTGCATAAGATTTTCTCAAATTGGTGAAGAACTAGTGTTATCTAATAAAAACAACAAAACATTAAAACTTTTTCCAAACACAATAGTGTTTTGTGACAAAAAAAAACCACTATCAATCGCTGGAGCAGCTATACCGGATACATATAGCGTTCAACCTACAACACATAATATTATTTTACAATCCGCTTTTTTTTATCCTATAACTATAGCCAGACAATCTAAACAATATAATTTACATGATCCTTACTCTTTTCGTTACGCAAGAGGAGTTGATATAAAAATATCCGAAGAAGCTTTAAATCAAGCTACAAATTTATTAATAAATAACTGTGGAGGACAATCCGGTCCAATCATAAATATAACGAACCATAATTTTTTACCAAAAACAATAAAAATTACATTAAATCGATCAAAATTAGATAAATTACTTGGATTTCATATACCTGATCAAAAAATCTCACACATTTTAACGCAACTTGGTTATAAATTTATATTTATAAATGATACTTGGACAGTAACAATACCCACTTGGCGATTTGATATATCTATAGAAGAAAATTTAATAGCAGAAATAATACGTATTAATGGATATAATAATATTCCTAAAAAAACATTTTATCACTATCACTCCAGTACAAATCAAAAATATCATCATAACTTCTCCGATATATCATTATCCAGAGCAAAAACTTTACTTATCGATAAAGGATATCAAGAAATAATAACATACAGTTTTATAAATCCTAAAATTCAAAAACTATTACACCCAAAACAAACACCTTTAATTTTAAAAAATCCAATTACATCAGAAATGTCGGTTATGAGATTATCTTTATGGACTGGTCTCATAACAACGCTATTATATAATTATAATAGACAGCACAAACAAATTAAACTCTTTGAGAGCGGTATATGTTTTGTTCCCAAAAATCATTCTAATAAACAAGTAGAACAAAATCTTATGATATCTGGAATACGCTCTGGTCTCAGATTTAATAAACATTGGGATCTAGGAATATATCCTGTAGATTTTTACGATATAAAAGGTGATGTAGAAGCACTATTAAATATCACTATTAAAATGCATTGTGTAAAATTTAGGGAATATACACATCCTGCTCTACAACTTGGACAGAGCGCTGCTATTTACGTAAAAAATATATGTATTGGCTATATTGGAATGATTAATCCTATGATACAAATGCAACTAAACATACGTCCCAAAATATTAATGTTTGAACTATCATGGAACATGATGAAGCAATGTACATTTTCTGAAGTTCATAATACTATCTCTGTTTCTAAATTTCCTAAAAATTACCGTGATATTTCCGTAATAATACCCGAAGATATCTGCATAGATTCTATTATTACTGCATGCAAATCGCTTTCTAAAAAAGATAAAATTATTGACATTCAATTATTTGATATCTATAAAGGCCAGAAAATACCAAAAGGTTTCAAAAGTATTACTATGCAATTATCCATACAAAGTAATACACATACTCTAGAAGAAACAGAAATTTCTGATATAATTAAAAAATGCGCAATAATTTTACAAACACATTTTAACGGCACTATAAGATAAACGCACTAATAAATTACAGTTTTAAAAGATAAATCAAACCCAAATAAATAAACTATATTATATTTAATTCAATTAATATTTAAATTTTATTAAAATCTTTAAATAGAATAGAACACTAAACACGATAATTTAATTAAAACATTTTTACCAATCTACTAATAAATTAAAAATTTAATATATAAAATCTTTTAACCCATACATAATTTATTAATTTAAACAAATCTATAAAATACTGCATTATCTATACCGTTAGATAAAAAACTTAAATTTCATAAATATTCATGCTAACATAATAAGTATGTTTTAAATATCTAAAATAAAGGAAAAAAATGTACTCTTTAAGATTATTACTATCTGATTCATATGATCCATGGTTTAATTTATCGTTAGAATCATATATATTCCAAAACATGCCTAAAAATCAAACTATACTATTTTTGTGGAGAAATCAAAACACAGTGGTTATAGGACGAGCACAAAATGCATGGAAAGAATGTAATACTCGCCGTATGGAAAGAGACGGCATTAAATTAGCTAGAAGAAGTAGCGGAGGCGGCGCTGTATTTCATGATTTAGGTAACACCTGCTTTACCTTTATGTCAACTCAAGAAAACCATGATAAGAAAATATCTACAAAAATAGTGTTAGATGGATTAAATAATATTGGCATACAAGCTAAAATCTCTGGGAGAAACGATCTCGTAATATCTACAAAAGACGGAGAACGTAAAATTAGTGGTTCTGCCTATCGTGAAACATCTAATGGAGTATTTCATCACGGTACTTTATTATTACATGTAGATATTAATAAACTTACTTATTATCTTAATCCAGATTTAAAAAAATTAGAAACTAAAGGTATCTCTTCTATACAATCAAGAATTACTAACCTAAATACAATTCAACCTGATATTAACCATCAAAAAATTTGTCAAGGATTAATAGACGCTTTTTTCAAACACTATAAAACACGCACAATACCTGAAACATTGTCTATGAATAATGTTATGCATATACCAGATTTCAAAAAACAATTCAATAAACAACAAGATTGGAATTGGAATTTTGGAAACGCTCCAGCATTTACACATCAATTAGATACACGTTTTCACTGGGGTAATGTAACATTACATTTTGATATAGAGCGCGGAATAATAAGTAGAAGTCATATTTTTACAGATAGTTTAAATCCAGATCTATTAGAAATATTAGCTAAAAAATTAATAAATACTCCATATAATACTAAAAGCATCAAACAATGTTGTAAACAATGGATAGAAGAAGCATCAACCAAAAATAAAATGGAAACATATGATGTTTGCGATTGGTTAATAAAAAGTATATCTTAAACCAATATTACATCTAACATTTAATAGAATTACAATATTAACCTAGAAAGTTACACAAAATCTTATTCAACTTTATAATAGTATATCATCAACAATAAAATAACCAGTACTTATGATATAGTATACTCATCACACCTAATAAAACATATAATATTTCATTTTCCTTGAAATAAGGAATTTTCTTTTTAAAAAACACACGTTTCAATATCTATCTTCAAAAAATTTTTAATTATCTTAATAAAACAACCACAATTGTTTGTTTACATTACTAAACTATAATATATTTAATAAAAATATTATCATGTAATTACTTCATAATATTACATATCAAATACTATAAATTTATCATCTGTGCACTATTGATAACAACCAATAAAATTAATCAAAAAAATTTTTATAATCTTTCATAACAAACCTATAGGTTTAGTACCATGAAAATTCAAAAAAGTGTAAAATACAACATATATTCTGGGTTAAAAAAAAATACTGCCTGGAATGGGATAAAATTAACAAATTCAGCAATAAAACAAATTCTACATATAATAGAAAAAGATCCTACTATTTTAGGATTAAAAATTAATATAAAAAAATCAGGATGCGCAGGATTTACATATATCATGGAAACAGTTAAAACATTAAATGATGATGACTTAACTTACAAAATTAATAGCATCAAACTATTTATACCACATGATAAAATGCCGTTTATTGACGGAACAGAAATAGATTATGTGAAAGAAGGACTAAATTATACATTTAAATTTAATAACCCACAAGCACGAAATTTATGCGGGTGCGGTGAAAGTTTTAATATTTAAAAGGCATTATTATGAATAATAATAACTACAAAACACATGATTTTAATAAAAACTTAATAAAAAATAATAATTTACATTATAAAGAAGGATTTTTTACTGAATTAAACAATGATGAACTTAAAAAAGGTATAAATGAAACTGTAATTCATGCCATTTCAAAAAAATTATCCGAACCAAAATGGATGTTAAATTTTAGACTATCTGGTTATCACGCTTGGTCTAAAATGCAAGAACCTCATTGGCTAAAAGGATATTACCAAAAACTTGATTATAATTCCTATAGTTATTTTTCTGCTCCAAAATGTTCTAATAACCATAAAAACACACAAAAAAATACAAATATCATTTCTCCTATAAATCAACCAAAATATCTTATTAAAGAGGTCCAAGATACCTTCAGTAAACTTGGCGTACCAACACAAGAATCAGGAAATGTAGCAATTGATGCAATATTTGATTCAGTTTCTGTATATACTACTTTTCAAAATAAATTAGCAGAAAAAGGTATAATTTTTTGTTCATTGCACCATGCAATTCATAATTATCCAGACTTGGTACGCCAATATTTAGGTACTGTGGTATCTTGCAAAGATAATTTTTTTGCCGCATTAAACGCAGCAGTAGTATCTGATGGTACATTTGTATATATCCCTAAAAATGTACGATGTCCTATGGAGCTATCAACATATTTTCGCATAAACTCTAAAAACACTGGTCAGTTTGAACGCACTATTATAATTGCTGAATCAGGAAGTTATGTAAGTTATATTGAAGGATGTTCCGCTCCTATTCATGATCATTATCAATTACATGCAGCAGTTGTAGAAGTTATCGTACTAAAAAATGCGCAAGTAAAATACTCAACGGTACAAAACTGGTTTTCTGGAAATACACAAACAAAGAATGGAATTTTAAATTTTGTCACTAAACGTGCATTATGTGCTGGAAAAAACTCTAAAATGTCTTGGACACAATCCGAATCCGGATCTGCCATTACTTGGAAATACCCGAGTGTAATATTAAAAGGAGAAAATTCTATTGGCGAATTTTTTTCAGTTGCTGTAACAAATGGTATGCAACAAGCAGATACTGGAACTAAAATGATTCACATAGGTAAAAATACAAAATCCACGATTATTTCTAAAGGCATATCTCTCGGAAGCAGTCAAAATACCTACAGAGGTCTAGTAAAAATTATGAACACTGCTTCAAACGCTCGAAACTTTACACAATGTGATTCTATGTTAATAGGAGAAAAATGTAGTTCTCATACATTTCCTACAATTAAATCACATAATCATAATGCACAAATAGAACATGAAGCTACAACATCAAAAATAAGTGAAGATCAATTGTTTTATTGTAGACAACGTGGTATCAATGAAGATAATGCTATTTCTATGATTGTTAGTGGATTCTGTAAAGATATATTTTCAAAATTACCTCTAGAATTCTCTGTAGAAGCGCAAAAATTACTAGCTATTACTTTAGAACACAGTGTTGGTTAGTAAGTTTACTCTATGTTTATATATAATAATAAAGGATAATTTAATGTTATTAATAAAAAATTTGGATGTTACAATTAACAACACTTCCATCTTAAAACAATTAAACTTAAAAATTAATTCCGGAGAAATACATATAATTATGGGACCAAACGGATCTGGAAAAAGCACATTATCCTCTGCTATATCTGGACATAAAGATTGTATTATCACTCATGGTGAAATTTTATTTAAAAACAAAAACTTATTAACATTAAAACCAGAAGAGAGAGCTGGAGAAGGAATTTTTATTGCATTTCAACATCCAGTAGATATACCAGGAATCAGTAACCAGTTATTTCTATATACCGCAGTAAATGCTGTACGTGAATATCGTAAACAACCTCCTATAGACCGATTTGATTTTATTAAAATGGTTCAAAAAAAAATGACACTATTAAAAATGCCCTTTGATTTTTTAAACAGATCAATAAACGTCGGATTTTCCGGTGGTGAAAAAAAACGTAATGATATTCTGCAAATGATGTTATTAGAACCATTACTATGTGTTTTAGATGAAACTGACTCCGGATTAGATATAGATGCAATAAAAATTGTTTATGACAATCTAAAAACACTAAAAAATAAAACACGTTCATTTATTATTATTACACATTACCAAAGAATACTAGAATACATTCAGCCAGACTATGTTCACATATTATATAATGGACAAATAGTAAGATCTGGTGGAATTTCTTTAGCAAAAAAACTTGAGGAAAAAGGCTATGGTTGGTTGTCCAAATAATGAAGACAGAGTATTAAATGAATGGTTTAAACTATTTAAACAAAAAAATCATACATATTCGGATATAGCACATAAATATTGGAACTATATCAAAACATCAAAGTTAAACACTCTTAATAATAAAAATTGGAAAACTAATATATTTAATGAATTACTTACATATAATTTGGAATTTTCTAAAAATGAAAAAATAGACATAGCCCAATACAAAAAATTAAGTCTACCCATAGACGCTTATAAATTAGTGTTTATCAATGGAAAATTTTCATATGAACTAAGTAATAAAAATATTAAACCATGGATAATAAAAATAAATCATAATCCTAATCGCTATGAAGTCCATACTGCTATAAAACCAAATACCTTTCTATATTTAACACAATGCTTAAGTGATGCGACAATACATATAAATTTGCCCCCAAATAATGCTACAACAAAACCATTATATTTAATATATATTACTGAAGGATCTAATATAAAAAATCAACTTATAACATCACATTATAACCACTATATAGAAATAGATAATAACTCCAAAACACATATTATAGAACATTTTGTCAATACTAATTCAAATAGTCATTTTAGTGGCTCATACATATCTATGGTAGTTAAAAATAATGCTACATTAAATCATATCAAATTAATATTCGAGAATCGTGCAAGCTATCATATATCTCATAACGATATAAATATCGGAAAAAATTCCCAAGTAAAAAGTAACACTTTCGTAATTCTTGGTCCTAAACTCACCTATAATAATACTTATGTAAAACTTAATTATCCACACACCTCTGTATCACTGAATAACTTATTTTTCTTATCAAAAAAAGACATTGGCACTATAAACTCATATATTGAACATAATAATCAAGGGTATTCTTTAAGTAGACAATTACATAAAATAATAGCCTGTGAAAAAAGCACCGGCATATTTAATGGATTAATAAAAGTACAACCAAATTCCACTCAAACTGATGGAAAAATGACCAATAACAATTTATTACTTAATAATAATGCTACCATTAACAGCACACCTAAACTTGAAATTTATTCTGATAATGTAAAATGTAGTCATGGAGCAACAATAGGTCAAATTAATAACGACCATTTATTCTATTTAAGAACAAGAGGTATATCACAGAAAAATGCATTAAAAATGCTTATTTATGCATTTTCTGTTGAAGTCATAGAATTAATTAAAGATGATATGCTAAAAAGCATCATTATATCAAAAATAAATACAGCTTTAAAGGAATGTACATATGACTACTACAATATATCCCATTAAAAAAATTAGATCCGATTTTCCAATATTAAAAAAAATGATAAATCAGTACCCTTTAACTTATCTTGATAACGCTGCTACCACTCAAAAACCCAATGTAGTTATAGATGCACAAACCAATTATTATTATAATAATAATGCCTCTGTACATAGAGGAGTACATACATTAAGTACTGTATCAACTAATCAAATGGAAAAAATTAGATTACACATTGCTAACTTTATTCATGCATCGCCAGAAGAGATAGTATTTGTTAAAAGCACTACTGAAGCGATTAACTTAGTTGCCTGTAGTTGGGGATATAATTTTATAAATTATAAAGATAATATTATTATTAGTGAAATGGAACATCATTCCAATATTCTTCCTTGGCAACAACTTTCAAAAAGAAAAAATATTTTATTACGTTATATTCCGATAGCTCCAAATGGGACATTAGATCTATCTAATTTATCAAAATTAGTAGACCACAATACTAAATTATTAGCAATATCACACATGTCTAATGTATTAGGAACAATAAACCCTTTAAAAGAAATAATCAGCATAATAAGAAAAAAAAGTAATGCCTTAATATTAATAGATGGCGCACAAGGTATTGCGCACCAAACAGTAAATGTAAAAAAATTAGATTGTGATTTTTATATATTTTCTGGACACAAAATATATGGGCCACCTGGAATTGGTATAATGTATGGAAAAAAAGAATTACTACAAAAAATGCCCCCATGGATTTTAGGAGGCGGTATAGTACAAGATGTTAGTTTAAAAAAAGAAGCAAAATTTATAGATGCCCCATGGAAATTTGAATCTGGATCTCCTAATATTATCGGCATCATAGGCCTAGGAGCATCTATTCAATATATTAATGATATTGGTATTAAAAATATTAATAACTATGAACTTGAATTAACACACTATGCTATAGATAAATTAAAAAAAGTTCCAAATATAATTTTATACGGATTAAATACACAACAGACTAGCATTATTCCTTTCAACTTAAAAGGAAAAAACCCATATGACATCGGGATATTATTAAATCAATACAATATAGCAATACGCACTGGACATCATTGTGCAATACCCACAATGAATTATTTTAAAGTCTCAAGTATGTGTCGAGTATCACTTGCCATGTATACAAATAAAGATGACATAAATCACCTAACACAAAAATTAATAAAAATACAAAATATATTATTTTAATTTTGTAACCAAAAATATAAAATGCAATATTTTCCAACAAAAGCTCAACTAATAAAAAATTTTTCAATTTGTAATAATTGGGAAGAAAAATATATTTATATAATGGAATTAGGCAGATTATTACCTAAATTTCCCAATAATTTAAAACAACAAAAATACCAAATATCTGGATGTCAAAATAAAACTTGGATAGCTTTAATTCTTACTAAACAAAATAACCGTATTCAAGATACTGCTATTCAAAATACACCATCAATAAAATTGTATGGAGATAGTGATTCTGCTATTGTCAAAGGAATTATTGCTATAATATTTAATCTATATAAAGGACGAAATTTAGAAGAAATTATTCACGTTGATGTTACAACATTTTTAATTAACCAATTACAACTAAAGCAAAATCTAACTATATCCAGATCGCAAGGAATATTTTTAATACTACGTTCTATACATTCTCAAGCTGATGAGTTACTACATCAAAAAATCTATTCTTCAAATATTAAAGCTATACTGAAAATTATTTAAACACTAAATTTTGTTACATACCACATACGCACCTATACATTATTGACAATCCCAACAATTCTCCAATTTTTTATATAAATAAAAAATTTTTGATATTTTAATGAAAATTATCTGTATATTATAAATATATATAAAAAATAACTAATAAAAACAACACACAATACAATATTTTCCGCATTAATATTATAATTAAATACTTATAATAAAAAATTATTTGATTATTTCTAAATCATTATTAGCCAATCTGCTGTATGTTTAGTATTTTCTAATTCCAGACGTATAATTTTATCTACATTATTACTAACCTTCCAACTGTTTCATTTAAATCATGAATTTCATCAGATATTACTTTAAATGGAACATGACTCACACAATTTAGAAATGTAAAATCACTTAAAATTATTGAAATACACACCAGAATATTATTCTGCATATAATATACCTTACGCTATAAAATTACAAAAAAATTTCTTCCAAAAAATTACCATTCTATACATTACCCTAACATGCAGTATTTATATATTGTGATATTATCTTTCAAATAACTTCTAAAAATTATATCTAATATTTCCTAATATCATTTTATAGAGTAATTATGTTAATTTTACATTGTATTTCATAATAATAAAAATTATCAACTAAAATATTAAAATTATCTATTTACCCATTTTGCACAAAAAATAATGAAATTATACAAGATATTTGTTATGTTAAACATAACAAATATCTATGCGTTCTAATGGATTTGAACCATCGCCCTCTACCATGTCATAGTAGCGCTCTACCATCTGAGCTAAGAACGCATATATAATATATAATAATGTATTTTAATACAAAAATATATAACTTACATAAATCAAAAAATACATTTAAATATGTACACTATTATCATACATAACAATATGTTACAAATACAATTATAATATATGTACAAAAACTTTTAAATAATATAAGATACCTATCTTCCAATTTAAATGTTTAACAAGTATTACTCAATATAATATATTATATGTTATACTACTTTATAAATAAAGTATCATGTTATTTATTAATAATATTTAGAACATATGTTTTCAGGTATTATACAAGCTGTTGTCCCCGTGCACGCTATTCACGAAAAAAACAATCTAAAACAATTCTCAATTATTTTACCTAATTATTTACTTACCAACTTAAAAATTGGTTCTTCTATATCAAACAATGGATGTTGTTTAACAGTAATTTCCATTAAATCAAATTTAATTAGCTTTGAATTAATATACGAAACACTAAAATTAACTAATATGAATTTGTTAAGAATAGGAGATCTCATTAATATAGAAAGATCACTAAATTACAATGCTGAAATTGGAGGACATTTGATGTCTGGGCACATTGATTGCACAGGAACAATTAAAAAAATAATCCAATCAACACACCAAAAAATATTTTGGTTTAATTTAAAAAACCAAACTTTTCAAAAGTATATTTTACCACATGGCTCAATAGGTATTGAGGGAGTTAGTCTTACAATAAATAAAATAATAAAAAATAATATACGTATTTGCTTAACACCATATACTGCAATAAACACAACACTTGGAAAAAAAAATAGGTGATATAATAAATATTGAGATTGATATAATAACAAAATCTATTGTTAATAGCATTAACAGAACACTATCGATAATTGATTAAAAAAACAAAACCCGAACTATTAATTTTTTTAGATGAAAATATAGAAAATCTTCTAAACTACACGCACAATAAAAACCTATTTAACCCGTTTATGCTAATAAACTATTAATAAAAAAATTAGCTATTATGATAAATATGAAAGATACAATAAAAAAAATTGAAGATCAAATAAAAAAACACCCAGTAACTTTATACATGAAAGGTACGCCGGAGACTCCTAAATGCGGATTTTCTGCAAAAGCTGCTCAAATACTATCTATTTATACAAAAAATTTTTTTTATATAGATGTATTATCATATCCAGACATTAGGTCTACTTTACCAATTTTTTCCAATTGGCCTACTTTCCCGCAGCTGTGGATAAAAGAAAAATTAATAGGAGGCGTAGATATAATGCTGGAATTACACAATTCAGGAAAATTAAAAATCCTTATTAATTCAGCAACATTATAACATACTACACAGTAACTTACTACAACATATATATTATGTGTAATCCACATCTTATTTAAAAAATTCACACGTATGTTATTACATAATCTACAATTGATACTGGAATTAAGATACGATAATGTTGTGATGCTCTGATACTGGCCATCCACCAAGCCTTTTCCACTTATTAACTAATGCACAAAATAATACCGCTGTTCTTTCAGTGTCATATAAAGCAGAATGAGCCTTGCTTTTATCAAAAAATATACCTGCATAAGCACATGCTTTAGCTAATACTGTCTGACCAAAAACTAATCCACTTAAAGTAGCAGTATCAAAAGTAACAAAAGGATGAAATGGATTATTTTTCATAAAACTAACACGATCTACCGCTGCCATTAAAAAACTATGATCAAAAGAAGCATTATGCGCTACGATAATAGCACGACTACATTCTTGAGCATCAAGACCTTGATGTACCATATTAAAAATTTTCCTTAATGCCTCTTTTTCAGTAACCGCAGAACGCTTTGGGTCATTAGGATCAATTCTGTTAAACGCTAAAGACTCCGGTTGAATAATAGCTCCTGGAAAAGATTTAATATTAAAATGCAAAGAACTATCAACAGATAACCAACCAAAATCATCCATTTTTACTGTAATAATAGCAATTTCTAACAAAGCATCAGTTTTAGCATTCAAACCGGCTGTTTCTACATCAATTACTACCGGATAAAAACCACGAAACCGAGCCTTCAAAGTATTTTGATTAACTTTACAATAAATCATATTTTTTATAAAATTATTTTATATCTTAACTAACATCATAAAATTCTAACACGTTTATACTGTTATCCTATATTATAAATATAATTAACTAATTATACTAAAACAAATAATAATCTTTATTTAAAAATAAAAAATCTAAATAACACAATAATATTTACTAAATAAAACTATAACGTAATCATTAATTAATATTTGTATAAAATAAATTACTTATAAAATTAAACAAAAAATTAATTTAATTAAAAATTAACTAAAGAATCAATTAGAATCAATAATTATTATTGTACAATATATCTAACAATAAAAACGCCTAATTTATAAAATAATTGAAATATTAATTAATAATAAAATATTTTTTCTATAAACACTAAATACACACGCTTTAAAAAACTCAAATTTCATGTAAATTAAGAAAATGACAGTGATAAAAAATTTATCATTAGATAAATCTAAATTAAATTTAGATTTAATAATTTATATACATATAATAAATATGTGTTTTAATTTAATAAATTAAAGTATATAATTATACATATAATAATACTATATATTTACTATTTAATAGCTATAAATCTTTATAAAAAGATACATAAAAAATTTAAAATAAAATATTTTTTATAAAAACGCTTTCAAAAACATATCTTCAAAAGAAGATAATTATTTATTAAAATATATAAGGAAAAACAATTGGAATCGCCTTTAGGTACTGATTTAGCGCGCCTTGTAAGGATGTGGAGAACTTTGATAGATCATCGTTTAAAACCATTAAAACTTACGCAAACACATTGGGTTACACTACATAATATTTACCAATTACCTCCGGAACAATCTCAAATTCAACTTGCAAAAGCTATAGGAATAGAACAACCGTCTTTAGTAAGAACATTAGATCAGCTTGAAGAAAAATCGTTAATAGTTAGACATATCTGTGTTAACGATAGACGAGCCAAAAGAATAAGATTAACTGAAACAGCTAAACCTGTAATACACGCAGTAAACCAAGTTATACTTGCTACAAAAAACGAAATTTTTCACAACTTCAGCTATGAAGAAATAACACTACTAAATAACATACTTTCTAAGTTAGAAAAAAACATCATAAATATTTACAATAAAAAATAAAAAAAATTGATAAATATCATCGCAATAATATCCAATAAAAATATATAAACATATTAATTAAATTAAACACAACTATACTAATGAAATATTTTATCCAATAATAATCATTGCTATTTATAAGTTATAAATAAATTTATTTTTATTGAATATACTTATTAAATTTTAAATATAAATTTTGTTTAAAGATTTATAAAAAATATTTTAATGCTGATTAATATATAATTATTAATACTAATATACTGGTTAATGATGAAAAAAATCGATATTTCTAATATTAGACGAGAATATACTCTAGGAGCAATAAACTACTCAGATTTACCTGATAAACCTATAAAATTATTCTCAGCATGGTTAAAACAGGCATTTTCTTCTAAAATACCCGACCCAACTGCAATGTGCTTAGCTACAGTAGATTATACTGGACAACCTTATCAACGTATAGTACTACTAAAAGACTTTTCTGAAACAACAATGACATTCTATACTAATCTTAATAGTCGTAAAGCTTTCCATTTAAATCATAATCCAAAAGTTAGTCTATGTTTTCCTTGGAATGTAATAGATAAACAAGTTACAGTAATTGGCGAAATTTCTAAACTAGCAGAAAATATAGTCTTAAAAAATTTTTACGCACGACCTAAAAATAATCAAATTAGCACATGGGTTTCTAAAAACCAATCCTCAACTATATCATTTACAACATTACTTGAAAAAAAATTTTTAGAATTAAAACAAAAATACTTATTCAAAGAAATACCATTTCCCAAATTCTGGGGTGGATATACAGTTCACATACATAGCATAGAATTTTGGCATGGAAGAATATATAGACTACACGATAGATTTATATATAAAAAAAGCAACCACACATGGTGCATCTATAGATTGTCTCCATAACCTCTATTGTATATAATACATAACCTCTAAATCACTAATACATAACCTAACATATCTGACATATTTATAATATAAAAAATTAACTATATGAAATATACAAATATTATACAATACTTATATACAAGAAATTCAATAGCACAAATTACTAATAAAGAAAAATTAATCAATATAACACAATCACAATCAATAACTTTATATTGTGGATTTGACCCAACCTCTGATAGCCTACACATAGGACATTTAATTTTACTAATTAACTTAAGAAGATTTCAACTGTTTGGGCATCATCCTGTTATTTTAATAGGTGGAGCAACAGGACTTATTGGAGACCCAAGTTTCAAAAATTCAGCAAGAAAAATATGTGCAATTAACACTGTACAAAAATGGGTAGAAAAAATTAAACACCAAGTATCTAAATTCATTAACTGCTCAAATAATCATGCTTCACAAGCTCACATAGTAAACAACTATAATTGGCTGTCTTCTATATCTCTGCTAAAATTTCTCAGAGAAATAGGGAATTTTTTTTCCATTAACAAAATGATAAATAAAGATTCTATAAAAAAAAGATTACAAAAAAATAACCATGGAATTTCCTATGCTGAATTTTCCTATAATTTATTACAAAGTTATGATTTTAGTTATCTATATCAAAATTACAATACAATTCTACAAATTGGAGGCTCGGACCAATGGGGCAATATTATATCAGGCATAGAACTAATACATCGTATACATAAACACAATACTTACGGAATTACTATGCCTCTACTTACTACAAAGTACAATACTAAATTTGGTAAAACAGAAAAAAATACAATATGGTTAGACCCTAAAAAAACTAGTCCGTATAAATTTTATCAGTATTGGTTAAATATTTCTGATAAAAAAGTGTATAATTTTTTAAAAATATTTACTAATATGCCAATAGAGCAAATTGAGGATCTAAAAAAAGAAGATAAAAAAAATCATAAAAAACCAAAAGCTCAAACTATCTTAGCTAAAAAAATTACTCAATTGGTTCATGGTCGATACGGACTAAAAAACGCGCAAAATATTACCAATTGTCTTTTTACTGGGAAAATACACACACTTACTTTAAAAGATTTTAAACAATTATCACAAGATGGAATACCATTCCTATCACTAAAATTCAATACAACACTGACATTGCAACAAGTATTAGTAGAATCAACACTAGCATTTTCAAAAACACAAGCCAAGACATTAATACTCTCTAAGAGTATTAGAATAAACTCGATGAAACAAACAAAAATAAATTATATTTTTTGTGCTACTGACAAACTATATAACCGCTATACGATATTACAACGAGGGAAAAAAAGTTTTTGTTTAATAACATGGGAATAGAAAATTAATCGTAATTACTATACAAATTCAAAATTTTAAATATTAGAACTAATTACACTACACATGTACACTACATAAATTCATATTAATATCCACCGCTACTTATTTAAGTAATGGTGCTTATCTTTAAATTCACATAAATTATTAATAATACAAACACGACAACTGGGATGCTTAGCACGACACACATCTCTACCATGCGATACAAACCATTTGTGACAACATTTTTTAAATTCTCCTGGAACCACTGATAGTAATTTTTTTTCCACAGAAAAAACATTTTTTCCTATTGCAAAACGACTTCGATTACAAAACCTAAAAACATGTGTATCTACAGCAATAGTTGGCCAACCAAACACTATATTTAAAATAATATTAGCAGTTTTTCGACCAACACCAGGTAAAGACTCTAAATCAACACGACTTTCCGGCAATGTTCCATTATACTTTTCTATCAACAAATGACACGTTTCAATAATATTTTTAGCTTTATTATTAAATAAACCAATAGATCGAATATAATTTTTAATATTTTCTATGCCAAGACGCAACATACCTTCGGGTGTGTTAGCAACTTGAAATAAACTTTTAGTCACTCGATTAACTTGAATATCATTAGTTTGAGCGGACAACAAGACCGATATTAATAATTCAAATGCTGAATTATATATCAATCTTACATCCGAGGAATAAATATTATCTCTAAATTTACATAAAATCTTATAACGTTTAATAAAATTCATAAAATATTTATATTTAATGAAATCAAAACATATATGACAACACAAAACTAATATTTAATTTTACTAAAAAACATAAGCTAACTATTCAGACTATAATTTAAACCAATAATTTTTATATTTTAAATGAACTAATCATATTTTTATAACAAACCCACTCATCAAATTGTTTTTCACTTATATAGCCTAATTTTAATGCCGCTTCTTTTAAACTTAAACCATAAAAATCTGCTGCTTTAACAATTTCTGCAGCTTTATCATATCCAATATAAGGAGTTAAAACAGTAACTAACATTAATGATTTCTTAAGTAATTCATTAATACGTTTATGCTGCGGTTGTAAACCCACAATACAATAATCATGAAAACTCGCTATTCCATCAGATAATAAACGCACTGATTGTAAAAAATTATATATAATTAACGGTCTATAAACATTAAGTTCTAAATGACCAGAGGCACCACCTATATTTATACTAACATCATTACCCATAACTTGAGCGCATAACATAGTCATTGCTTCACATTGAGTAGGATTAACCTTGCCAGGCATTATAGAGCTACCTGGTTCGTTTGCAGGGATACTTAATTCTCCAATACCACATCTAGGTCCAGAAGATAATAAACGAATATCATTAGCAATTTTCATCATAGAAACTGCCAAACCTTTTAAAGCTCCATGACTATGTATTAATGCATCACATGTTGATAGCGATTCAAATTTATTTGAGGCACTAACAAAATCATGCTTAGTAAGCATTGCTACTGTATTAGCGATACGTATAGAATACTCTGGATGTGTATTCAAACCAGTACCAACAGCTGTACCTCCTAATGCCAATTCATATAAATGAGGCATAGTAGACTCTATATGTTGAGTATTATGTTGTAACATTGATACCCAAGCAGAAATTTCTTGACCCAATGTTAAAGGAGTAGCATCTTGTAAGTGCGTACGTCCAATTTTAATAATATTATTAAACTTATGCGACTTATCAAGTAAAGTCTTTTTCAAAATATTAATCTTCGGTATTAACTGTTCACGAACACCTATCACTGCCGCAATATGCATTGCGCTAGGAAACACATCATTTGAACTTTGACTTTTATTAACATGATCATTAGGATGAACTAATTCTGCATGAATTTTTTTTTTGCTTCTTAATAAAGCATTAGCACGATTTGCTAAAACTTCGTTCATATTCATGTTGCTCTGCGTACCAGAACCAGTTTGCCATACCGATATTGGGAACTCATTATTATGAATTCCAGATAATACTTCATCTGCAGCTTGCATAATAACGCGCATTATTTTACTATCTAATAAGCCCAAATCACAATTTACTTGAGCGGCTGCACGTTTAATTTGCGCTAATGCTTTTATTAACGAAAATGGCATTTTTTCATTAGAAATATTAAAATATTTTAATGCACGTTGAGTTTGAGCGCCCCATAAATTATCTTCAGATACTGAAATAGTGCCCATAGTGTCTTGTTCAATACGCATAACTATATATATTTCCTATTAATTTTAAATTATACTATTTTAGTAATATATAAAAATGTATAATATACAGTTTTAATAAATATTAAAATATAAATATAAAATAAACTAATAAAAATTAAATTTCAGTAGAATAATTTTAAAAATATACTGTAATATTTCTAACAATATAAATAAATTTAAACAAAAAATATGCAAATAATTACTGCGATCAGTGTCATATTTTTTATATTATTATATAATTTAGAAGCAAAAGCTAGTAATATAAAACATATTAAACACTATTTTGATAACAACAATTCCCTTCTAGAATATATACATATACCAACCACAAAATTACCTATTAACAATTATTATGTTCCTTACAATTTAAATAATCATTTTAATAACAAAATAAAAAAAATAAATACCCCACTGTATACATATACAGAACCTTTGCGTTCAAAGCGCAATTCAACAATAATACAATTAAAAAACGATTCAATAGATGTGTTATATTCATTTTTAGGTCAGAATAACACACTAAAACACACCACATCCTTTATACAATTAGGAATAAATAAAAATTGCTGCTCAAAAAATAAAATAATTAATATAGGAGTCGGAAAAAAATATTCACTTAATAAATATTGTGGAATTGGATACAATACTTTCTATCATTGCCCTATTTCTACAGAAATATATAAACCACATGCAATTAATGTAAATCTAGAATATTGGATAAAAAATACTTCATTAACAATAAAAAATTATTTTAATTTATATAGTAACAACGACTTTCATCAACATCTATATCAACGATGCCATATAATGCATCCCAAAAATGGCCAACAAATTAACATTCAAACTAAATCCAAATATTTTCCACAATTTACCGGAATAATAAAATTAGAACAATTTAATTATGACAAACAATACAAAAAATTTTTTTATAGAAAAAATAACCGTTATGTATCACTGGAATTAAATTACCAACCTATTCCAATATTAAATTTTAACATAAACAATATTTTTACAGATAAAAAACATAAAAATACTATTTGTCAATTTATTATAAATTACCAATTTGGTATACCTATCTTACAGCAAATACGCTCTGTAAAGGATAAACTAATATTACCGTATCATCATGATATAAAAATCATACAATTCTTTATTCCTACTGCAACACAATTAAATAATTATACACTATTTAATCAATTTAAAAGTTATAAAGAATTTGTACAACAAAACACTAACATAGTTTCTGGATATCCTGGAGAAATTAAAATTATTCAACCTTATAAAAATAAGCTGTCTACAACAGTAGACAATACACAATCATTAATAAATCCAGGAGATAATATTGTCGCATTAAACAATGACGCTTATATTGTTCGCTTATCTAACACCCCTGAAACAACAGAAGTTATAGATATAACATATACTAAAAGCCAAAATAAAACCAATAAACTAAATGAATTACGCGTTATAACAAAAAGCTTTCCAAAAAATACTATTCCTGATCAACAAATTAATGACCCCGATATTAACACTAGTGATGAATTCAAAATAAACCTTAAAAATAATACTATTCAACAAAATAAACAAACACATGAAATAATACCAACAATCAATTCAAATAATTCAAAATATGACAGCAGTGATGATGATAACATCATATTAGATCAAATCCCATACATAGAAAATCAATATGATGATACAACTATAAAAACAAATGATTTTGTATTTCCAACGCCACCACCTATGTTAGAATCTCTAGAACTTTTTTCAACAAACACGACAGAAACGCCTCCAAGTAGAGCAACATCAACACAAAATGATAATAATAATAAAATTCCAACAACAACTGCTGCAGAATTCCAAGAAATGGAACCAACTCCTCTATCATCAAGCTTATCAACAAAAAAAAATGACAATTCTATTCACACAGAAGAAAATTATCAAAACAATGCATTAAATATGCAAGATGATAATCTTTCATTATCAATGCTATTAATTAATAACAAAAATAAAAATTTCTCTTCCATAGGAACCCAAGAATATCTTGATAAAATTGAAAATACTATAAAAACTCAAAAGAACACTAAAAGATACAGTGATATAGAAAAAGTATTTATGAAATTACATCAAACTGATTCTTCTTCTTCCATAAGTGAAGATTGTTTAACTGATGACAGTAATAACAGTTACTACTAAAATTGATTAGTACATCAAAATCTTTGTAAATACAAAAATAATATCTACAACAATCCCTTACTAATACTAGTATTAGTAAGGGATTGATAAAAAATATCATAATTATTACTTTTTATGAATTGAGTTAATTCCCAACCAAGCAGAAGCAATACTATTGGTATTAATACCAAACAAATTAAGAGCTCTTGCTACTGTATAACACACAATATCATCTATAGTTTTGGGATGCGAATAATACGCAGGAACTGGCGGCATAATCACAGCCCCAAATTCTGCCAGTTTAACCATGGTACGCAAATGTCCTAAATGTAATGGAGTTTCGCGTACCATTAACACTAATTTACGTTTTTCTTTTAAAGTTACATCTGCAGCTCGACCAATTAAAGAAGATGTTACCCCAGAACTAATCTCAGACATAGTCTTAATAGAACATGGTGCCACTAACATTCCCAATGTTAAATAAGATCCACTAGCTATAGACGCCCCTATATCCTGCGGACAATATACTACATCCGCTAATTCATACACAGCTTTCTTATTGATCTGAAATTCTTGGCGTAATGTTAACAACGCATTCCTAGTTACGATAAGATGTGATTCTATATTAATATTACATCTTTTTAATATAGTTAATGCTCGCAATCCATATATTCCCCCAGAAGCACCAGATATCCCTATTACTAAACGCAACGGTTTTGCCATTATATATTCCATAATGAAATATTACCTAATTATACTTTTTCATAAAAATACTCTAGAACCTCTCACAGATCAATAACGTACAAATACAATTTCAACAAAAAGCACACTAACACATATACTATATATATTATAGTATAACTAAATATTATTTTTAAATAAAATATTTACCTGTTCTAATGATTCTAAAGTATTAACACTAACATTAAATTCAGTATTAACTATAGATACATATATTAAACCTTGATTCCATAACACCCTTAGTTGTTCCAATTTTTCCAAACGTTCTAAAGGACTAACATCCCAATTTACATAATTATGTAAAAATTTAGCTTTATACAAATAAACACCCATATGACATAACAAAAAATCAGATAATTTTTTCATATTATTATCCCGATCTTTGCTGACATTACATATATTAATCCATGGAATCATAGAACGAGAAAAATAAAGAGCATAATTTTTGGAATCTATAACAACCTTAACTATATCAGAGTTACACGCTTCCTTATAAGAAGATATAGGCGTAGCCAATGTAACCATCATATTATCAGTAATATTAATTAAACTAGCAGCATTCACTAATTCATGAATCATATCTGTCGAAATTAATGGTTCATCTCCTTGAAGATGTACTATTATTTGATCATCTGGTATTTTATAATGAACTACTATTTCAGCGATACGCTCAGTCCCAGACTGGTGATTTAGTTTTGTTATATATACTGATAAATTACTAAATTTCTGTGATTTAATAACTTTAGCTATACGCATACTATCAGTAGCTACTATTACTGTATTAGCATTAGAATTTAACGCATTTTCTAACACCCTTATAATCATAGGCTTTCCGTGTATACTTGCTAATGCTTTTCCTGGTAAACGCTTAGAAAAAAATCTAACAGGAACAACTATAATAAAATTCATATATCAATACTTATAATATCAAATCTCAAATTTTATTTTTCAAAAGTACTGGAATACCATAACGTATTGGAAATATTACATTATCAATGTTACATACTAACTCCTCTCGTTTCGAGTTAAAAGATAATTTCCTATAACATATAGGGCACACAATAATCTGAAATAATAACTCTTTTCTCACCAAAATAAGAAATCCCAAAAAAATTCATTATTAAACATAATGTTCTGAATTAAATCAAACATCACTATTGTACAAACAGTATTTTCTAATACACATTTAAAATTCAACAACTAACATAAATCACCCCCTATAATATCTAATTTTATCTTCTACCATACTTAACAAATGCGCTGTATCTATTTTGTTTATTTGCACTTCTAAATAAACATACCACCAATTTTCATGAGCAAAATCAAAACACTTAACTGCATCCTTTTCCGTCATTAATAAAATTTCATCTTTTTTAGTTAGAGAAACTAAAGTTTTTTCAGAATATATATAATGATCAGCGAACGAAATAACTCTTACAGGATTTAACCCAAATCTTCGTAAAGTATCAAAAAATTTCATAGGATATCCAATTCCTGCAATAGCAACAACATTTTTCAAAAAATTAATAGGTTTACATTCTCCAGTTAATATATTTATTGCAGTACTTGGAAAAAATTGCATTAATATTTCTCCAGCATTTACTTTATAATCAAAACCGTTTATAATAATAGCTTGTACTTTCTTCAACCTACTAATACGCTCCCGCATTGGACCAGCAGGTAACCAACAACCATTTCCAAAACGTAAATTACTATTAATTATTACCCATTCTATATCTCTAAAAAGAGCATAATGCTGTAATCCATCATCACTAATAATTACATCTAATTCTTTATGTCTCCTTAACAATGCAAACACTGCATCTACTCGCTTTGGAGATACTGCTACTGATACTCCAGTACGCTTCCAAAGCAAAATTGGCTCATCACCACATTCATCAGCATGACTATTAACATCAATAACTATTGGATAATTATTAGATTTACCTTTATACCCCCTGGAAATAACTCCAACTCTCCATCCACGAATTTTTAATTGTTCTACTAACCATAACACCATTGGTGTTTTTCCATTACCTCCTATTGTTAAATTACCAATAATTACTATAGGTACTGAAAACCTGTGCACTCTACGCCATCCACGCTGATAACTAATTCTATTAATTAAACTCACTAAACCATATATCCAAGACAACGGCAACAAAAATAAATAAAAAAAAGACGATTTAAACCAAATACTACTAATAAACATTTTAAGAAAATTGCAACTTATATAAATTAGCGTATACTCCTTTACTATTCATTAATACTGAATGCACCCCACGTTCTACAATACAACCATTTTCTACTACTAATATTTGATCTGCATTTTCAACTGTAGACAAACGATGAGCAATAATTAATAAAGTTCTATGTTTTTTTAATGAAAAAATAGATCTTTTAATAAAATATTCTGATTTTAAATCTAAAGCAGATGTAGCTTCATCTAAAATTACAATAGGACAATTGCGTAACAAAGCACGTGCAATTGCAATACGTTGACACTGACCACTCGACAACAATACTCCATTTTCACCTATTACTGTATCTAAACCGTATTTCATTTTAGAAATAAAATCCATAGCATACGCCATGTGTGCTGCTGTCTCAATTGATTTTCTAGAATAGAAATTCTTACGTGCATATGCAATATTATTTGCAATAGTATCATTAAATAAATGCACTTTTTGAGAAACTACAGCTATTTGATTACGTAAAGAAGATAATTTATAATCATTCAAATTAAAGCCATCTAATAAAATTCGGCCCTTATACATATCATAAAAACGAGTTAATAAATCTACTATAGTAGATTTACCTGAACCAGATCGTCCTACTAACGCAACAGTTTGTCCCGCTTTAATAGTAAAATTAATGTTAGAAAGTGACGGTGTGTTTCTTTCTGGATAAATAAAAGTAACATTATCGAATACAATATGTCCATTAACTCGTTTAATATCAATAAAACCATGATCTTTTTCAGTTTCTAAATCTAGAATAGAAAACAAAGTCTGACAGGCCGCCATACCTCGTTGAAATTGCGCGCTAACATTAGTTAGCGATTTTAATGGCTTCATTAATACTATCATCGACGAAAAAATAACAGTTACAGTACCAGCCGTAAGAACTTCCATAACACCAGGAATACTAGCTGTATAAATCACACAAGCTAACGCTAATGAAGCTAAAAACTGAATTAACGGATCAAAAACAGATAATGTCTGTACCATTTTCATACTTTGCTGTCGTATTCTATTGCTCACGCAATTAAATCTAATTTTTTCTGTATGTTGTCCACCAAAAATTAATACCTCCTTATGTCCTTTTAGCATTTGTTCAGCGCTACTAGTTAACTGACCCATAACACTTTGCATTTTTTTACTAATCATTCTAAATCTATATGATACAAATTTAATTGATATAGATACTATTGGGGCAATGACAACTAGAATTAACGATAATTGCCAACTATAATAAAACATCATTGTACACAAACCTATAATAGACGCTCCCTCTCTAATTACTGTAATTAATGCCCCAGACGAAGAAGAAGCAACTTGCTCAGAATCATAAGTAATTCTAGATACCAATGTGCCAGTAGACTGTTTTACAAAAAAAGATACTGGCATATCCATGATATGCTTAAATAATTTACATCTAATCTGCATTACTACTTTTCCGGATACCCAAGATATACAATAAGTAGATATAAAACTACTTATACCCCTAATCCCCATTAATCCAATAAGAGCTAAGGGCATCCATAAAAACACTTCTTTATCAGAGCGTCCAAACCCATCATCCAGTAAAGGTTTCAATAAAGATAACATAAACGCATCACTTGTCGCATTTACAACTAAAGTGATGGACGCAATGATTAAACCTGCTCTAAACGGGAAAATTATAGGCCAAAGACGTCGGAAAGTACTCCAGGTAGAAGCGTGCTGCTGATCACTATACTGTAACATTTATACCTTAGAATTAGATTTTGATGTTTGTATAAAAATTTAACACTAATTTTATAAATATAAAACTATATAAACTTATTTATATTTCAAGTATTTAATATGAGTTCTTACTCAAGATAACGATATTTTACAATAAACCCTGATTTTTTTATAACAAAAATATTTTATCAGAGCACCAAAAAAAATTAACTTTTTTATATTTTAGCATATTAACATTCAAATAACATATACATTATTATATCTACTTATAATAGATATAATACTTGAATACTAATCACTATATATAAACATTTACTATACAAATAAAACATCTATTTATTGCTGCGACATGATACTTAAAACTTAATTCTATTCAAATAATAAAATCAAAACTTTATAAAAATAAAAAGTATTTATACCAAATAACAAAACAATCAATAACACATCATCACCGATGATGACACATTTTTTTAAAAATAAACAAATTAATTATAAAATAATAAAATAAAAATATTGTAACATGAATATATTGTTTATTCTGTCTACACAATTAAATATGACATAACTACGCATCTAATATAATAATATTACCCACTATAATGATAATATATAAAAACTTTATAACACATATTACTCATTTTTAGTTGCAGCTTTAAATGCTTCAACCATAACATTAGAAAAATGCCGATCTTTTTCCTGCTTATTACTACTAATAGAATGCGCCTCTGCTTTCTTATTTAGTTCACATAAGTTATATTCAGACAAATTAATAATTCTATTTTTACGATCTACCCCGTCCAAAATAGCTTGAATTTCACTACCTACGATCCACGGTTTATCAAATTTATTATTCATAATACTATTATGTAATGATTCAGATAAGAACAAACGACCTAAAATAATATTCTTGTCTAACGTTACAGTAACACCTTTTTCATCTATAGCAATAATCTCCCCAGACACAACACTTCCTTTTTTATGCGCTGATAAATAAATATTTAATGGGTCTTCAGTTAACTGCTTTATACCTAAAGAAATACGTTCACGCTCTGAATCTACCTGTAAAACAACCGCCATGATATTATCACCCTTTTTATATGTCTTCATAACCTCTTCAGCTGATAAGTACCAAGATACATCAGATAAATGCACCAAACCATCTATTCCTTCATCTAAACCTATGAAAATTCCAAAATCAGTAACAGACTTAATTTTTCCCGTAACTCGCGCTCCACGATCATATATCTCTGAAAATCTCTGCCAAGGATTAACTGTACACTGCTTTAATCCTAAAGAAATTCTTCTACGCTCTTCATCAATATCTAAAATCATCACTTCTATTACATCTCCTACTGATACTACTTTAGAAGGGTGAATGTTTTTATTAGTCCAATCCATTTCAGACACATGCACCAATCCTTCTACACCCTCTTCAATTTCAATAAAACATCCATAATCAGTTAAATTAGTGACTTTTCCGGTTAATTTTCCTCCTTCAGAATAACGTTGTACAATTGCTGACCAAGGATCTTCCTCCAATTGCTTTAATCCTAAAGACACCCTAACACGCTCTTTATCAAATTTTAACACTTTCACAACAATTTCATCACCAATACTGACTATATCGCTAGGATGTTTAACACGTTTCCAAGCCATATCAGTAATATGTAACAACCCATCTACACCTCCTAAATCAATAAAAGCACCATAATCTGTTAAATTTTTAACTACGCCCTTAATTTCTATGCCTTCATGTAATTGATGCAATAACTGATCACGTTCAAAACTATTTTCAGATTCAATTACAGCGCGACGTGATACTACAACGTTATTACGTTTATGATCTAATTTAATAACTTTAAACAAAAGCGATTGTCCTTCTAGCAAAAAAGAAGTATCACGTATCGGTTTCACATCTACTAAAGAACCCGGCAAAAACGCGCGAACCCCATTTAATTCAACAGTAAAACCACCTTTAACTTTACCGTTAATAATTCCTGTAACAGTAGTCATATCTCTATGCGCTTGCTCCAATAACAACCAAGATTCATAACGTTTTGCTTTTTCACGAGATAAAACAGTCTCTCCAAAACCATCTTCCACTGCATCTAACGTCACATCTACACAATCACCTACTGCAACTTCTAATTCTCCCTGAGCATTAAAAAATTGTTCAATAGGAATAGCAGATTCCGATTTTAATCCAGCATCTACTAACACTATCTCTTTAGATATAGAAACCACCACTCCTTTAATAATCGCACCAGGATAAATTTCTATTTCTTTTAAAGATTCTTCAAATAATTGAGCAAACGATTCTGTCATTTTCATAATTTTCAATTTTTAATTAACTTCCATCATATATCCATTATTGATGGTCTATTAAGAAATATCTAATCACTATCTTCCTTGATTATGAATGCAATTATATAATACTCTCGGTGGTAACACCATAATACTTTCTTTGATATGCATAAGAACTATAGAATTTACTTCCTCTTCTGATAAATACGTAGAATCCAATACCAACGCATCAATTGCAGGAACTAATGGCGCTAATCTACGATTAAAATCACGATCATCACGTTCTCTGATGTGAGATAAAAACTCTTTATAATTAACACTATTTTTTTTCTCCTTTAATTGATACAAACGCCGCTTTTCTCTTTCTTCACAAGAAGCATAAAGAAAAATTTTCAATAATGCGTTAGGAAATACCACTGTACCCATATCACGTCCATCAGCCACCAAACCAGGCCACTTACAAAAGGCACGTTGATATATTAATAAATTTTTACGCACTGTAGATAAAGCAGCAATTTTAGATGCATAATTCCCTATAGTTTCTGTATAAATATCTTGTGTAACTCTGATTCCATTAAATAATATAATAAAACTATCGTAACTTTTTACAAAATTAATTTTTATAACTTTAATAAGTTCCAATATTTTTTCTTCATAATTTATATCAACTTTATATATCAACATTATTAATGCTAAAACTCGATAAATTATGCCAGAATCCAATAAATTCCATCCAAGAATTTTTGCTAATTTTCTAGATAAAGTTCCTTTTCCTGATCCGCTAGGACCATCAATAGTAATGACTGGAAATACGTCACTCACAATTTCATCTCTAACATAAAATAATTATTATTTATTTAATACATTACTAATCATTTAGTTCAAATTTTATACATACAACACATTATAATCATAATTTATACTCTATACTATTGAAATATACTAATATTAGACAATTGCACAAAAAAATCTGGAAAAGTTTTATAAGTACATTTAGGATTATTAATTGTAATATGAGCATCAGATAATGCAGCTAGAGAGAAACACATTGCTATACGATGATCATCGTATGTATGTATACAGGACGATTTAACTTTAATAGGAGGAAAAATATATAAAAAATCCAACCCTTCTTTAACTATAGCGCCTAATTTTTGCAATTCAGTAGCCATAGCAGATAATCTATCACTTTCCTTAACTCTCCAATTGTAAATATTACGTAATATCATAGGTCCATCTCTGACAAATAGCGCCATAACAGCTAAAGTCATAGCTACATCCGGAATTTCATTCGCATCTAAATCAACAGCACTTAATTTATTTCCACGACTACATTCAATATAATTCTCCCCCCATATTATTATAGCACCCATCTTCTCTAAGATATTAACAAAACCAATATCTCCTTGTATACTATCTCGACCAACTCCTATGGTACGAACAGTACCCCCTTTAATAGCTGATGCTGCCAAAAAATAAGATGCACTAGAAGCATCACCTTCTACTAAATAAGAGCCAGGAGATTTATATACTGAATTTCCTTTACAATAAAAAACACGATAATCTTCATGATCCACGTAAACTCCAAAACTCTTCATCACAGATAGAGTAATGTCAATATATGGTTTAGATACCAACATTCCTTCTATTTTTATACATGTATCTTTAGGAGCTAATGGAGCCATCATAAGTATAGAAGATAAAAATTGACTAGAAATATTCCCTTTAATTTTAATATTCCCTCCGCAATATCCACCATTTAATCGTATTGGAGGATATTGATCATGTTCCATATAATCAACATATGCTCCGCCTTGCCTTAAAGCCTCCACTAAATGTGATATAGGTCTTTTCAACATACGAGCATTACCAGTAAGTATAATATCTTGTGGTTTAATAGACAATGCTGCTAATAAGGGGCGCATAACAGTACCAGCATTTTCTACAGAAATAATTAATTTATTATAAATATTTCTTCCCTGCAAAGCACCGCCAACTCCATTAACTGTACAAATCTTTCTGTCCTTCGATAAGTGAAAAATCACTCCCAAATTGCACAAAGCATTCAACATACAACGCACATCACCACTATCTAACAAATTAATTAATCTTGTGGTACCTACAGATTGTGCAGCTAACAACAAAGCACGATTCGATATACTTTTAGAGCCTGGTAAATAAACAACGCCCTGAATTTTTTTAATAGGATCTAATTTAATAAAATCACTCACACAACACCAAATATTTTTATATGTATTAGATTTTAAAATCTGTCTCTTATCATAAATTTATATATTTATAACTACAAATCATTTAATAATAAACAATACATTGTTATTTCTAAAAAATTAATAAATAATGCTAACTATATTTTTTAGAAAAAAAATTCATAAACTCAACTAATCTTTTTACTCCTCGCAGTGACATAGCATTATATAATGACGCTCTTATGCCACCTACAGATCTATGACCTGATAATCCATATAATCCAAAACTAATAGACTCCTGTAAAAAAATATTAGTTAACTTTTTATTTCTTAAAAAGAACGGAACATTTATACAAGAACGATTAACCCTATCAATATCATTATAATAAAAATCACTAGAATCAATAGCAGCATATAAAACTTTTGATTTTTCTAAATTATGTCTATTAATCATTTCTAACCCACCCTGATTTTTTAACCACCTCAACACTAAACTAGCAATATACCAAGAAATAGTAACAGGAGTATTAAACATAGAATAATTTTTAGCTAAAATTTTATAATTTAAAATAGATGGAACTTCTTCTCGAGAAACTTTTAGTAAATCCCTACGAATAATTACAACTGTCAATCCAGATATACCAATATTCTTTTGCGAAGCCGCATAAATTATACCAAAACGACTCACATCAATAGGACATGTTAACAACATTGATGAACAATCTGCTACTACTATTTTATTAAAAAACTTTGGGGGGTGGTCATATACAGCTATTCCATCAATTGTTTCATTAGGGCAGTAATGAATATAAATACTATCTGATGAAATATCCCATGCATGTATTGATTGAATACTGCGTATTCCATTATTTTTAACTCTAACATCAATGACACGAGGGACACAATACTTTTTTGCTTCTAGAGCTGCGCTATATGACCAATATCCGGTATTTATATAATCAGCGTGTTTTGATGTCGTCTTACATAATAAATTCATAGGAATTGCAGAAAATTGACCGCGAGCTCCACCATGACAAAATAAAACTTCATAGTTTTCTGGAATATTAAGAAGTTCACAAAAGTCCTTTTTCATACTATGCATTAATTGTACAAATTCTTCACTACGATGACTCACTTCCATCACTGATACACCCATATTATTCCAACTATGTAACTCTTCTTTAACTTGATGTAAAACTGAATGAGGTAACATTGCTGGACCGGCGCTAAAATTAAATATCATCTGCATAATAAATACATACCAATTAGTAATAACACTGATTAAAAATAATGATTCTTATAAAAATAACACTGCAATCTTCATGGATTTTCAAAAATATACAAATTCATAGTCATTTTGCACCCTGTAAATATTTTTATAAAATATGGAACTAATAAAAATCTAATTAAATAATTAAATTTATAAATACTAAAAAATCAATAAAACAATAAATCAACAATTATTATACAATGTATGTATTATTATTACTCATAAAGATATATAAACCTCATCGCACCACTGACTAAAACACAACACATATTATATATTGTAAAGATTATCCAAATACTAATCCTTTGATAATCAAATATCATTATGAATAATTTATATATCTCTAGTAAAAATATTAACTAATATAACTAGTACCATTCATATATGGTAATAATACTTGGGGTACTTCGATTCGTCCATCTTGTAATTGATAATTTTCCAAAACCGCGGCTAAAGCTCTCCCTACAGCTACTCCAGAAGCATTCAAAGTATGTAAAAATTTTGTTTTTTTACTTAATTTCTCTCTATATCGCGCTTTTATGCGACGTGCTTGAAAATCTCCTACATTTGAACAAGACGCAATTTCACAATAAGATTTTTGAGAAGGAAACCATACTTCTAAATCATACGTTTTGCATGCAGAAAAACCAATACTTCCTGTGCATAACAACATTTTTCTATATGGTAATTTAAGTTTCTGTAACACATGCTCTGAATGACCAGTAATTTCTTCCAACGTATATGTTGATTTATCTGGATGTACAAATTGCACCATTTCAACTTTATCAAATTGATGCATTCTAATTAATCCGCGAGTACTATGACCATATGATCCAGCTTCGGCTCGAAAACATGGAGTATGCGCAACCATTTTCATGGGTAATTCCCGTTCATCTATTATTATATTACGTACTAAATTTATTAAAGGAACTTCACCTGTTGATATCAACGTATAAAAATTCATAGAAGATGACTCTGTATTCTTTATATGAAATAAATCATTATAAAATTTTGGTAATTGACCCGCTCCATATAAAGACTCTTTATTCACCAAATATGGTAAATAATACTCTTCATATCCATGATATTTGACATGAAAATCCATCATAAATTGAATTAAAGCACGATGCAAAGATGCTATCTTCCCTTTCATAACGACAAAACGAGAACCAGTCAATTTTGCGGCACTAAAAAAATCTAAACCACCTATAGATTTACCTAAATCTATATGATCTTTTAATGGAAAACTACACCGTTGCGTATTACCCCAACGCATAATTTCTAAATTATCTTCATCCCCTAAACCATTAGGAATCTCATCATCGGGTATATTTGGTATGGATAACGCATATTCTGTCATATTGCATTGCAATGCTCTATATTTTAATTTTAAAGATGTTAATTCTTTCGCTAGAACATGTGCTTCTTGACACAAAGATTCCACATTTTTTCCAATAGATTTCTCTTCACCTATAATTCTAGCCATATTTTTACGTTTAATACGCAAAACCTCTAGTTTTTTTTGCAAAAACTTACGTAAACTTTCCTGTTGAAGAAATCTATCGATATCAAAAATAAATTTTCTACGAGCTAGCTTTTTAGCAACTAAATTAATATTTTTACGTAACAAACTAGGACTCAACATATATAACAACTATTCCACATTTATAAAATTCCATTCTCAATTTAAAATTAAAAATAAATATATTTTATAAACTTATAATTTATATTTCTAATAATAATATATTGTACATTAATTACAATACAGATATAATATATCTGAACGCTACTTACATATTTATATTAATAATAATTTACATATATTTATCATAAATCATTAATATGTATCGTATGTACGATACCAAATTAAAATTTCCATATACACATATTTATTTGCATAACAAATTAAAAATATAAACTTTAATATAAATATTTTTATACTATTAATAATAGTAAAAATCACTTAATTAATACTGCATTAATTTTTTATATGTTTTAACAACTATTTATTTTAACATACTTATATATAAAATCTCAATATATACACTGAAACGTATATATGTGCACTATACACATAAAAACTCTAAACTTATATATTAATTTAAATAATAAAAAGATTACATAAAAATTTACATAAAGTTCTATATTTCAGAATATTATTTAATAATAACTAAAATTTATTAAAATACTTAATCAATACTTTAATACTCTGAAAGCATTACTTCTAAAAATTTATGTATAATATACTTATAATAATAAGTATTACTATAAAAATAAAAACGCATTTATATCGCATAAAACAATTTTTACATGCAAACCCACATTATTTAATGTACTATTTAAATATAAAAAATTTTATTTTTTATAAAAAATAATATCTATTAATGTAAAATTCATATAGCCTATACTTATCTTATATAAGACCATAGTCGTTGATCATCTAATTGAATTTCTTTATCAAGAAAAAAATAAAACTTATTAATATCTATTATATTACTAACTTGATTTAAAAAAATATAATTTATATATTGTCCTGATTTTTCAAAAACTCTAAAACTTTTTAATACTCCAGACGCAGTAATTTCAATTACACATTTTTTAAAATTAAAATTATTGCATGTTGGTACTAAAATAAATACATCATCTTGATTTAATACATTAAAATGGTTCCATTTAGATAATTTATCATCAAAAAATAACAGAAAAAAAATATTGTCAGTAATATCTGTCAACCAATATGCAGTAACCTGTTTAATCGCAGGAATATAAAACCAAAGCGTTATTCCATCAGATATCAAAAAATTCTCTTCCGGTCCTACTGTATGCCAATTAAATAAATTAGGACGTTTTACCCAAAATGTTCCATTATTTTCTAATAACACTTTATTATTAGAAGTCACTACTTGTTGCACAAACTTTGCATGAAAACTCTTTATTTTTCCAAGACGTTCATGCAAATCAACTACCGATAAATCATTGGCATATACTGATACTATCATCATAATTAGATAAAAAATAAACATTATCCACTTAATTATATTAAAACACCTACTCCTTACAATCATATAAAATATATTTATTACCTATACGAAATTTATAAAAACATTTTAAATATTTCCATAATAATTTACATATATGCATTAATTATTACTTTTCCAAAAATTTACTACTGCATATATTTCTTTATCGCTTACAAATGCTCCGTGCGCTCTAATAAAAATAGAAGAATTAGATCCTAAATACAACATATCACCCATACCTAATAATAATTCTGCTCCAGAGTGACCTAAAATAGTACGAGAATCTATCGTACTAGATACGGTAAACGCAACACGCGCTGGAATATTTGCTTTAATTAATCCGGTAATTACATTAACTGAAGGTCTTTGAGTAGCTAATATCATATGAATTCCCGCAGCCCGTGCTTTTTGTGTTAATCGTACAACTAATTCCTCTATTCTTTTACCAATTGTTATTATTAAATCAGCAAATTCATCTATTACAATTATAATATAAGGTAATTCTTCCAAAACACTTGGTTCATATACAGAACGATTTTCATTAAAATTTAAATTTTCTCTGCTCATTCTTAAATTCTTTTTAGAATTTAATTCCAATACATAAGAATTAAATTGCTCCAAATTACGAACCCCGAAACTAACCATTAATTTATAACGTCGCTCCATTTCTTCTATACACCACTGTAATACCGAATATGATTCTTCTACATCAGTGACAACTGGTTTCAAAAGGTGCGGTAACCCTGAATATACTGATAATTCTAACATTTTAGGATCAATCATAATAAAACGTACTTCTTTTGGAGTAGCTCTATATAACAAGCCAATAATTATAGAATTAATACTTACTGACTTACCAGATCCAGTAGTACCTGCGATTAATAAATGTGGCATTGATCTCAGATCAACAATCAACGGTACTCCTGATATATCTTTGCCCAATACTAAAGGTAATGAATGATTAATTTTTCTAAACTGATCTGACACAATTATATCGCCTAAACATACTGTACTACGTATCTTATTAGGAATTTCTAAACCAACATATGGCGTCCCAGGAATTACTTCTACAACTCTAACAGAAGCAATAGATAAGACACGAGCTAAATCACGAGATAAACCAGAAATTCTTGAAGATTTTACACCAGGTGATAAGTTTAATTCAAATCTAGTAAGCACTGGGCCTGCAGTAATGTTCACAACATGCGCCGAAATACGGTATTCCAGTAATTTTTCTTCTAATAATTGCGAAACTATTTTAAATTCCTGAAAATTGATCAACATGTCTTGAGGAGACATAGTTAATAACTTTATATCTGGAAAGATAATAGGTTGTTTTTTACAAAGTAACTTTTTGTTATTTACAGATATAAGTTTTTTATATTTATATGAAGAAATATTTTTCATTATCTCATCACTATAAAAAATTTTTTCTTTTCCATCTTCATGATCATAACGAATGATATTCGGTTTTATTTTCATACCAAGTACAAAAAAAAATTTATTCTTTATTTTTTTTTGAGAAATACCATTATCTTCCTTAACATTATCAAAAATTATTTTTTTATTTTTATTCTTTTTTTTCAAAAATTGTTGAGATTCAATAAACACATTGTGATTTTTTTTCTGATCATTATCATAAATTGAAAATAATTTCTTCACAAAAATCCAAAAATTGACTAACACCTTCTTTGTATTATAAATAATATATTTTTTAATACTAAAAAAAAACATCTTAATTAATTCATTATTTTTTTTTAAAATATTAAAAACCACATATATATTTAATATACTATTTTTTAATTTTGTTAAAAAATTTTTATTTTTATAAAATAAAACTAAAAAACTTATGAAGTTTTCCTTATAAAATTTTTTATAATTAAATTGATTAAGAATTTTTTGATAATTAACCATTAAAATATTTACGTTATATGTAAAACTAAATAATTTTCTTTGTAAAATATTTAAAAATATTCCAAAAAATCTATAAAAACTCAATATAACATTAGTTATTAAAATTAATAAAAATATGATTAAATTATCAAAAGTACTAAAATTAGTATAATGTGACATACAATCACATAAAATACTACCTATAATTCCACCGGCATCAAAATAAAAAAAATCATAAAAAACTAAATGCATTATACTACATAATGCAAATAACGATGCCAAAATTCTAACCAACTTTAAAAAAACATTAAAAAAATCAATACTTAACCGTTTAAAAAAACATCTCCATAAATAAAATAAAATAAATATTGGAACTATATATGCTGAAATACCAAAAACAAAAAATAAAAAATCAGCTATCCGTGCGCCCAATAAACCACCAAGATTATAAATTGATCCATGCCAAGTACTCTGCATCCAACCAGGGTCATTAGGACTAAAACTAAGTAATATAATAATTAAATACAACAACAACACATTGGTACTAACTAATATGATTATTATCATAATAAAAACATATTAATTAAACATTAATTAATAATTTTATACTTAATTATATCCATTTGTATTAAATATTTCTATTTAAACAAAACAGTTACTTGGTATATAAATACTTTCATATGTATAAATCATATAATTACTCTTATTAAGGATATCATGATATTCCATAAAATTAATTCAAACTCACTTGAAAATTATTTTTATAAAAAAATCAAATATTAAAAATTAATTCACAGCATAAATAAATTATTTATTAAATATTTAGATAATAACTAAATACTCAAAATGTATAATACTGAATTATTCTCTTATTTTAACCTATAAAATACTTTTTATAAAAAAAATTAAAAACATAATTATACTGCACAAACATAAAATTTTAATTGAATAATAAAAAATACTAAATATTCAACAACATAAAATATTATTTCATACACATGATATGTGTTATACTTATATGCATAATTTTTATTATTACATATTAATGCTAATTTTAAAAAATAAAATCTAGATATATTAGGTATATTATGACAATAATAACAAAAAAACACTGTAAACTCCTTATACTAGGAGCGGGTCCTGCTGGATACACCGCAGCTATTTATGCAGCACGCGCTAATTTGCACCCTGTATTAATCACTGGTTTAATACCAGGAGGACAACTCAGTACCACAACAGACATAGAAAATTGGCCTGGAGATGCAAAAAACTTAACAGGCCCTATATTAATGGATCGTATGTATGCACATGCATCTAATCTAGACACTAATATAATTTCTGATTGCATTATTAATGTTAACTTAAAAAAATATCCCTTTCAATTGTATGGAAATATACATGAATACACATGTAACGCATTAATCATAAGTACAGGTGGATCCGCGCGTACTCTCGGAATACCGTCTGAAGAAAAATATAAAGGAAAAGGTGTGTCATCCTGCGCAACTTGTGATGGATTCTTTTTTTCTAAACAAATTGTAGCAGTTATTGGAGGCGGTAATACAGCAGTAGAAGAAAGTTTATATTTATCTAACATTGCTTCTGAAGTACATCTTATACACCGTCGAAACAAACTACGCTCAGAAAAAATACTAATTGATCGATTTATGTATAAAGTACATAACAGCAATATTTTTTTACACACTGATTGTGTTGTAGAAGAAATACTAGGCAATGATACTGAAGTAACTGGATTACTTATAAAAAATAAAAAAGAAAATAATAACTATGTCCTTTCTGTACAAGGAGTATTTATTGCAATCGGATATGATCCAAACACCTCTATTTTTAGTCAAGAACTGGAATTACACAATGGATATATATCTGTACAATCCGGTACAGATGGCAATGCAACAGCCACCTCTGTACCAGGAGTTTTCGCGGCAGGTGATGTTATGGATCATAATTACCGCCAAGCAATTACTGCTGCAGGCTCAGGTTGCATGGCTGCAATAGATGCAGAACGTTATTTGTCTCATTCTCAACCTTAATTTAAAATTAATTCATTTAAAACAATTAAATATAAATTTAATCATATTAAAACCCACAAATTATATTTAAATTCACTAAAAGTTAAAAACTTAATTAAAACTTATCATTTAACTTAAAACATCCAAAAACTATAATTTTAATAATTTAATATCATTAAAGCATTTTAATGAGTACTTTTAAATCGCCACATAATATTAATTTTTATATATAAATTCATTATTGAACACATATAAATATTATGATAAAATGAAAAATATCATTTAACTCATTCTATATATAAAATGGCCAAAGAAGATAATTTTGAAATGCATGGAGTAGTATTAGATACTTTGCCAAATACAATGTTTCGAGTCAAACTAGAAAATGGACATACAGTATTAGCGCATATTTCTGGAAAAATAAGAAAGAATTATATCCGTATATTGACTGGAGACAAAGTAACTGTAGAACTGACACCATATGATTTAAGTAAAGGAAGGATTACTTTTCGTAGTAGATAAAACAAACGCACAATATACTTCCTCACTGTGAATCAGTTGTACATTTAAAAAATTATTTTTAAATATAAAAATCTAAAAATTAAATAGAATAATATTCTTATTATAAATATCAATAAACTATGACTCTATACTCTCAAGCATAAAATAGTGATATAATTTTGATGTTTTATAAAATCATGCCTAATTTTACCCACCAGACACGACCTGGTTCATTAATTGGTTTACCCGCAGTCATAACACCAAATCTCTTATGAATACGTGCACTCAAATACTCTCGATAAGAATGATTTAACAAATTATCCACGCCGATACTAAATTTATAATATTTAGAACCATTCCATACTAAATATGTTGATAAAGTCCCGCATCCTGCAACACGATCCACTATATTTTCCTGAGAAATAAATACGTTATTACTACGATTACATAATAAATTTTGAGATAATATAATACACTTATTAGATCGAGGCGCAAATAATCTCCATAAAAAATTAACACTATAGTCCCCATGAATCCATTGACCAATAATCCTACCTTCTAACGGAGGCATCTGCGTCAAAGAACAACGATCATCCGAATTATATCCCCAAGCCCAAAACATGTTACTCTCAACACAGCAATAATTACTAAATTTATACTGTACCCCTGCTTCAGCACCGCATGTTTTAACATGCGCATTTTTTATTATGTTACTCTCTTTACTAAACAGCAAATAATTATTCTGTGCAGTAGAAATAACAAAATCTTTAATATATCCCGCGTAAGACGATACCCAACCATTAATATTCAAAAACTGAAAATTTGCACCAATATCTAACTGTATAGTCCTTTCAGGTTTTAATTTACACACTAAATCATTATTTTTTGACACATTCTCATCATTATAAACTAAATTAGTCGAAATAAACTCCCAATAATTAGGAAAACATAAACTCGTTCCACAACCAATATAATATAACAACAATGGATTAACATTATTCTCATAACGTATAAATCCAGCAGGGTATATCTTACTATATCCTTCACTCCAGATAAAACTATCAAAATCAAATATACTATGTTCCAAACGCATTCCTCCAATCCATCTCATATTAGAAACAGAATCTAAAACTAATTCAGTAAACACACCAAAATCCTGAGAAATAACATTTTTTTTCCAACTATAGTTAGTCCTATCAAACCTTCTATGCCGATTAATCTGCACATCTATACCGCTAGAACATTGAATATCTTGCAACTGAGTAACAGTAATACCACGAAACCCCCATATTAAACGATCAACATTATTAATATTACTATTATTATCATTACAATGATAATCTTTCTTATCAGAAATACCGCAACACATATCTATAAACAATTCTGGGTTCGAATATTTTGTATTATATCCCATAACATGGTTAATATAATAATACCAAAATTGCAATTCTAATTTATCTAATAATGGCATAAAATCTATATTTTCTATTTTTATACCATAACTTTCTCTTGCAAAACATAATCCATCCATAGATCGATCAGCATAATTCGCATAACCATTCCCTTGTCCTAAATTAATTTCCAAATGCGTATTATTTTCATAAAAATTATATGATAATGTTGCATCAGCGTTCCATTTATACCATCCAGAATGGAAATAATTTTTATGTCCATCACAATAATCATTAGAATAAGCAGTATTACCTATTAATCTAATATAACCAGATTTATCACCTACAATAGTATCAATATTTTTAATAATTTTATTATTCGAGCCAACTAATGCATTACTACGCAATTGAATGTTTGATCTGTAAAAATTAGGACAATAACGTTCAAATTGCAGTGTACTTCCAGAAACCATAGGACCCCATAAGACTGTTTGGGGTCCTTTAATAATATTTAAAATATCAAAATTTTCTGCTGTAATATATGCGCTAGAAGGATCCATATGCGATGCGCAGGCACCTAATATTTCTCCGTGATCCATCAAAATACGCATTCTAGATCCAGACATCCCACGAAATAATAATTCATTATTTACTCCACCATGACGCCTAATAGAAAATCCAGAAATAGTCTTCAAATAATCAGCTGTATCAGTGATATTTGATGATTGTAAAGATATTACAGGTGAATAAATAAGAATGGTCGGAGAACTTTTCTCATCAAAAATTGTTATAATATCACCATATTCTCTATTACTTAGTAATAGAGAAGTATCATGATCTGTATTGAACTGTAATTCATCAAAATTAGTATTTCTACTAAAATGTATATCTTTTACACTAGAGTGAATTGTTGTACTAAAAAAAAATATAATTGATAAAAAATATATTAAAAAAACAAATGTTAAATTAAACAATGTTCTATATAAATAACATTTCATAACACATATCCATATATAAATTTATTTTTTTAATAAAAATTAAAAACCTTTTATCACTAGAAATAACTAAATGCACCACATATATAAATAATTTGTTTTAATCTATAAATTTTATATATTAAATTTTAAATATCTAAAAAATTTTAGAAAAATATTATATAAACCATATATATAAAACATATAAGAATTTTAAAAATATACACTTATATTTTTTATCAATATCAATAAACTGCTAAATACTGTTTAAAACATAGTATAATACATTAAGTATTTGTGATATATATATTAAATAATCTAAAAATTTATAAATTTAATTCATGTGTTAATATTAACACACTAGATTTTAAAATCTAAAATGTATTATTTATAATAAACTATAAATATTTAAAATATTACAATTAAATATGTCCACTTAACATCATTATATGTAATTAATATTACAATATTATATTGTAATAGAATATTGATCTGACACAGAACTTTTATATATAGAATACGTATGAAATATATTATTCAATCAATCATAGAATTTAATACCACCGAATATATTTTAATATCATTAATTGATTCTAAAAAAATAATAAAATTATCAAACTCTGCCGGACGCATATTAGAAGAACTTATTGAAAAACGTAATATAAATACACCAGTAACTCGAGAACATTTGTTCTCAGTAGTATGGAGAACATTTGGTTTAGAACCATCTCATGGTAATTTAAATCAACAAATTAGCTTAATAAGAAAAAGTTTACTATGTTTAGGGTTAAAAACCCCACCTATTATCACTATCCCTAAAAGGGGATTAAAAATTAATGATAAATTAATTATAAAAAAACTTACTGAAAATAAACCCTATCTGTCTTCTGATACCCAAATAAATTGCAGCAAAAATAATTTATATAATTCAACAATCCTATTAAATTTTAAAAATCATATAAGGTATATGATTTTATTCACAATAACTATAATTATAATATTTATTATAGGAATTTTTTTATTACATCACAAACAACATAAAACTAAAATTTATTGTTGCAAAGAATTAAATACATGCAAGATCTGCGCTTTTAATACAGAAATAGGATCAGAACATTGTGAAAGCGTGATGCAATGCACCGAAATCACAGAAAATCAACAAAAACGCTCCAATTTACATCAAAATAAACCACCCTGCCATCATTCTTAATACAATAAAGCAACTGTAATAATTATTTTATTTATAAAAATTGCAGCAAACCAATTACTATAAATATTTCTATGCATATTCATAAATGTAATATAATAAAAAAATTTGCATTTAATACACACAAATAACTACTTTAATAAAGTATTACACTTGTAAATACATATTAACACACTGATAAAAATAAATTGAAACAATTCATATCTAACTAAATAACAATGCCAAAAATTATGTTTTAATGATAAAAAATTATATTATCCGCTATGAACAACATAAATAGCATTAACTTTAGCTAAATAACGTTTAGCCTGTTGAGAAGGATGATGTGATTGTATATATTCATAAAATTGCACTGAGTCAAGTTGATTTATTTTTGCAATTGCATTGTTATGGTCAGCATCAAATATTCTGAATAAAGCGTTTAAACCATTTACATATGCAACGATCAGAGCATAACGTCTGGTATTATCATCAATAATTCCATTTAATTTTTTTTGTAATATAGATAAATACGCCGTACCAATATCAATATTAATTGCAGCATTTTTTAATTCATTAATACTAGGTTTTCCCATCCATCCTTTTAAACGATAAGCATCCCTACCCGCAGTATCAGCTTTAACTTGCATTAATCCAATAGCTTTAGATTTACTAACAACAGTAGGATTATAATTAGATTCTACTTGAATGATTGATTTTACCAAAGATTCTTCTACTCCATAATTAACTGCATAATAATGTATATAATCATGATACAAATCGCAATTATCCTTGTTAGGATAATTTAAAATCTCATATTTTAAATGAACAGGAAACTTATTATACATAGTATATTTTTCAACATTTTTCCACGCACAACTTGTCAAAAATAAAATTATTATCAAATACAACACTTGTATTTTCATAATCCTACAATAAATAACATACATTTCACATATAAAATCATATTTTATATATAAGATTAAAATTCAGACATATATCCGACATATTTAGCATTAAAACTATACTACATATTGTAATACAATATGTAATTGTATACAGATAATACTTACACTAAAAATAATTTATTCTAAAATAGAACATTTTAAAAAATCCATAAAATTTTATCTGTATATATTGTTAGAAAATTGACTAAATGCCAATAAAGTTTCATAACTAACATGATGTTCCATACCTTCCGCATCTCGCTGTGCAGTTTGCTGACTAATACCTAAAGCCATAAGAAAAGTCTGTACAATCTTATGCCGTCTATGATTTTCATATGCCAATTGTCTACCTTTTTTAGTTAAAAACACCCCACGATAACGTGGATGCTGAATTAATTCAGAAGCAATCAATTTTTTTAACATTTTTGCTACTGTAGGTTGCTTAACACCCAGTCTTAAGGCTAAATCTACTTGACGTGCTTCACCAAATTCCCGAATTAAATCCGCAATCAACTCAATATAATCATCAATAAGTTCACGACGATGTGCAGCCCTAACCTGCATAAACCCTTGCAAATCATCTGTTTTTTTTATAAAAAACGATAAATCCTTAGACACTGATCTAATATTATTCTTAGTCATAAAAGCTCGTTTAAAATTATAAAAATATTTACACTACTAAGAATAGTATATCAAAAAATAAAAAAAATTCATTGTAGAACAACTCTATCGTAAAATAAATAACATTTTAATTTTAATTTAAACGTAAATATTAAATAACATATATAAATAAAAATTTATATACACCAATGCTTATGCAGTGATAAATATATCAACATATATAATTACGTATTAAATACATTTAATAAAATATTAAAATACTAGAAATAATTATATTATAATTAATATCGTTATGATTCTTATAAATTTAAAAAATTTTTCATTAAAAATTAATAATTAAAACACCAAACACTATTTATAATCAAATTATAGATATATAAATAATACAATAACTATTTTTAAAGAAAATTAACCAAAAAATTTTATTTAATAAATATTAATTTCATTTTTAAAATATTAAAATATATATAAATTATTTTTATATGTATAAAAATTATTACATTTAAACATTCCTAAATAAAAAATTTGATAATAAATTAAATTTAATAATGAAACAAAATTTTGTTCTTTAAAAAAATTATATATAATATAGATAATTAATATTTAAATACAATGATATTATGACTAACAATCATAAAAAAAAAGTTATAGTTGGAATGTCTGGAGGAGTAGATTCTTCTGTAGCCGCGTGGATATTAAAACAACAAGGCTACAAAGTAGAAGGATTATTTATGAATAATTGGGAAGAAAATGATGAAGAAACAGAATATTGTACTGAAGCTGCTGATTTATCTGATGCTTTCACAGTATGTGACGATTTAAATATATATCTACATACTATAAACTTCTCTAAAGAATATAACGGGAAAGTATTTAAAATATTTTTACAAAAATACAAATCTGGATGCACTCCGAATCCTGATGTTCTTTGTAATAAAGAAATTAAATTTAATACTTTTTTAAAATTTGCTTTAAAAAATTTGCAAGCAGATTTAATAGCAACTGGTCACTATGTTCGTAACATTAATACAAACACTAATACTTATCTAATAAAAGGAACCGATAAAAATAAAGATCAAAGTTATTTTTTGCACACAATTAGTCATAAAAAATTAAAAAAATGTTTATTTCCTATTGGAACATTAAAAAAAACACAAGTTCGAGATATTGCTAGAAAATTAAAATTAAAAATAGCTAATAAAAAAGATTCAACTGGTATTTGTTTTATTGCACCCAAAAATTTTAGAAAATTTATACAAAATTATATACCAATACAACCAGGCAATATCTTAAATACAGATGGTAATATAATTGGCGCACACCAAGGCACATCGTTTTACACATTAGGACAAAGAAAAGGATTAAAGATAGGAGGTATAAAGACAGGAAATGGGCAACCGTGGTATGTAGTAGATAAAAATACAGCACATAATACATTAATTGTAGCTCAAGGTAAAAATCATCCACGCCTTATGTCTAAAGAATTTATAACTGAAAAAGTATTATGGATAGAAAGGAAGATACTAAAATATCCTTTATATTGTACAGTTAAAACTAGATACAGACAACCTGATATTCAATGTTGTATATATCCTATTTTTAAAAATAATCTTAAAGTAATTTTAAAACATCCAATTGCAGCAATCACACCAGGACAATCTGCGGTATTTTATCTAAAAGAACGATGTTTAGGAGGAGGGATAATTTATAAAACATTTCCTATTATCACTGTCTAATTCTAAATTAGAAACTAAATATAAAAGTAATTATTATTTACTTATTAATAGTAGTATTAATAAGATTAATTTCACAAATCAAAAATTTATATATTAAATATGATATAATTTATTTATAAAGTAAATTACTATTAAATCAATCTGCGCATTAAATGCAACTATTTTTTATAACTGTATAAAACTACAATATATATTTAATCAGATAAATATATAGAGATAATAATAGATATCTAATAAACAGATGTATACTTATATGTATATGTAAATTAAAATAATATAGGAATAACGTGATACAATTATCTCCATTAACTGCTATTTCACCCATAGATGGGCGCTATTACAAACAAACTACACATTTGCGTAATATTTTTAATGAATTTAATCTAATAAAATTTAGATTATACATAGAAATTCACTGGTTAAAAAAACTATCTAATACCACAGAAATTAAAGAAATACCTTTCTTTACCCCAAAAGAACACTATTTCTTAAATAATATAATAAAAAATTTTTCTATGCAGGATGCAAAAAATATAAAAAAAATAGAAAAAATTACTCAACACGATATAAAAGCAATAGAATATTTTTTAAAAGAAAAAGTCGATATTTTACCTAATCTAAAAAAAATCAGCGAATTTATCCATTTTGGATGTACTTCAGATGATATTAATAATCTCGCATATGGATTAATGCTAAAAAATACTAAAAAAATAGTGCTATTACCTATGTGGAAAAAAATTATTGATGAAATAAAAAAAATGAGTGTTAACTATAAAAACATCCCATTTTTATCTAGAACACATGGACAACCTGCCACTCCTTCTACAATGGGAAAAGAAATGGCTAATATTGCGTATCGACTAATACGACAATATCATCAATTAAAATCAATAAAAATTCTGGGAAAAATGAATGGAGCAGTGGGCAATTACAATGCCCATATATTAGCGTACCCAAAAATAAATTGGAGAAATATCAGTAGAGAATTTGTTACATCTTTAGGGATCACATGGAATCCATACACTACGCAAATAGAACCACATGACTATATTGCAGAATTATCTAACTGTATTAGATTATTTAATACTATTTTAATAAAATTTAATAGAGATATATGGGGTTATATAACCCTAAATTATTTTACACAAAATCGTAACAATATGACTATTGGTTCTTCTACAATGCCGCATAAAACAAACCCTATAGAATTTGAAAATTCTGAAGGAAATTTAGGACTAGCTAATACGCTGCTTAATCATTTCTCTCATAAACTACCAATATCACGTTGGCAACGTGATTTAAGTGATTCTACTGTACTAAGAAGTTTAGGTACAGCAATAGGATATGGTATAATAGCATACCATAATTTACTAAAAGGTATTAATAAACTAATAATTAATAAACAACATATATCAAACGAATTAAATAATAACTGGATAATATTAAGCGAAGCTATTCAAATAATTTTAAGAAAAAATAAAATTCACAAATCTTATGAGCACACCAAAAAATTTTTTGACAATAATACAAAAATTAATTCTGAAACAATAAAAAAATTTATACAATCACTTCCTCTACCTAAATCAGAAAAACTACGTTTAGAAAAAACTACTCCATCTAACTATATTGGCTTATCTAAGGAAATAACTAATGACATTACAGATATTACATAACCTCCATAATAAAATATATTTAATACAAATTAGTACCAGTAAATTTTACATTTCAACAATAAAACATTGCAATATTAATTTTATTAAATAAAAATAAAACAAAAATTAAATATTTAATTCAAAAATATTAACAGTTTAATGCATTTAAAAACACCAAAAATATTTTTATATACTACACGCCTCAAAAATATAATCAGTTTTTTATAATCATAATGACAAATAACTTCATATTCTTGAAATAATATACACATCTCAATATACAATATGTTTTATAGCATTAATATTATAATAAACACAACATACACTGAACATTATGAATTATTTAAATAATTAATAAAATATATCCATTATAAACAATTACTATAAATTATTTTAATATTTGACATAAATTTATTGATTTTATTGTTTTTGATACTGTATAATAACTAGTTGTTATACCAAACAATAATGTTAATACTAATATCAGTAGTATATCCCAGATATCTAGTTTAGAAGGCAAAAAATCAATAAAATAAATTTTTGATAAAAAAATTTTTTTATTTAAAAATTTCTCAATAAATATAACTAAGTTATTTAAATTTAAAGATAGTAATATACTTAATACAGATCCTAAAATACTAGAAATTATATAAATAAGTAATCCATACCAAAAAAAAACACTTTCTATAAAAAAAGCCTTAGCCCCTAATGCACTAAATATTGCAATGTCGTGCTGTTTGTGTTTTATTGACAAAATAAGCGTTGCAATAACATTAAACACAGAAATTCCCACAATTAAAATCATTATTATATATATAATAATATATACCATATAAATATCCTTATAAATATATCCATAATTATCTATCCAACTGTAAATATATACTTTTTCTTTTAAAACTTTTCTAATTTTCTGTACAACACTATTAACTGTAAAAATATTATTTACTTTAATCTCTACTCCTATAATATTAAACAACTCATTACAATAACTTTCTGCCTCTAAAAAAGATATAACTGCAAGATTACAATCTAATTGGCTCTGCAAATTTAACACTCCAGCTACTTGTAAAAATATTTTTTTGCATAGATAACGGTTATCTTGAGAAAAAAAATTATTATCAATTGCAATAGAAACCCAATCTCCTATTGTAACACCTAAAAAATCCGCTAATCCTTTTCCTAAAATAATTTGTTTTGTTTTTTTACAGAAAAAATTCCAAGAATTTTTATCTACAAAATCATATAGATCACTCGTCGCGCAAAAATTCTGATCAATATATACACTTCTAATACTAACTAAATGCCACTTATAATTACACTCAATAATTCCGGAGAAATTAATGTAAGGATTCGCATATATAATATCTTTAATACCCTTAATACGGGGTAAAATAACCTTCCAATCAATACAAACTCCTTCAGCTGGCCTAATCTCCCCATGTGGAATCACTGCCAAAATACGATGACCCAATTCATATTTAAAACCATTTATTGTGCTTAACGTTACTATAGACATAGTAATACCTACTATAATCCCAAGAATAGAAATCACAGATACTAAAGATATTAGTGCATTATTTTTTATACCTCTGTGTAATTTAAAAGCAATTCGTAATGATAGTATCATGCTACACAACCATATCCTGATGGATACGTGTACAAGTTACCAACTTTCCATTAGATATCGTTAATATTTTATGACATTTTTTAGCTAAATTTAAATCATGTGTAGCAATTAAAAAAGTTGTTCCATAATTAACATTAATTTTTTTTAACAACTTAAAAATACTATTCGAATTTTTTTGATCTAAATTACCAGTAGGTTCATCTGCTAAAATTAAATCTGGATTATTTATTAATGCTCTAGCTATAGTAACTCGTTGATTTTCTCCTCCAGATAATTCAGACGGAAAAAAATTAACACGATTTTTTAATCCAACGGATTCCAATGCACAATATGCCTTATCTTTTGCTTTTTTATACTCCATACCTCCAATTAATAAAGGCATCGCTACATTCTCTACTATATTAAAATCTAGCAATAAATGATGGGATTGATAAATAAAACCTAAAAACTTATTACGTATCATAGCACGTGTGCTATCAGATAAATCATGTAACGCATATCCTTTAAAAAATATGGTTCCAGAAGTAGGATGATCTAATCCCCCTAATAAATGCAACAATGTACTTTTGCCAGAACCTGATATCCCAATAACAGAAATCATTTGATTACTTTGTATACTTAAAGTAACACCATCTAATACTTTAACTAAAGAATTAGCAACCTTATAATATTTAGTTAACTGAATGCAATGCAATAATGAAATATTAGTCATAACGTAATATTTTAGCGGGGTAAACAGACGCCGCCTTCCATGCAGGATATAAAGTAACTAAAAAAATTATGGAAAATGTCATAAAAATTATACTCAACACTTGAAAATACCATAATTCTATAGGAAGCTGATAAACAGCAGGAAACACTCTTAATAAATACAATATTTGATTTAAATTTTTAGCTAAAAAAATCCCTAACCCTGTTCCTAATATAATGCCAAATACACCATTGCTCATACCCTGAATTATAAAAATTAATAAAATCTGTACACGAGTTATACCATATGTTCGCAACACAGCAATTTCTATTTGTTTTTCCGAAATTAACAACACTAAAAATGCAATAATATTAAAACTTGCTGTCACTATAATAATACTTAATAATAAAGACATGATATTTTTTTCTATTTTTATTGCTTGAAATAATGATCCCTTATATTCTTTCCAATCTTTATAAATCCAATCCTTGGAAAAACCTAAATAATTTTTTTTGTAAATTAAAAATGGATCATGCAACCATATGTGCCAGCCAGTAATACACTGAAACGGATAATGCATTAAAACAGCAGCATCCGAGTAATTTACTAATATTCGATCAGAATAACCAACCTCTTCAGTAATATCAGTATAAATATTTAATACTGTAAACAAACGCTGACTCGGAATACAACCAATAGGAGTAATTTGTATTACAGAAGGAACAATTAATCGAATTTGATCATTTACACATACACCAAGTGCTTTAGCTATTGATGATCCAATAATTATATAATACTTGCCTAAAACTAATGCCCGTATATATTTACTATCGATATAATCTGATAAAGGCTCACAGTTATTTGGATCAATTCCTAACATTATTCCACAAGCTAACTGTCTATTACTCTGCAGTATGACATTAGATATAACTAATGGTTTTAATGATACTTCATTATTTAAATCATTAAATATTACACTTGGCTTATTAACAATGCTAACATAACCTGCTAAATTCGTAAGTAATATATGGGGAATAAAATTCAAAAGATCTTTCTTAAATTCATTCTCAAATCCATTTAATACAGATGACACAACAATCATTGCCATTACACCTAATGCGACCGCAAAACCAGATGTCCAATAAATATACCGACTAAATTTATTGATTGATTTGCCCCACACATAACGTAATGCTATTGTGAATAACACAGTTAGTCGAGCCATTATAAATGCTTTTAAATACCGATTGAACCTATCTTTACTTCTCTTTAAAATCAGAATATAAGTATAATATATATAATCAATTTATTAAATGTTCTATATATGATATTAATTTTTAGTAATAGACATTATTATACTGAATACTTTAAAACTTTATCTATGCAGCACCATACATAACATATATTATTTCTCCGGATTTTACTGATATTAACTGAAACTCTAAATTCGGTTTGTCTGCATTTCCACATGCAATGCTATATAATACATAATTAGCTTTTAAATAATTTGCAATTTTTATCGAAAAATTGTAAGAATTTTCATTATATTCTGGAAATACGCCAAATATTCGGTAAGCATAATATAACGTATCCATGTTGATAACGCTATAACTTTTAACGTTCTCTATTATACATTGAATTAATGTGTTGGTAATATTATATATTTGTAATATACCATTAGTATTATTTTTTATAATATTTACTAACAACACACTATCCTTTTCAAGGATATCAAAAAAAAGATTTTTTTTTAAAATATTTAATAAAATTGGTTTCCAATCGACTAAACTAATTTTTTTTGGCGATAAAACAACTGGCGTTGTACATAACAAATCTATATTTTTACTGGACATACCGACGCCGTTACAAAAAAAAACCATACTAAAAAATAACAAAAATTTTAATATTTGTATGTACGTAATGTTTATAAAATACCTATAATAATTTATGTTATTCAAATAATTTTAAAATCAATAAAATTGAACAATTAAAACTAAATTTACTTAATCAAAAATTTTCACATGTTAAATAACTATGTTGTATATAAACATTATGTACAACATAAATAAAACAATTCTTCATAAATATAACACACAAAAATTTAATTTTATATGATTGATAATAAAGGACCTAAAAACTGACCACCTAATAAATGCATATGAATATGATACACTTCTTGACCAGAATGGTAATTACAGTTAATTATCAAACGATAACCTGAATTATGTATATTATTAAATTTTGCTATTTTCGCTGCTACTGTAAATAATCTGCCTAACATCTGTTCATCTTGGTCAGTAACATCGTTAACTGTAGGAATTAATTTATTAGGCACAATTAATACATGAACAGGTGCTTTGGGATTCTTATCATGAAATGCAGTCACTAAATCATCCTGATACAGGATGTCTGTTTTTATTTTTCCAGTAATAATGTCTATAAAAATATTATCTTTTTTCATATTTTAGACGGACACACTCATTCTACACATTACTTACTATATAAATATTAATTTTCTTAACTCTAAATTACCAAAAAATCCAAATTTAGATGCATAAAAGCAAAATTTGTTCTTATTAAATACCACAATAAAACAATTTCATACAAACTTAAAATTTCTATATGTACATAATACATATTCATTAATATATAAAAATCACTTTAAAATATAATTTTTTATTATAAATAATTCAAAAAAATCCTTTCTTTTAAGATTCTAACTGAAATAAAGCAAAAAAATTTTTTGTAGTAACCATAGCTAATTCATCAAGATCCACATTCTTTATATGTGCTACATATTTAGCAATTTCATATACGTAAGCTGGCTGGTTTTCCAAACCACGATATGGAACTGGAGTGAGATACGGAGAATCCGTTTCTAATAAAATTCGATCTATAGGAACATATTTAATTACTTCTCTCAACATATAAAATTTATTAAATGTTACCATACCAGAAAAAGATATATAAAAATTAAGATTTAATAACAATCTTGCATTTTCTAAATCTTCACTAAAACAATGCAATACACCGCTGCACTCTATAGCCTTTTCTTTACGCAATATAACAATGGTATCTTGAATAGAATTACGACTATGCACAATAATTGGTTTCTTTATTGACTTAGCAACATGAATATGCTCTTGAAACACTTTTTTTTGTTTTATTTTATCCTGCACATTCGAACTATGATAATAATCTAAACCAGTTTCTCCAATAGCAACAACATTTGTTTTAGATGATAAAATATATAACATATCACTACTAAAATTTATTTCATTAAACACACAAGTAGGATGTACTCCACAAGAAAACACAACATCTTTCCTACATCCTACAAGTTTCACCATATTATCATAATCCGACATCACAGTACTGACTGACAAAAATAAATTTACCCCTTTTTTATTTGCTTTATTTAAAGCGTCTGAAACATTAGCATGAATACTTGTATAATTTAATTTATTTAAATGACAATGCGAATCTACTAAAAACATAATGTTTTATATACTCCAAGAGTTTAAACAATCTTCAGTAATATCATATTTCCAATTTAATAATCTATAAGTTAATAATAATTCACGATTAATATTAGTATACTGTTTTAAACAACGCAAAAGTACCCACCATTTTTGTAAATGGTCACTAAGAGATAAAATATCCCATCTATCTGCAATAGCACTAATTAATTCTAGTTGATCTAAATTCATTAGAAATATATTCTTTACCCCCTGTTTCCACTTTAATGCATCTAAAATTATAGTAATCAACCAATATAAACACATATTTTCTATATAACTCAATCTAGATGAAAGTTTTAAAAAATCTCCATTAGTGATAATAGTATATGTAAATTTAAATAATTCCAATCGCTGTTCCCATAAATTTGATTTAAAAATATTTTTTGCTGCTATAGGAAATCCATCGCATAAACGTAATGCACACCTTGCTGATACAATATCAGCAGTAACTTGTTGTTTCATTAACCATCGCAATCCAATTTCTTCTTTTGGAGAAGTAATACACCAACGCATACATCGACTCAATAAAGTCATTGATACCTGATTATAATCTTTAGTATGAAAGAAAAAAAAAGTATTTACAGGAGGCTCATCAATTATTTTTAATAAAGAATTAACAGCGGCATCCGTTAAACATTCCAAACGGCGTACAAATACAATTTTTGTTTTATTAGCATAAGCGCACTTATATATAGAATTTATACAAACACGTATAGTATCAACACCGACAATTCCAATGCTATCTTTCGCAATTATATCATAATAATTAGGATGATTACCAACATGCATTAACTTACAATCATAACAAGCATTACAATATTTAGTATTGTATGGTTTCATACAAAATAACCAACGTATAATAAAATAAATTAAAACATCAACACCATTATCTTGTTTACTACTAAAAAGTAACGCATGATGTCCTTTTTTGTTCTTGTAAATACCTAATATTTTATTATAAATATAGCTTAACCAAGGATACAAATACATAAGCATTACACTCTTAAAAGATCTTGTAACCACCAATCTAAAAACTTAAAAACAATACGACAAACCGAGTATAAACTTTGAGAGGCATCAATTACAATAATTTTTTCTGTCGAATCAGAAATTAATTCCCAGTAACAAGATCGCACCTTTCTAAAAAAAATTAAAGACTCCTTCTCAATACGATCTAAAAACATTCTGTTTTTTATACGAGATACACTGATTTCTGGAGAAATGTCAAGATATAATGTGAGATTTGGAGATAAAAAATCCATAATTTTTTTAGATAAAATTTTTAATAACAACTCATCAACCCCTCTTCCCCCTCCTTGATATGCCTGAGAAGATAAATTATATCTATCTCCTATTACCCAATAACCCTGAGATAAAGCTGGTTTTATAACATTGGTCACTAATTGGAATCTTGCAGCATAAATCATCAATAATTCTGATATATCATGCACTGACTCATCAGCATAGCCACCATATTTTATCAGTGTACGCAATAAATCAGCTACCGCAGTACCTCCAGGATCACGAGTAGTTGTTATTTTAACAATACCATATTTTTTATATAAATATCTTTTTATTGCATAAACAACAGTTGTTTTTCCTGATCCATCTAATCCTTCAACAACTATAAACTTGCTATTCACACTGCTCTCTAAATTTAGATATCAATTCCAGCAATAATATTCAATATACCTATATTAACTTTATGTAATAACATTAATTAAAATGCATACATATAAATATCTTTAAATTATTAAGAATTAAATATAACTTTGAAAATATTTCCATAAAAAAGAAACAAACACCAATAATCAAATTTCAATATATATAAAATACCAACAAATAATTAAACATTAAAACAATTATTATAATTTTTCCAAATTTTAATTATAAAAAGAATAAATTCTCACTAATAAATACTATTTACATGATATTTTATGCAAATTATTTATTTTTTTCATGAATTACTTCAAAAATAAAAAAATCTATAAAATTAGATTATTCTTAATATAAGAGTTTAACAAATTAAATAATGTCTTCTTTGAATATACACAATCATCAATAGATTTTACAGATACTATTGGTAATAAAGTATTAGTAATAAATACCTCATCAGCACATTTTAAATGTTTTGGTCCCACCATAACTTGATTTACACTAAATCCTAATTCTGACAGCAATTTTATTACTAATTGTCTCATAATTCCATTAACACCAGCATAATACAAAGACGGTGTAAATACTTCATATTTATATCGCCAAAAAATATTAGCACTACAACATTCTACAACGTTCCCATCAGTATCTAACACAAGCGCTTCATCTGCATCTGAATTTTTACCTATCCAATTAGCAATCATAACTTGTTCTAATCTATTAATATGTTTGATACCTGACAAAATATCATTCCTAGACAACCGTATAATTGCCGTTTTTAATCTAATGCCTAAATTAACCCATTGTTCATAACAATTGGATAATTTACTTACACAAATAATACGCAACGGTTCAATATCACTTATATATCTGTATTTACACGGTGCATTATACAGATCAGATCTCACGATAATTACTTTAATAACATCGAATTTACCACTGCAACTTGCCGCACTTAACATTTCTTTACGTATCACATTTATATCAAAACAATTAAACATTAATCTATTTGATGATATAATTAACCTATCTAAATGCAAGTCTAAAAATTCTATTTTTCCATTATTTAATTTAGCAGTAGTAAAAAATCCATCTCCAAAATGTAAACCTCTATTATTTAAAGAAATCTTTTTATGGGGCACGCCATTTAACCAATACATTTTATACCAAAATATTAAATTAATGATATTATAACTTATATGTATTTTGATTATCTAAAAATAAATAATATGAATCAGTATTTATCATTTTAGTAACATCTTCATACTGCAAAGCAACCAAATATTATTAGCAATAATAATATTATAACAGTATCTTTATCATTCAAATAAAAACAATACACCATATAACAACTTCTACGTATATCAAGATTATTTATAATAACTTATATATAAGTATAGACTAAAAAATCTACGTAATTACAAAGAGTTATTTATAAATTTAAAATTTATACAACTATATATTTTATATACTATATATTTACATGTTCTTTGTCAATTAAACATTAAAAATACCAAATTAATCAGTAATAACATTATTTTGATCATTATTACTTATAAAATCAATTGCTGCTTGTACAGTTGTAATTTTTTCAGCTGCTTCATCCGAAATTTCAATATCAAACTCCTCCTCTAAAGCCATAACTAATTCAACAGTATCAAGAGAATCAGCGCCAAGATCATTTACAAATGAAGCATGATTAACTACTTCTTCTATTTTTACCCCTAATTGTTCAGCAACTATTTTTTTAACTTTTTCTTCTATAGTACTCATGTCTTTACTTTCCTATCAAAATAAATAGTTTTGCATCAAAATACAATACTATATTATCTATGTATCATTAAGATGATATTAAATTTTCTGTGCAATTAATAATACTACTACGTATATTTACCCCATATACATTCCTCCATTAATATGAATAGTTTGTCCAGTAATATATTTTGCGGCATCAGAAGCAAAAAAAATCACCGTAAAAGCTACATCCTGTGGATCCCCAAATTTCTTAACAGGTATTTTTAATAAAATATCATTTTTTTGTTTATCAGTTAATTTATTTACCATATCTGTGCAAATAAATCCTGGTGCTACTAAGTTTACTGTAATCCCTCGAGAAGCAATTTCACGAGCTAAAGATCTAGTGAAACCAATTAATCCTGATTTAGCAGCAGAATAATTAACCTGACCTGAATTACCTGTAAAACCGACCACAGAACTAATACTAATAATCCTACCATAACGTTTTTTAATCATAGATTTTATCACTGCTTTAGACATACGATAAGCAGCAATTAAATTAACATCAATTACAGAATGCCATTCATCATCTTTCATATGTAATAAAAGGTTGTCCTTAGTAATACCAGCATTATTTATTAATATATCAACACTACCAAATTCTCTATATATCTGTTCTAAACCAGTATTAATAGAATATTGTTCGGTAACATCAAGCCTAATACCTTTGCCATTCTTTCCTAAAAAAATATTAATATCCTCTACACCCGATGCATTAGTTGCTGTACCTACTACAGTTGCTCCGTGTTCTGCAAACATTTCAATAATAGCGCGACCAATCCCACGTCTTGCGCCAGTTACCAAAACAATTTTGTCGCTAAAATTCATCAAAAATAACACTCCTATACTGATATTTACATATCAACAATTAATTTTATAGATTTTTTTAAAGAACACATACTATTTACCGATATGCTCAACACATTACTAACTAAATTTTTTAATAATTTAGTTAAAATATTTCCGGGTCCTATTTCTACAAAATGACTAATCTTTTTTTTATCCATACAATACCGTATTATTTCATACCAACGCACCGGAGTATATAATTGTCGTATTAACGATTCTCGAATTATATCAGGATCCCATACAATACGCACATCAGTATTATTTATCACTGGTATAGTAGGGGGGTTAATAACAATATTTTTTAATATGTTTGAAAACTTATGAATCATGGGTTTCATTAACGCACAATGTGAAGGAACACTAATAGGGAGTATAAACACATGTTTCGCTCCAGCATTTTTACACAAGTTATTAACGCTATCTACTGCTTCTTTATCACCAGAAATAACTACATACCCAGGCGCATTAAAACCTGCAGGAGATACAACTTGCCCTGTTTTTTCTACTTCATTACATAGTTCACAAATAATTTCATCATGCAACCCAATAATCACTGACATAGCCCCTTTCCCATAAGGAACCAATTCCTGCATTAAAGCCCCACGCATCTCTACTAATTTGACTGCAGAACGTAATTCTATACTTTCTGAGCATACTAAAGCAGTGTATTCCCCTAAACTATGACCAGCCATAATACTTGGCATACAACCACCAATTTGAGACCATATTTTCCACACTGCTACTGAAGCCGTTAAAATAGCTGGTTGCGCCTTATAAGTTTTGTTTAGCTCTGAAACAGGTCCATATTGAATTAATCTCCATAAGTCATACCCCAACTCCTCTGATGCTTCAAAGAATATTTTTTTTACTATAGAATAATGCAACGATAAATCTTTTAACATACCGACTTTTTGAGATGCTTGACCTGGAAATATTACAGCTAATGTATTACTATTCATAATGCCGTTTAATCCTATATATAACTAATAGTCAAAATCTTAATAATACAGAACCCCAAGTAAAACCAGCGCCAAATGCTTCCAATAATACCAATTGATCCGGCTTAATTCGACCATCACGTACAGATGCGTCTAATGCCAAAGGTACAGACGCTGCAGATGTGTTACCATGTCTATCGAGAGTAACAATTACCTTTTTCATATCTATACTTAATTTCTTAGCAACTGCAGAAATAATTCTTAGATTAGCTTGATGTGGGATCAGCCAATCTAATTCGTCTTGACATAAATTATTCACATCAAGAGCCTCATTAATAACACGCGTTACAATAGATACAGCCATCTTAAATACTTTATTGCCAGACATTTTTAAATAATTATCAGACATAGAAGAACTATATCTATTATAATTAGATAAAGTTAATAAATTCCCATAATAACCGTCCGCATGCAAATGCGTAGAAATAATTCCCGGAGTTTTTGATCTTCCAAGTATCACAGCTCCTGCTCCATCTCCAAATAAAATTAATGTTCCTCTATCCGTAGGATCTAAAGTATGACTTAATATATCTGAACCAACAACTAAAGCATATTCTACATTTCCATGTTTAACATACTGATTTGCTATATCTAAAGCATACACAAATCCAGAGCAAGCTGCAGACAAATCAAAAGCAATAGTATCTTTTATACGTAAATCACGTTGAATTTGGCACGCAGAACTTGGAAAAGCATGACTAGAAGTAGTAGTTGCAACAATAATAATACCTACTTTCTCAGCATGAAGACAAGACATTTCTAAAGCTTTTTTAGCAGCAAAATACCCCATTTTAGCAACAGTTTCATTTGCATTGGAAATATGACGCTCCTGAATACCAGTGCGCGCAACAATCCACTCATGCGATGTATTAATCATCTTTTCTAATAAAGCATTAGATCTAATATATTTTGGTAAATAACTACCTGTTCCAAATATTCTAGTAAACATGTATTGTTTTAACTATCTTTTTTAGACAGCACTGTTCTTAATCGCGTAAAAATTTTTTCTGGTACTCTACACTCTATAGAATGAATCGCTTGTTTAATCGCAGAAACAAATGCGCGTCGATTAGCTGCTCCATGACTTTTTATCACTGTGCTCTTTAAACCCACTAAATGCGCACCGTTATACCAATCAGGATGTAATCTACTAAATTTATTAAAAAAATATTTATTTAATAAAAATCTAATCAGCTTAGTAAACCAACGCAATTTATTATATTGCTTACCAGATAATTTCATAGTTGATAAAATAATGCGTATTACCCCTTCCATAGTTTTCAAAGTAATATTTCCTGAGAATCCATCACATACTAAAACATCTGATTTTCCCATAAGAAGGTCATTTGCTTCTATATAACCAATATAACGAATCAACGGGATATTATGTAATATTTTGGAAGCATAACGAATATTATCTAAACCTTTAGTTTCTTCTGATCCAATATTTAATAGTGCTACTCTAGGATTATTAATGCCTAAAATCTGTTCTGATAACACTGATCCCATAATTGCAAACTGCACCAACATTTCCCCATTACACACAATGTTAGCACCTAAATCTAATATAACGGTTTTACCTGTTTCACTATATGGTAGCAGTGTCGTTAAAGCAGGGCGCTCAATACCATCTATAGATTTAAGTATTAATTTAGATAAACCCATAAGAGCGCCTGTATTACCGGCGCTTACGCAAGCGTCTGCATGGCCAGAACTAATAAGCTCTAAGGCAACACGCATTGATGTATTTCTACTAATCCTAATAGCATGACCAGGTCTAATATTAGAGCTAATAACTGAATCAGTTGGAACCACAGTAAGTCTGTTAATACGAGATAACTTATTGTATTCCGATAAAATAGGCATAATCACTGCAGGCGTTCCAACAAGCAACAACTTAAGCGTAGGATGCAAAGATAATGCTTCTAAAGCTGCTGGCACAGTGACAGTGGGACCGAAATCGCCACCCATCGCATCTAATGCGAGTACTAAATTTTTAGATTGCACACTATTACTACCATTATCATCATTACTCAAAAAATTATTTCTCCATCACTTTTTTTCCACGATAAAATCCATCACAAGATATATGATGACGTTTATGAGTTTTACCAGAGACACAATCTACTGATATAGATGCGAGCTTCAACGCATGATGCGCCCTGCGCTTCCCTCTAGTAGCACGAGTTGATTTATTTTTCTGTACTGCCATGTTTTTGCGCCTCCCCTATTTTCCATATTTCTAGGCAATAACCTTAATAAACTTAATAACATTAATAAAATCATTATATTCACATGCTAATATACCACGAACTAATGGCTATATATTATAAATCTTGGAAAAATAAATATAACGCATTATCTATCTAATACTAATTGTTTAAAATTTAAAATGATATATCTATAAAAATTTGTTGAATGTACCAACATTATAGCAACTCAACAAAAAATTAATTTTATCCATCATAGAAATACTCAAAAAATAATATTTTTAATTAATCGAATTTAGAAGCTCTTTACATAAAGAGATTATCTATAACTATCAGCACTTATTCAACACCTTTTCAAGATATTATATTGTTGTAGATAATCCATATAATTAAATACCAACATAACTAATTTAAATAAAATTAATCTTTACTTTAAATAAAGTTTTTAATATACAAACCATATATAAAACTTATATATAAACACATATCTTAACAATCAATATACTATATATCCTAAACATAATTTATTTAACATTCTAAACTTCAACCATCAACAAAAGTCAATTACGATTAATACACAATACATACTCTAATGAACATAATTGCATTATTTAATTATTAAAAATTAATATATAATCATAATATCAAAATATTATTTAATCGTATACTATACGAATTTTCTAAACATTAAATATATAATAAATGTATAAAATCAATAATAATACCTTCAAATATTTAATATAAATAAATATTTAAAAATGATGTACCTATGAACTGATATTTCATTGTGAAATATTAAAGCTTTTCTAATACTTTTAATGCAGAAATATAACGAGTAGTAGCTAAATTTCTTAAAAAGAATAAACAATCATAAAATAATTGATCTAACGATGCTTGCACAAAAAAAAATTTTTTTGTATATGGATGTATAAAACATAACATATAAGCATGTAAAAATAATCTATTAAAACCAAACTGTTTAAATTTAATATCAAATTCATAATTTCCATAAATCTTGTCTCCTATTATAGGATGCTGTGCATATTGAGCGTGTACTCTAATTTGATGAGTACGTCCGGTAATAGGTCTAATATCTAAATAAGTTGCTGTATTAGCATACTTTTCTATTATCTGAAAATGAGTAGTGGCAATTTTACCATTCCTTGAAACTACACGCATTATCTTCTTATTAGAAGTATAAAAAACATTAGTTTTTAATAAAGATTTAGAGACTGTGCCTAAACTGGCATCCCATACACCATGTACTAAAGCTAAATATTTTTTTTCTATATTTTTTAGACGCAGTTGTTCATTTAAATACAACAAAAAAGTACGATTTTTAGCAACTAATAACACACCAGAAGTTTCTCTATCTAAACGATGCACTAATTCTAAAAATTGTGCTCTAGGACGCAACATACGTAACCCTTCAATTACTCCAAATTTAAGTCCGCTGCCTCCATGCACAGCAATACCAGCCGGTTTATTAATCGCTAAAAAACAATCATCTTCATAAATAATAAAACTTTCTAAAAATTTAATTTCTTCTAAAGATTGTATATTGCATTTATTGATGTTTATATTTTTTATAATAGGGATCTTTAATATATCTCCTATGCGTAATTTATAATAGAATTTGATTCTTTTTTTATTAACACGTACAACACCAGTTCTAATTATTCTATAAATCATAGATTTTGGCACTGTCTTTAAGTAACACAACAAAAAATTATCGACTCTTTGTCCAACAAAATTTACAGAAATTTTAATAAATTGTGCATGAATGTTACTCTCTTTCATAAGAAACCATAGAAATTACAGCAACGTTTTAATATAATAAGAGTATATAATAAATATCTAATTATAGAATATATAAAATTCAGTAAAATCTATTAAACAACACATATAAATTAATAATACTATTTGTATGTCTAATATATACATACTAATGTAAATAACATTTTACTATCCACTACAAGTGAGTATCTTATAATCTATAACTATAATAAAATTTTCTTTTAAGAACAAATTAACCTCAAAATAACAAACAATCATCATGCATTACAATAACAATAAATATTTTATTAAGAATCATAAACACATATATAAATGTGTAGCATATACTATTAATAATTTTACATTATCTATATAAAATATATGTATGTATTACTGTACAAAATAAAAACCTAATAAATATAAAATTATAAGCTACCAAAATAATTACAGTATACCAATCAAAAACGTATATCTATATTCCAAAACATCACACATTGAGCAAAAATTATCATGAAAAGAATGTTAATTAACGCTACTCAACATGAAGAACTAAGAGTAGCATTAGTAGATGGACAAAAATTATATGATCTAGATATAGAAACAATAGGTCATGAACAGAAAAAATCAAACATTTACAAAGGGATAATTACTCGTATTGAACCGAGTTTGGAAGCAGCATTTGTAGATTATGGAGTAGAAAAACACGGATTTTTACCTGTGAAAGAAATTGCTCGTGAATACTTCAATAATATATCATGTTCTTATAATAAAAATAATATCAAAGAAATATTATATGAAGGACAAGAATTAATTGTGCAAATAGATAAAGAAGAAAGAGGTAATAAAGGCGCAGCATTAACCACTTTTATCAGTTTAGCTGGTAGCTATTTAGTCCTTATGCCAAATAATCCTAAAGCTGGGGGCATATCAAGACGTATTGAAGGAAATGATCGTATTGAATTAAAAGAAATTCTATCGACTTTAGAATTACCAGAAGGAATGAGTCTAATTATTAGAACTGCTGGTATGGGAAAATCTACTGAAGCATTAGAATGGGATTTGACTTCCCGGTTAAAACATTGGCAAACTATTAAAAATACTGCTGCTACAAAATTAGCACCCTTTTTAATACATCAAGACAACAATGTAATTGTACGTGCATTTCGAGATTATTTACGGCCAGATATAGGTGAAATTTTAATTGATAATCCCAAAATTCTGAAATTAGCTAAGGAACATATGAACTCTTTAGGTAGACCAGATTTTGCTAAAAAAATAAAACTATATAACGGTGATATTCCTTTATTTAGTCATTATCAAATAGAGTCACAAATTGAGTCTGCATTTCAACGAGAAGTAAGATTACCATCTGGAGGATCTATTGTCATTGATACTACTGAAGCATTAACTGCAATTGATATAAATTCTTCTCGTTCTACTAAAGGAATAGATATTGAAGATACAGCTTTTAATACTAACTTAGAAGCTGCTGACGAAATAGCACGCCAACTACGCCTAAGAGACGTAGGGGGGTTAGTAGTAATAGATTTTATAGATATGACATTAATTAAACATCAAAAAGAAATTACAAATAATCTTAAACTTGCAGTACATCAAGATCGCGCGCGAATTCAAATAGGCCGTATCTCTAAATTTGGCCTATTAGAATTATCACGGCAAAGACTCAGCCCATCTCTAGGCGAGTCAAGTTACTATGTGTGTCCACGCTGCAATGGAATGGGTAACATACGAGATAATGAATCACTTTCTTTATCTATTTTACGTTTAATTGAAGAAGAATCATTAAAAGATAATACTTATGAAGTACACGCTATTGTACCTATAGCCATCGCTTCATATTTACTAAATGAAAAAAGAAAAGCTATCAATGATATTGAGCAACGCCAAAAAGGCGTACGTGCAATCATTGTGCCTAATGAATACATGCACACTCCAAATTATGAAGTAAGACGTATTCGAAAAGGCGAAACGATAACTAACAAACCTAGTTATTTGTTAGCTAAAACGTTCCAATATAACGATCAAATACTAATTCAGTCATCATCAACAACAATACAAAATAATAAAGCAACATCTACAAATCCTGATAACATACTATCGTTAAAGCAATCAAAAAACTCAACTCTATCAAGAGTCATATATATTATGATATATAATATACTATACTACAATAAATTACTATATTTATCGTATTATAAATACATAAGTAAAAATTTTTGGTTTAATATATTAAACAGTTGGTACATTTTTTTTAATAAACTCATAAAAAACTTCAATATACTTAAAAAGTATTTTTTTAAAACAATCAAAAAAAACACTAAATCCACACTTAAATATTTTTTTTATAAAAAATCAGCGTTTCAAACATTAGACAATATACATCATTATGATCAAGTAATACATGCAATAAAAAATAATACAATACAGCATAAAACATATAACATAAAAAATTTTATTAACATCAATAATCAAAAAAACAATACTATGTATTTAGCATACAACTGCAAAAGACGTGATAAAACTCATTTAATGTCTTGTCCACTGTATTCAAAAAATATTATTCATAAAAAAAATAATAAAACCCTTACTAATATTAAAAAATATAATAAACAATATCAATATACTGAACATCATAAAAACTTAAAAAAAACATGTTCAACACAATACAACATATATTTAAAATATAATAATTCTAAACACTCTAGAACACCTGCTCCGGGGTATACAACAGAAAAAAAATCCATTATGCACATCCAACAACCCCACAAAATAAAAAAACTATCCAAAAATATAAATCTATTCTCAAAAAAACTTATTGATTTATCTAAAAAAAACAACATCAAAGCTAATAATAACAATATTGTTATGCCTTCCCATTTTAAATTAAAGCCATTAGACATTACAAGTAATACGCATCAAAAAAATATCATACATAACAACAACTCACATACAAATAATAATAACCGATATTATAATAAGACAATATTCCACCAATTAAAAAATAATACTCATACACCAACAATAATGCGTTACTTCCGAATAAATTATAAAAATCAACTCCATCAACATAAAGACAAACAATATTTTAAAATTAAAAAACATAATAAATAAATAATTACATACTATTTTAGTACTGTACTCAATATTAAAAATGAATGTATTTTAATTATTTATACTAAATATGCTAACTAACTATTCTCATTTAAAATGCTGTGTAAAATTATATACAAAACAATATATATAAATATTCAAAAATCAATTATTTTTTTAATTAAATAATTCTATTATAGTTTCTAACAGATCAGCGCAAATACCTGCATTAATTTTAAATAAAACTTAATGTATATTATACAATCTGTCTTTAAAGACAGCTATAATAATATTGATATAATCCATAATATATATTGTATAATATACATCTATTAAATTCTTAATAAGAAAATTGTATGCATAAAATTCCAAAATTTCACTACTACTTCCTGCATCCAAAATTTTGGCTAATTTGGATAGGAATAGGAATACTATATGTTATAGTATCTTTGCCTTATTCTGTTATATATTATCTCGGAATTCGATTAGGACGAATGACGAAATATTTTTTATTACATCGTATGCATATAATTAAAAGAAATTTAGACCTCTGTTTCCCGAATTTATCTACCAAAGAAAAAAAAGATTTATTCAATAAAAACTGTGAATCGATAGGAATGGGAGTGTTAGAAACCGGTATGGCTTGGTTCTGGTCAGAACACAGAATTAAACGTTGGTTTAAAATTAAAGGATTAAAAAATATTACTCAAGCTAGAAAAAACAAAACCGGAATCTTATTAATAGGTATACACTTTCTTACGCTAGAATTAGGCGCAAGAATTTTAGGCACACTGAATCCAGGAATAGGCGTATATCGTCCTAATGACAACCCATTATTAGATTGGATACAAACTAAAGGAAGATTAAGATCTAATAAAAAAATGTTAATCTGCACCAATGTTACAGGTATGATTAAAGCCTTAAAAAATGGCGAAATAGTCTGGTACGCGCCAGACCACGACTATGGACGAAAAAACAGTGTTTTTGTACCATTATTTGCTGTACCAAAAGCAGCTAGTACTATAGGAACTTATATTCTGACTAAAATCGCAAAACCGGCGCTTATCCCGTTTATAGCCCGTAGACTACCAAATTCTTTTGGATATGAATTAATTATTTTCCCAAATAAAAAAAACGAAGTTCCCCTAAACACCAGTACCGACATGATCAAATATATAAATAAAATAATAGAACAAATAATATTACTAGCTCCCGACCAATACATGTGGCTACATCGTAGATTTAAAACGCGACCACCTGGAGAACCATACTTATACTAATAGTATAATACACGACCCGTTACTATTAATACAGTTATTATTCAATTATTCAAATACATAACGCGCCCATTGTTTAACAAAAACAATTTATAAACTTATTATAATACAATATTGTATTGTATTTTTGTTATTTCACTCTGTAAATTTACATAAAACAATTTATTGTATAATTTTTAATACCCAACATCCGTGCTAAATTAAAACAACAATTAATATTGTTATATAGTTTATTAATAAAATAAACTTATTTTAAATGCATAAACCATGCCCTAATTTAGGATTAAGCATAACTTTATATTATATAAAGCATAATAAAATTATTTAAGTAATATACGAAAATACAAATTAAAAATATATATATACTCTATATAACACTAATTATAATAATTAATATTATATGTAGTTATCCTTCATATATAATTACTTATAGGTAACCTAAAAATAATGATAGATTCATCGAAAAAATATAATAATTTCTATTTAAAAATAACCAATTTTCCCAGAATGCTTTGCGAACAAATTTACAGAAGATATAATAAATAATATATTAACGTCACCAAACCAAGATTAGTATATCTTTCAAGACCAAAAAATACAATTAACTATTCCACGTCAATTAAGTGATTCTGCCTAACACACCACACATAGATATTATTAATAATACTTAAAATACGATTAATCATACTTTTATCCTAAAACAGATCATTCCATTATAGTATTACCCATAACAATCGGTACGATTAAAAATCGTACCGATTGTATTGTCACACCTTAATAAAACATAAACAATCCAGTTGGATGCTCATTAAAATATGCGTAATGAATATCTAAAACATAAAAAATATTGACTAAAATATTTTCATTAGCACCTAATAAATTCCATGGGCTGATATATATATTGTATTGTGCCTACACAATAATTTTGCTATTCACAAAACTAATTGTAGTTTTAGAATTAGACCAAGAGTTATAAGAGAGTGTATCAAATTACATCCAAAGAACATCAAATTATTTTTAATATTAATAAAATTAGAACAAAAGTGCGATTTATCAATGCACCTATGATACCTATTATCATATAATTAAATCAGATGACATATAATATCTAGAAATCCACAGTTCTTATCTTATACAAAACACAAATATTTTTTCAAATGAAAGAATAAAAAAATACTTAAAAAATAAAATCAACTGTACAAGTTGGTACACACATCAACTATAATAATATATTTAAAAAATGCACAACAACGTTCTGGAATCCTGTCAACATTACTTCAAAAAACTTAGAAAAATAATTCAATCATATTAATGACTTAACAATCAGTTATATTTAAAATTTATAATAATTAAAATGAACAGTCCACTACTATATCTATATATAAAAATACTCATGCACATAAAATAAGTCGCAATTACCTATTTATTACCCGGGACGAGACTTGAACTCGTATAGCAAAAAGCTGAGGGATTTTAAGTCCCTTGTGTCTACCAATTCCACCACCCGGGCTTTAAAATAAATGCTTCAATAAAATTTACATATAATATACCTTATTTATTAAGGCGCGCCTCGGAATTGAACCGAGCTAAACGGATTTGCAATCCGCTACATAATCCAATCTGTCAACGCGCCTCATTTTTATCCATTTATTGTAGCATTCATTATTAATGCTATAATAATATATACAAACAATCAATTAAATTTGCAATCATTCATCATGATTCCAAAATTACATATTAAATATTAATTTATTATTTATCCAAATAAAAAAATAAAAACACACTCTAATAAAATTTAAAACTATAATAAATCATATTAATAATAAGACTTTATTTTTAATAAAATAACTAAAAATACAATCTCAATATATAAATACGATATACAATTAATATATACCGATTCACTTAAAGTACACATAAAAATTAATGCACTAAAAAATAACAAAACATAAAACAAAACTTATTTTACTGTAATAAATAAAAAATGTCTTTATAATACTAATATAAAACGTATAACTCTTAAACAAATATCATAGTATATATACAATTGATTAAAAAAATACTTAGCATACTGACGAACACAGCTAATTAACATATATAACATATAATAACGTAAGATCTCAGAAATTAACAACGCAAAAATAATTTATGACGAGCAGTATACATATACATAATCATCGACCAAAAAGTCAATAACACTGCTACATACAACGCTACAATGCCAGTAGTTATTATCCAAATATCAGGGCTCCATAGTAAAGCGGTTAATGCTAACATCTGAACGCATGTCTTAATTTTGCTAACATAAGATACTTCAATTCTTTTATTATTAATACTAATCTCGGCAACCCACTCACGTAAAGCTAATACAATAACTTCACGAATAATCATACCTGACACAGGTAATGTGACCCACCACACATGAAAATTTTCTTCTATTAACACTAAAGCTGTAACTATCATAACTTTATCTACAACTGGATCTAAAAATCCACCAAATCTAGTAATCTGATTCAAACGACGCGCTAAAAACCCATCTATCCAATCTGTAATTGCTGCAATAAAAAAAATAATAGTACAAACCATTGGAGCCCAACACATAGGTAAATAAAAAACTGTAGTAAAACAAGGCACCATAATTAAACGAAACAAGGTCAAATACGTCGGGATGTTAATGACATCTGTAATAAACATAAAAATTACTTAAAGTTATAACTTTACTAATTTTAATAAAATTAAATTGTTTAAAAAATATTATCAAGCATATTTAAATCATTTACATAATACTACTGCAATATATATTGCATATTTTACAATAAAATTGTAATATCATATTTGTGCCAAAATTTTACACCTGTTTTGATATAAAATAATCAAACCAAATAAAAAAATATGCTATCCTATACTGAATTATTAAAAATAAACCAATATTTAAACATAAAATCAACACTGATTGCAATATATCAACAATAATAACAATATATACTGAAATTCTATTAAAAATTACAATCAACTATTAGCATTAAATGAACTATTTATACAAAAATATTTTTATACTAAAAATTAATAAAGCAAATAAATCTGATATAAATCTTATATAAATACTTACCTATTAACGACAAATCGGGTCGTTAGCTCAGATGGTAGAGCAGTTGACTCTTAATCAATTGGTGGTAGGTTCGAATCCTACACGACCCAAATACTTTTTCATAAACAACCCTTGTTTAATTACAAAATAAAAAAATAATTAAATATAAAATACATCATTAATTAACATCTAATTTTATTAGATATATATAAAATGATCTGTTATACACAAAAATAATTTTTGCGATAAATTATTTTATAAAATTTATTCACAAAAAGTTACATAACTAAAACTATGTAATAGTTACAAACGCTATATACATATATCTAATTTTGCAATATTGCTAAAAATATCTATTTTATACCCATATAAACAAAAATAAAACTATTTTTATACATCCTACACATATAAATAAAAGCTATTAAATTCTAAAAATCTTATTAAAAATAGGAGGAGTAGAGATTCGAACTCTAGAATGCTAAAAAACATTATTGGTTTTCAAAACCAACGCCTTAAGCCACTCGGCCACTCCTCCAAATATTGAAATACACATCAATACTTACAATAATAATATATTATTATATTATTGATATCCCTAATGTAATTAAAACTATAAAACCAACCCTCTTCTCATGCACTTAATAAAAATGTAATCACATATAATACTATTATACGCTCCCAATTTTAGAAAAATCTACATATTAAATAATGAATATTAACAATAATACTTATGCATGTAAGTACAACAAATTATTTATAAAAACATCTATATCATACAAGATTTTTATAAAAACCCAATGCAAGATTACGCTAACATCTAAAAATATTTAATATGCATTAAAACAACACACAAATATTATAAATAACATTTGTTATACAATTAGAATAATCTTCTATTATCTATACTAACAAATTATATATTCTATGCAAACATGCTACATGCTATTTAATATGACTCAAAATATTTGATGACTAAAAAATATCATCATACTTAAATAAAAAATCAAGAAACAATTAATATTTATACATCTTTTCTCTTTAAATCATAATAAAATTACTAAATTTCCTAATAGATTAAGCTTAAAAATTTAAATATACTTTATGTTATATAACGATAATTAATATAGTTATGCTGCATTATAAAAACATATATAAATATATTGTATTAAATAATTTAATATATGTTAATAACGCTATTTATTAACACATTGCCCTTGATTTTGTAATCTTCTCCCACATCTCACTCTAGAGTGCAATCCACACATGAGGTATTTATGATATTAAGCAAATTCAGTATAGGACAACAAGTACGACATAAATTACTAGGCTACTTAGGTGTTATAATAGATGTTGATCCAGAATACTCTTTAGATAAACCTATGTTAGACGAAATTACCAAAAATGATTCTTTAAAAAAATCTCCGTGGTACCATGTTGTTATGGAAGATGAAGAAGGTAAACCGATACATACTTATTTAGCAGAAGCGCAACTAGGATACGAAAATACTCATATGCATTTAGAAAAGACAACTCTTGACGAGCTATCTGAGTCTATTCGTTTGCAACTTCAAACACCAAGATTAAGAAATTAATCTTAAAACATATAAAAACTTATATTGTCATAACAGTACAATCAAGTAACTAATTAAATCCTTTTAATTACATGATAACAACAAATAAAAATTAAATTAATGCAATTATATATCTCAGCACAGCAATAAAATACAAACATTGAAGTTGTCTATTATAATATTATTAAATAATATATCAAGTTAACATACTTATTATTATTCTATTTATAAGACGCCTATTGACTTAATAAATTCATATCTTTTGTATACAGATAAAATCTGTAATTACATATTATCCAACCTCATAGAAAATACTATTACCGAAAAATATTCAAATATATTATATTTTGCGTGAACACTATTCCGTGAATAAAATATATTAATTCATAGTATAAAAAACTTATATAAAAATTTAGAGATAAATCAATATTCTTATATGTATGCAAATACATCATATGAAAAATACAATTTTTAATTAGAAATATAGAATACTTTGATAAACAACTAATTCATAATGTTAAAATATTAACAATATCTAAATATCTAATAATTTTATTAAAAACATAAATAAAAAAATTCGGGAAAATATATTATGCTTAGTAAACGTGAATTTTACACTAAAGAAGATCTATTAGCCTCTAGTAGAGGTGAGCTATTTGGGAAAAATGGCCCTACACTACCAGCACCTAATATGCTAATGATGGACAGAATTATAAAAATGACTAGAAACGGAGGTAATTATAATAAAGGATTTATAGAAGCAGAATTAGATATTAACTCAAACATGTGGTTTTTTCATTGTCATTTTATAAAAGATCCTGTTATGCCAGGATGTTTGGGGTTAGATGCGATGTGGCAACTAGTAGGGTTCTATTTAGGTTGGTTAGGGGGTCAAGGAAAAGGACGAGCGTTAGGAGTAAAAGAAGTAAAATTTACTGGTCAAATTTTACCTACATCTAAAAAAGTGACTTATTTTATTCATTTAAGAAAAGTAATTAATAGAAAATTAACTATGGGAACAGCCGATGGCGAAGTGTCATGTGATGGAAAAACTATCTATACTGCTACTGATTTAAAAGTCGGATTATTCAATAAAATAACAGCATTTTAAATTTTCAAATAATACACAATATTTGTGTATCCATAAAACACATATCCACTCCAATACTATATTTTGAGCCAAACTGCATAATATTTCATTATACATATGAAATATTATGAAATAAACAACATATTTACTACCATAATTAATACATTTATACTAATAATGTAAAATTATTACAGTTATTTTTAATAACACAATACATTTAAACTAAATTTAATCTCTGCGATTTACAACGCAGAATTCTTCTGATCAGAAGAAATATACATTCTTATAAACAGAATTAGATTCTAATAAAATTTGCATAACTCAATAAAATATCATTAATTTAAATATAATTGGAGATCACGATATGTATGTAGTGTCAGTAGCAGATGTATTATACGGCTACGTATCAAAAAATACCGAAATTACCATAAACGGTTGGATCCGTACCAAAAGAAATTCTAAAGCTAAAATTTCTTTTCTTGATTTATATGATGGTTCTTGCCTTGCCTCATTACAAATTATAGCAAACCATAATTTACACAATTACAGTAACGAAATATCACGTGTAACTAGTGGTTGTTCCGTCACAATTATTGGAACAATAATTGAATCTTTAGGAACAAAACAACATGTAGAAGTAATCGCAAAAAACATCACAATTTTAGGATGGATAGAAAATCCTAGCACTTATCCTATAACTGCCAAACATCATACTATGCAATATTTACGAGAAGTTTCTCACCTAAGACCACGAACTAACATTATCGGAATAATTTCTCGAGTAAGAGATACGTTATCTCATGCTATTCATAAATTTATGAATAAACATAAATTTATTTGGATTCCCACTCCTATAATTACTTCCTCTGATACTGAAGGCATAGGAAAAATGTTTTGCGTATCTACAGAAAAAACAAAAAAAAATATTAATTGTTCAAAAAACGAAGAAAAAATCAAAAAATATTGTCCATATGATTTCTTTGGAAAAGAAGCATTTTTAACAGTATCAGGCCAATTAAACGCAGAAGCTTACGCTTGCGCTTTATCAAAAGTGTATACTTTTGGCCCAACATTTAGAGCGGAATACTCAAACACTAATCGTCATTTAGCTGAATTCTGGATGGTAGAGCCAGAAGCAGCATTTGTTAATTTAAACGAAATTATTATTTTAGCCGAATCTTTTCTGAAAAATGTCATTAAAACCATTTTAGAAAAATGTTCAGATGATTTAAAATATATCGCAAATCACATAGATAGTGACATCATATCTCGTTTAGAAAATTTCATTAACACTAGTTTTATACACATTGAATATACTGAAGCAATTAATTTATTAAAAAAATCCCATAAAAAATTCAAAAATTCAATATATTGGGGATCTGATTTATTTTCTGAACATGAAAAATATCTGTCAGAAAAATATTTCAACGCACCTGTAGTTATAAAAAATTATCCAAAAAAAATCAAAGCTTTTTATATGCGTTTAAATAAAGATAATAAAACGGTTGCTTCTATGGATATTTTAGTACCTGGAATTGGCGAAATCATTGGAGGTTCACAAAGAGAAGAAAGACTATCAAATTTAGATGAAAGACTGCGAGAAAATAATTTAACACAAGAAAATTATTGGTGGTATCGTGATTTAAGACGTTATGGAACAGTGCCTCATTCAGGATTTGGGTTAGGTCTAGAAAGACTAATACTATATATAACTGGAGTAAAAAATATCCGAGATGTTATTCCATTTCCCAGATCCACAAAAAATATTAATTTTTAATAAAAAATATTAAATATTTATTTTTTTATATGTATTATACATAATATTAATTTTAAAAATTAAACTATTTTTTTATAAAACTCTATCAAAATTATTATTTTGATAATTTTTAATTTTAAATTAAAATATTTATATAAATAATTGGCAAATAATAATAGTTTTGATATATATAAAATATTTTATATCACAATTACAATATATAAGGTTTATACTATGTTTAAATTTATTAAAATGGCTCCTGCTGATCCTATTCTAGGTTTATCAGAAATTTATGATAATGATGTAAGAGAAGACAAAATTAATCTGGGTATAGGAGTATACATACATAAAAATAATAATGCTCCTATCTTAAATAGTGTAAAAAAAGCAGAAGAATGGCTTTTAAAACATGAAACTAGTAAAAATTATCTTAATATAGAAGGAATGCAAACTTTTAATACCGCTACACAAGATCTATTGTTTCAGGATATACACCACCAAGTCATCGTACCAAAACAGTATATGAACACAGTTCAGACCCCTGGCGGAACAGGCGCGTTACGAATAGCAGCAGAATTTATTATAAGCAACACCAATACCAAACGTATTTGGATTAGTTCTCCAAGCTGGATTAATCATAAAAATATATTTCTTGCTGCAGGTTTAGAAATACACACTTACCCTTACTACGATGATATAACTGATACATTAAATTTTGATGAATTATATTCATCCTTGAAAAATATTCAATCAAACGATATTGTATTATTCCATGGATGTTGTCACAATCCTACAGGTATTGATTTAAATGCTGAACAATGGGAAATTATATCAGATCTATCAATAAAAAATAAATGGCTACCTTTATTTGATATAGCTTACCAAGGTTTTTCCTGTGGAATAAAAGAAGATCTTAAAGGATTATATATTTTCTGTAAAAAAAATATAGAACTAATAGTATGTAATTCTTATTCAAAAAATTTTGGATTATATAATGAACGTATTGGTGCTTGCACCATTGTAACTAATAATACTAAAAAAACAACTCATATATTAAGCCAACTACGAGCTATTATCAGAGCTAATTATTCTAATCCTCCAGCACATGGAGCATCCATAGTATCACTCATTTTAAATAATAAAATATTAAAATACGAATGGGAAACCGAACTAAATAATATGAGAATGCATATCAATAATATACGAAAATTATTTTTTTATACTTTACAAAAAAATAATAACAACAAAAAAGATTTCAGTTTTATTAATAATCAAACTGGAATGTTTGCATATCTCAACTTGAATACAGACCAAGTAATAAAATTAAGAAAAGAATTTGGAATATATTTAGTAGGTTCTGGTCGAATTAACCTAGCTGGAATAACTAATGAAAATGTAAACCGTGTATGCCAGTCAATTATAAATGTTTTATAAAGTATCATCGACTATTTAGAAATAAAATATCTTATATCTATACAAGATAATCGATGACGTTCACTATATAAAATATGATTACATATTACTTTTATATGTAATATGTATTACGAGCCTTTTTAAAAAATCACACGATAAAACTATTATGTACTCGTTCATCTCCTAAAGTTGATATAGCACCATGACCGGGTAAAAACATAATATCATCACCTAATGTAAATAACTTATTCTTAATAGAACTCATTAAAATCTTAAAATCCCCCCCGGGTAAATCTGTTCTACCAACACTATTTTTAAATAAAACATCACCCATAACTATAAATTTTTGCATTTTATTCCAATAAACTATATGCCCTGGAGAATGCCCAGGACAATGCAATACATATAATACCTCACGTCCAATATGAATTTCATCCCCATCGTCTAACCAAATATCCGGAGAAACTGAAACCTTCATGCTATATGGAAAGGGTATACCTAGCGCATTACATTGAGTACGCAAATCATTCAATAATAATCGGTCCGCTTGATTAGGACCAAAGATTAAAACATTATAATAATGCTTTAATTCCATTGCACAACCAACATGGTCAACATGACCATGCGTCAATAAAATTTTGCTAATTTTAATTTCTAATGTATTTATTTTATTTACTAATTTATCAAAATTTCCTCCAGGATCAACTATAGCGGCTTCACGGGTTACATCACACCAAATTATCGAACAGTTTTGCTTAAAACAAGTAACTTGTATAATACAATATTGCATATTTTATCCTATATATATATACAAAAAATTGATAAAATTTTTTTAATTTTATGAAAAATTGAAGAAATAAATACTACCTAATAATATAGGCTCACAATTTAAAAAAAATCAAACTAATGTTAAATATTAACAATATCCTTAAAAATATCCCCTAAATCAATGAGCTTTTCACGCACTAGAAATACAGCTTACAAAAAATAGTAATCACACAATACATATAGATATGTATATCTATTACATAGAATAATCCACATTCATAACAATATTAACACCACCATCAACATAAATTATTTCACCAGTAATTCCAGAAGATAAATCAGAACATAAAAAAGCTGCAACATTCCCAATTTCTTCAATTGAAATATTACGCCGAATAGGTGATATATTTTTGCAATATGATAACATCTTATTAAAATCTTTAATTCCAAAAGACGCTAAAGTACGAACAGGACCACAAGAAATTGCATTAACTCTAATACCATCTTTTCCCATAGAACTAGCCATATAACGAGTATTAGCCTCTAGAGAGGCTTTAGCTAATCCCATAACATTATAATTCGGTATAGCACGCATTGCTCCCAAATAAGTTAATGTTACTAAAGATGCTTTATCACTCAACATATCTCTACAAAATTTCGCCATACTAACAAAACTGTATGAACTAATTTCATGAGCCGTGATAAAACCTTCCCTGGTCACATTATTAACATAATCACCCGTTAACTGATCTGTAGAAACAAATGCTATTGCATGAATAAAACCATCGAAAGTTAACCATCTTTTCTTTAATTCAATAAATAACCGATTTATAGATGTTTCTTTAGATACATCACATGGTAATATAATATCAGAATTAAAATTCTTAGACAACGTTTGTACCCTTGCTTTTAATTTTTCAGTATAATAAGTAAACGCTAACTCCGCTCCTTCTTTATGCAATACTTTTGCAATACCATATGCTATAGATTTACTGTTAGCCATACCAGTGATTAAAATACGCTTATTACTAAGCCATCCCATATTTATCTCCAAAAATTTTAACAAATTTAATTTATATAATTTTTACATTTTATAAAAAATTTTTACGCTTAATCAATACTACTATTTTTTTAATAAAAATATTCAAATCAATTTAATAAAACAAAATATAACACAAATATTATAAATATAATATGTATAATCTTAAACATAGTATAAAATACACATATATTTTAATTTTTAAACAATAATTTTCTTAAAGTGTAAAATTTAAATACATAAAACATGCTACAGTACTTTATGAAGTAAATAAAACTATATATTTTCATTAACAAACCATAAATATTTAATGATATTTCAGATAAATATCTGACATAAATAAATTAATAAAAACTTTATATTCCTATAATATATTTTATAGTTAATTATGTATTTCTTAAGTTTTATAAATGAAATAATTTTCATAACAACCTAAATTTAGATCAATATCATATAATCATATCAATAATTTTTTATTATGATAAAACCATAAATATAAAAATAGTTTATTTTTCAACAAATTATAAATATAATATTTTTTAAATTATTTTAAACTTTTTAAAATAATTTAAAAAAATCACCAATAATCAATATTAAATTATATTAATAAATATATTAATATCATTAAAACTAAAAAACAATTATAACACATATAAAAATCAATATAATTGAGTAAAAATAAAAAATTTCATACAAATTAATTTTTATAAAACTTTAAATAATATATATTAATATAATCAAAATTATAATATATTGAACAATATATTACATGTGTAATACAATAAATATTGTTATAATTTTTACATATAAAATACAATAACTATTATATAACGTAATAATTAAATTCTAATAAAAAACATCAAATTTAATTTAATTAATATTAATAATTCTATATAAAAATATTTAATTTTATAAAAATAAAAACACATAACTATCATAGATACTATTATAAATTTTAAAATCAAAAGCTATACAATAAAAACATATGAAATAAATAATTTTTATTATATATCACATAATTTTAATTAATTAAAAATAATACAATAATTATTCATAAATTTTATATAATATATTATAATTATTATACTTCTAATTACACGCAAAATTTCTATACATAAAATATATTAATATTATACTTTATTAATAAAAATTATATTCAAATATATTAAATAAAAAATTTTTATAATCAAATTTTAATAATCATAAAATTCATTAAAAAATAAATTCTTATAAAGAAAAGAATACTAATATTATAGTTGTAACACAATATTTAAATTAAAAATTATATCTTTACAGGAAGAATACAATGAGAATTAGGCGTGTAACAGAAGCTAAACTACCAACATTTTGGGGTAATTTTCTAGTAATAGGATTTGAAGAAAATTCTACTGGACATCATCATATAGCGCTAGTACATGGAAACATATCTGGATCAGATCCAGTGTTAACGCGAATACATTCTGAATGTCTAACGGGCGATGCTTTATTTAGCTTACGTTGTGATTGTGGATTCCAACTAAAAACAGCATTACATTACATTGCAAAAGAAAAACGAGGCATCTTAATCTATCACAGACAAGAAGGACGTAATATCGGATTATTAAATAAGATACGCGCGTATTCCCTACAAGATAATGGAGCCGATACAGTCGAAGCCAATCAATGTTTAGGATTTGCTGCAGATGAAAGAGATTTCACAATTTGTGCAGATATTTTAAAATTACTGTGCGTAAAAACAATACGTATTCTTACTAACAACCCCAAGAAAATAGAAATCCTAAATAAATCATGTATTCATATTACAGAAAGAATTCCACTAATAACAGGAAGGAATCCAGAAAATTCTAAATATTTAAATACTAAATTATCTAAATTAGGACATTTATTGTGATAATCTTACATCTACAATAATTACAAGTATATTATATATAATATTCTAATAGAATATAATTTTTTTTTAAATTCAGGATAAATTATCCTGAAATTACTTAAAATAATATGAATATTATATTATTCAACAATTTAAAATTTATATAAAAACTATTAATTAATTTTTTATTTATCAGCAACACAAACATAAAATTATAAATAATAATTATAAATTTTTATTGAAATACTTTACAATTCACTATTCCATATATAAATATGTTATAGATTATTCATCTATATAAAATTATAGACTAAAAATATTAATAAAATTAAATATAAAAATATTTATTTAATAAATAAAAAATAATTTGTAATTATCAAACAATTTATTTTTTAATAATAAAATAAAAAATAAAACTTATTATGAACATTTATTTCAAACTATAATTTAATTATATTATATTTAATAATATAATTACTCATTTATATTTATAAAATAAATTAAATATTATTAAATTAAATTAAAAAATTTTAAAAACTTTATATTATATTAAATATATATATAATAATTATATAATATTTTTAATTATTAATAAATATAAAAATTTTAAATAATTCTGTTAATATAACATTGATACGATTTAACATTAAATCATTAAATTTCAAAAATATTCATTTTACTAAATTTTAGTCTAAATAAATATAAAAAAAATTAACTAACACTATATAAACAAATAAAATTATTTATAGATAAATGTCTATATAACAATCAGAATATAAATCTTATTATATGTAATAAAAAAATTATAAAAATTTACAATAATATATACAACATAACTTATAAAATTATATTATTAATAATACATAATATATTTGTTCTTCATAACAGTAATCCCATGAATTCAATTAATTCATTAATATATTATAAATAATTTTAATAAAAATATTTTAAAATTAAATTTGAACAATTTTTAAAATTTTTTAAATAAATTTATATAACATTAAAAAATATAAAAATAATATGAACTCATTTATTAAACATAATTAAAAATTTTTTTATAACTTTAAAATTAAATAATTAACATAATTTAATCTGAAAAATACAAAAACAGTAATACAATAATTAATAATAAAATATATATTGTTAATATAGTAACATTATATATTAATAATATTAATAAAATTTTATTAATAAGTTATTTATAAAATAATAAATTTCATTATTATATATTTAATATTTTATTATATATTATATATTTAAAAAAATAATATTTCTGTTAAAATTAATACATATATATCAAATTAAATATATATAAAAAATCACAAAAACTATATTTTATTATTCAAAAATACCAACCATATAATATATATAAATTACCTTAATAATATAATAAAATATAAGTAAATTATTAAATAAATAACTAGGAAAAATAAACAATGGATTTGAAAAAAAACCAAATAGAATGTTTAACTGTTCCAGTACAGTATCATGCAAACCCTACAACCGTTTTTAATCAATTATGTAATAAACGTAATTCAACATTATTATTAGAATCATCAGAAATTAACAAAAAATACAATATAGAAAGCATGATGATTATTGACAGCGCATTAAGAATTACTGCATATGGTACAACTGTCACTATACATGCACTAACTCAAAATGGAGCTAGTCTTTTACCTATACTAAAAAAAACATTCCCTAATCAAATAAGAATTTGTAGTAATTTCAACACAATAAAATTAATATTTCCTACAACACAAACAATAATGGATGAAGACACACGTTTACATGCTATATCAATATTTGATAGTTTAAGAACATTACTAAAAATTTTACAATCTCCTAAAAATCATCATAAATCTATTTTTCTAGGAGGCTTATTTTCTTATGATTTAATATCATGTTTCGAACATTTTCCAAATTTAACAAACTCTTACATATGCCCAGATTTCTGCTTTTATTTAGCAGAAACATTATTAATTTTCAATCACAAAAAATACACATCTTTCCTGCAAAGCACTATATTTAGTGCAAAAAATACTTTAGAAAAACAACGTCTTCAAAACAGAATAAAACAATTAAGTATACAATTGAGACAAGAACCCAAAACCATTCCATTCAAAAAAATACGCAACATGAAATTACATTGTCATCCAAACGATGCACAATATAAAAAAATTATAGAAAATATACAATATTCCATACGTACAGGAGAGATTTTACAAGCCGTCCCATCAAGACGTTTTTTTCTGCCTTGTCCTTCTCCACTAGCAGCATATCATGTATTAAAACAACATAATCCTAGTCCCTATATGTTTTTCATGCAAGATTCAATATTTACATTATTCGGAACTTCCCCAGAAAGTTCTCTAAAATATAATGCAAATACTAGACAAATTGAAATACATCCTATCGCCGGGACACGTGCCAGAGCTTTTTGTTCCGATGGATCATTAGATACTGATGCAGATAACCGAGTAGAATTAGAAATGCGCTTAAACCATAAAGAATTATCTGAACATTTAATGTTAGTAGATTTAGCAAGAAATGATTTAGCACGTGTTTGTACACCAGGCAGCAGATATGTAGCTGATCTATTAAAAGTAGATAAATACTCTTATGTTATGCATTTAGTATCTAAAGTTATTGGAGAATTACGACCAGATCTTGATGCGCTACACGCTTATCGCGCATGTATGAATATGGGTACATTAACTGGAGCTCCCAAAACAAGAGCTATGCAAATTATCTACGAAACAGAAGGTGTCCGTAGAAATACCTATGGTGGAGCTATAGGATATTTAACTGGATCTGGAAATCTAGATACATGTATTATAATTCGATCAGCTTATGTTACTAAACAAATCGCTACAATACAAGCAGGGGCAGGAGTAGTTATAGATTCTATTCCGCAAGAAGAAATTAATGAGAGCTGTAACAAAGCACGCGCTGTTCTACGTGCTATTGCTATAGCACACGATGCCGAGGAGATATTTTAATAATGGCAAATGCAATATTATTAGATAATACCGATTCATTTACATATAATTTAGTAGATCAATTAAGGACCAACGGACACCAAGTTTTGGTTTATACCAATCAAGTACCAATATCAATAATTACAAAAACACTAACACATACAACCGATCCAGTTTTAATACTGTCGCCAGGTCCTGGCACTCCTAATCAATCTGGTTGTATGATGCAACTAATACAAAAAGCAAATAAAAAAATTCCGATTATCGGAATCTGCTTAGGATATCAAGCTATTATAGAATTTTATGGCGGACATATAATACAGGCAAAAGAAATTTTTCATGGCAAGTCATCTTTGATATACCATGATAATTTATTTATGTTTAAAAACATACCAAATCCTTTATTAGTAGGAAGATATCATTCATTAATAGGCAAAAATATACCAAACACTCTAACAATTAACGCTCATTACAATAAACAAATAGCAATGGCAGTACGTAATGATCCCGACAGAGTTTGCGGCTTTCAATTTCATCCAGAATCAATATTAACTACTCAGGGGACACGGTTAATTCAACAAACCATTAAATGGGCAATAAAACTTTATAAAAGGAATGAAAAATAACATGCAAAATATTCTCGAGGTTCTATATCATGGGCATCATCTAAACCAAGAACAAATTGAAACGCTATTGCATAATATAATAAATAAGCAACTGTCTTCCATACAAATTACAGCAGCACTTATCAGTATGAAAGTTCTTGGAGAAACGTATGAAGAAATAGCAGGAGCAGTAAAGATATTATCACGTTATTCTAAAAATTTTCCTAGACCAAACGCATTATTTGCTGATATAACTGGAACTGGAGGCGATAAAAAAAATACCATTAACATTTCTACTATAAGTGCAATAGTAGCGTCAACCTGTGGAGTAAAAATTATTAAACACGGAAACAACCATATATCCAGTAATGTAGGATCTGTAGATATATTAAAAAAACACAATTTATATGCTACACATAGCGTAAACGAATCATGTAAAATTTTTGAAAAATTAGGAATATGTTTCTTACACGCCCCTCAATATTATGAGGTATTTAATGATATAATGTCAATACGTCAAGAACTAAAAACACCAACGCTATTTAATATAATAGGACCTCTGCTTAATCCATCAAAACCCCCAATTACATTAATCGGGGTATATAAAAAAAAATTAATATCACCTATCATCCAAGTACTAAAATTATTTAAGTATCATCGAGCTATAGTAGTACACTGTGATGGAATAGACGAAGTAGGGCTACATGCTCCCACTCATGTTGCTGAACTAAATAATAACAATATATACAACTATATTATAACAGCATCAGATTTTGGCCTAAATTATTATCCTCTAGAGGATATATGTTGTGCTTCAAAATATCAAGCATACGAACACATGACTAATATACTAAAAGGTAAAGGCAACCCTGCTCATTCTGCTGTAATAGCTGCTAATGTATCATTATTATTAAAATTATTTGGAAATGATAACCTACGTTCTAACGCACAGTTAGCTTTACAAAAAATGCAATCTGGCATACCATACACACAGCTATTATCTTTGTCAAGATAAGGGTATAAAATATGCAACATTCAGTGCTTCACAAAATTTTATTGTACAAAAAACAATGGATATCTAAAAAAAAACAATATTACCCATTACATATCTTACAAAATACAATAAAAAAAAGTAAACGTAATTTCTATAAAGCTCTATCTAACCAAACACACCAAACAATACTTATATTAGAATGCAAAAAAGCTTCTCCTTCTAATGGAATTATTTGCAACAATTTTAATCCTATTGAAATTGCAAAAATCTATAAAAATTACGCTACTATAATATCAGTACTAACTGATAAAAAATATTTTCACGGAAATTTTAACATTCTAAAAAATATCAGCAACCATGTGGAACAGCCAATATTATGTAAAGACTTTTTTATATCAGAATGGCAAATTTATTTTGCACGATTTTATCAAGCTGATGCTATTTTACTAATACTATCAATTTTAGACGATGCAACATATCAACAATTAGTATATATAGCTCATAAATTATGTATGGGTGTACTTACAGAAATTTCAAATGAAAATGAATTACATCGAGCGAAATATTTAGGAGCTAAAGTTATAGGAATAAATAACCGTAATTTACATAATCTTTCAATTGATTTAAATCGTACCATTATTCTCGGTAAAAAAATACCTAAACATATTACATCTATTAGTGAATCTGGTATCGAATGTTACGCTCATATAAAAAAACTCAAACACTATGTCAACGGATTTTTAATTGGCACAAAATTAATGAGTCAACCAAAATTAGATATAGCAATAAAAAAACTAATTTTTGGAGAAAATAAAATATGTGGGTTAACTAAAACACAAGATGCAAAATTTATTGACAAATTAGGAGCAATATACGGCGGATTAATTTTTGTACCTAATTCAATGCGATACATTAGTATCAAATCTGCAGAAAACATTGTTTCTGGCACTAAAAGATTATGCTATGTTGGAGTATTTGCTAATGAAAATATTTCTCATATTATTAATATAGTAAATATATTACATCTATCTGCAATACAATTGCATGGTGCGGAAGATCAAAATTACATTAATATTTTACGAAATCAATTACCTTCTACATGTCATATATGGAAATATATTGATATGAATCATACTGTATTAATAAAGCAACATAAATTAATTAATGTTCATCGTTATTTAGCAGATAACGGAGGCGGAAGTGGAAAAACGTTTAATTGGACACTATTATCTACTATGAAACGAAGAAAAACCATTCTAGCAGGCGGATTGACAATAGATAATTGCGCTAAAGCTGCACAAATGGGTTGCGCAGGTTTAGATTTTAATTCTGGAGTAGAAATTCTACCAGGAATTAAAGATCATCAAAAACTTACTAAAATATTCCGCATACTACACGTATAATAAAATAATTATTAAAGGAATTAAATAAATTTATATGAAAAGATTAAAATCTTACTTTGGTGAATTTGGAGGTATGTATGTACCACAAATATTAGTTCCAGCACTCATACAATTAGAAAAATCGTTTATATCTGCAAAAAATGATCCTACATTTCAAAAAAAACTAAAACACCTTTTAAATAATTATGCTGGAAGACCTACACCATTAACACTGTGCAAAAACCTTACAAAAAATACTAATACTAAACTATACCTAAAACGTGAAGATTTACTGCATGGAGGATCACATAAAACCAACCAAGTTCTAGGTCAAGCATTATTAGCTAAACGCATGTTAAAAACTGAAATAATTGCTGAAACAGGCGCGGGTCAACACGGAGTAGCTGTATCTATTGCATCATCTCTACTGAATTTAAAATGTCGCATTTATATGGGAGCAAAAGATATAAAAAGACAACGATCCAATGTACTAAAAATGCAATTAATGGGAACAAAAATAATACCAGTACACCACGGAACTGCCACATTAAAAGACGCTTGTAACGAAGCTATGAGAGCATGGTCTAAAACCTATGAATATACACATTACATGATTGGTACAGCAGCTGGTCCACATCCATTTCCCACAATTGTTAAAGAATTTCAAAGCATCATTGGAGTAGAAACATACAAACAAATACAATTATATGAAAAAAGATTACCAGATACTATTATTGCTTGTATTGGTGGTGGATCTAATGCAATTGGAATATTTTCTAAATTTCTTAAAACACCATCCGTACAGTTATTAGGAATAGAAGCTGGAGGATTAGGAATTGATACTGCAAAACATGGTGCTTCTTTACAAAAAGGACAAACGGGAATACATTTTGGTATGAAAACTAAAATTTTACAATCTTCAGAGGGTCAAATAAAAAATTCTCATTCTATTGCTGCAGGATTAGATTTTCCATCTGTAGGCCCAGAACATGCTCATTTAAAAAATATTGGTAGAGCACAATATATCTCTGTTAATGATATAGAAGCGATAAAAGCTTTTAAAATCTTATCAACACAAGAAGGTATCATACCAGCATTAGAATCTGCTCACGCTTTAGCTCACGCCTTAAAAATTATCGCAAAACATCCTGATAAATCTCAAATTTTAGTAGTTAATCTATCTGGACGCGGAGATAAAGATATAGAAACAATTTCTAATGTATAAAACACACCAATTAAGATATATAAAATGAACCGTTATAAAAAATTATTCAAATTTTTAAATAAAAAAAAATCTGGAGCATTCGTACCATTTGTTACGGTCGGTGACCCAGATCCTATTATTTTTATGAAAATTGTCAATACACTAATTACGTCTGGAGCTGATGCAATAGAATTAGGAATACCATTTTCTGATCCTATATCAGATGGTCCTATAATACAAAGAAGCATAGAACGTGCTTTCAAATCTGGCATAAATCTGTCTAATTGTTTATCTATGATAAATACCATACGTAAAAATTATCCATATTTACCTTTAGGATTACTAATATACTCAAATTTAATATTTAAAAAAGGACTAAATAATTTCTATACATGCTGCTCAAATCTAAATATAGATTCTGTTTTAATTCCTGATCTTCCTCTAGAAGAGAGCAAACCATTCTGTAAAATTTCTGCAAAACAAAAAATTTCGCAAATATTCATTTGCCCAACTAATGCTGATGAAAAATTAATACAAAATATTATTTCTAAAGGACAAGGATATATATATTTATTATCCCGACCAGGTATTACTGGAATACAGTCCAATACAGAAAACGATAAGATCGAACACTATGACAATATATTACACAAATTAATTATATCTATAAAAAAACAAAAAAACACACTTCCTATACTACAAGGATTCGGAATATACACACCAAATCAAGCTAAAAAATCATTACTATTAGGTACCTCCGGAATCATCGTGGGTTCTGCAATTGCCCAAATCATTGAAGAAAACATTGATCATTCAGAATTAATTCTAAAAAAATTACAAAAATTCGTATTTTCCATGAAAAGATCTATGAAAATAATTTAAATTACATTAATAATAATTTATTATTACACTTATATTAAGCAATAATTAATATTAATTTCAAATACTTAAGATAAATATAATATGTGCTTCTCATCCTATTTCATAAAGATAAATTTAAAAATTTCAAAAAAATAACAAAACATTTATAGATACATATAAATTATGTTAAAATATAATTTTTCCTATTTATTAGTATCTCAAGCGCACAACTTTAAATAAAAAACCAGTATTTTCTATAAAAATACTAAATTAAAAATATGAAAAATTCATAAAACCTTTCAGTATTCTCAATAATGCAGAGTAAATAATTAACGTACATTATGAAACATAAAAAATATATTACTATCTAATAATATATAAAAAATTAAATTTGCAATGTGCAATATATTGATAATATTAATAAATTCTATTAATTAATAATAATTACATAATTTTCTGAAAATTACTATAATTCTATTAAAAATAATCATACTATCATATTAGTACCTAATTAAAGCACACAATTTTCGATAATATTGATTATTATTTAATTTATTACATTTTAAAGATTATATATTAATAATATAAATTATTTTTAATATGCAGTTAAAATTTAAAAATTTTTCAAAAATAAAAAATATATATCACTCTATTAAAATAGATATTTAACTATCATTTAATATTTATTGCTAATATAAGTTACTAATATTTTAAGTAATTTTAAAACTAATCCAATACATACAGTTACTAACTTTTAATATATTAAAAATTTATTAAGTCTCAAAAAATCTTATTTTTTATGAACTTTATAACTACTATCTTTAATAACTATTTTATCATGTAAACAAAATCTAAATGTAACAACTAAATTTTTTTCTGGTCTATTACTTTCATACCGCCAAGTACGCATTGCTGCATTCACACACTTCTCAAATACCCCAACAGGACTTGCCAATAAAATACGTATATTTTTAACTGTTCCATTGACATTGATATCATACTGTACAATTATTCTCCCTTCAATACCTAATACCTTAGCTTTTCTAGGATATTCCGGATTAACTCTATGAATAAAGTGCACTCTCAAACCTCTAGAAGAGACTAATTGATCTTTCTTAGGTAACACAACAGCATCAGTTTTAGGGCAAGAAATATCAGCGCTATATTTTAATGATGAAACATCATGTGTTTTAGATGACAGTTTATTAGCAATATTACGATTAATCACCGTGTTTTCTATACAGTTTTTAACTTTAATATCATATTTATCCTGAAGATTTTTTTTTATATGAGGGGATTGTGGATGCTCCAATATTTTTTGAGAACATTGATGCATATTTAATATGGATACTGAAATTGTCTCATGTTTCTGTATATGAATGGTCTGATTGAAAAAATAAGAAAAATAATAAAATAACGCAATTATAACTAATGTGTGTATTATACATGATAAAAAATAACAAAAAAACATCAACATAAATATTGTATTTTTACATAATCTAATTAATCTTTAAAAACCATTTTTTCAATATAATAAGAAATTCTATTTTGCATAAAATTCTATGTATACACAACATACTTGTTTACAACAAGTATTTTTATAAACACATAATTTTATTTAAAATACCAAATTACATATTTAAATCACTAATTTTATACGCTCTTATATTATATATAAATTATATAAATTTTTTTATAAAAGACCAATCTTCTTATATTAAATATAATAATTTATGTATTCATATTAACGATATCTTTTAAAAATATTAAAATCATTATAATTACATAATTATAAAATATTTACACAAAAATAATCATATTTTTTTAATTTTTTAAAATTTTGTAAAATTTGAAAAAAATATATTATATTAAAATATAGTATAAATACTTTAAAAAAATTATTTTATATTTTATTATCTTATCAGTAAACACTTATCAAGTCATAATAAACATAAAATCTTACAACACAAGGTTTGTTTAAAATATTATTAAATATATTTAATACATAAACTTTCTATATACTGAATATTATGTAAATAATTACATGCAATAAATATAATAACTTACCATTCTTATTAAGAAGATCATAAATAAGGTTTATCATAAATATGATTGCAGCTCATACTATATTGAATTATATTTTTTTCTGCAGTTATTGGTTAATTATCTTGTTAGTTACATACAAAATTCTTATAAAACGCAGAGCCATTCCATCATCTATGGCATGGTTATTAATAATTTATGTAATACCATTAATAGGTGCTATCACATATTTATTATTTGGAGAATATAATCTTGGCAAACACAGATCGAATCGAATTAAAATAGCATGGAATTCTACTATGGATCGTATTAAAAAACTTAAAACTTACAAACACATATTTCCCACAAAACACAGTAGAATAGCTGCTTCATTATTTAAATTATGTGAACATCGTCAAGGTATCGGAGCGCTCAAAGGCAACAAAATACAATTATTTAAACAAACTCAAGATACTATCTTATCAATAATAAAAGATATTGAGTTGGCAAAAAATAGCATTGATATGGTCTTTTACATTTGGGAATCAGGAGGGTTGGTTGATCAAGTTATCACAAAACTGATCACAGCAGCCAAAAAAGGAATTCGATGCAGAATCTTGTTAGACTCTGCTGGATGCGCCAATTTTTTTAACAGTTCATATCCTGATATTATGAGACAATCTGGTATTAATATCGTAGAAGCATTACACGTTAATTTACTAAGAATTTTTCTACGTCGTATGGATTTACGACAACATAGAAAAATGATATTAATTGATGACCATATTGCATATACCGGCAGTATGAATATGGTAGATCCACAAATCTTTAAACAAAACATTGGAATAGGACAATGGATAGATATTATGGTTCGTATAGATGGCCCAGTGACCTCAGCAATGAGTATAATATTTTCTTCCGACTGGGCTGTTGAAACTGGACAGTATTCTTTATTTCCACTACTTCTAAATCCATGCACAAACACACATAAAGTAATTACAGGACACACTATACAAATTATTCCCTCCGGTCCTGGATACCCAGAAGGAATAATGCACCAAATATTACTAATGTCATTATATGAAGCACGAAAAAAGCTTATTATTACTACTCCATATCTAATACCTAGCGATGACTTACTATATGCTATTTGCACAGCAGCACAACGAGGCGTCGAGGTACATATTATTATACCAAAATACAACGATTCAATATTAGTAAAATGGGCTAGCAGAGCTTTTTTCAGCGAACTACTAAATGCTGGAGTATTAATACATCAATTTCAAAATGGATTATTACATGTAAAAAGTGTGCTAATCGACCAACAAATTAGCTTAATAGGTAGTGTGAATTTAGATATACGTAGCTTGTGGTTAAACTTAGAGATTACTCTAATAATAGATAGTAAAGATTTCAGTAACAAATTAGAAAAAATACAAAACAATTATATTAATCTTTCTCAAAAACTCGACCCAAAAAAATGGGCTAACAGACCCTGCTGGGAACGAATTGTTGAACGCTTATTCTATTTCTTAAGTCCACTATTATAATAAATCTATATTTTTACACTCGTAAAACAAATAAATACTGCACTGCTCAATAAAATAACCATTAGCATAATATTCATTATCAAACATAAATCTGCTTTAAAATTTTCAATATTTTATAAGCCTATAAAATATATTTTCTATCAAAATAATATTTTGAAAAACTAAATTATAAAATTATGTATCTAACATTTTAGATGAGTATAATATTCTTAATTATATTGAAACTTATAAACGAATAAAATTCGTAACAAATGTTATCTCAAAAAAAATTGGATACTGTAGATTATGATGGTAATTTGATTTTATCTATAAAATGCTTACGACACACAGAAACATAACGATCATTTCCTCCCAGCAAAATTTGATCGCCATCGCTTGTCACTGCACCTTTTTTATCTAATCTTAATACTCTATTAGCTTTTCTTCCGCAGTAACAAATAGTCTTTAATTCAATTAATTTGTCCGCCCAAGCTAATAACCAAGCACTTCCTGCAAATAAATCTCCTCTAAAATCAGTACGTAAACCATAGCATAATACTGGAATATTCAAAATATCTACTATTTTACTTAAATCTACAACCTGATCACGATTCAAAAAATGACACTCATCTATTAAAACGCAGTGCACAATACTATTGTGATTTATCTCTGTTATTTGATAAAAAAAATTAGTTGTCTTATTGAAAATTCTCGCAGATGAAGTTAATCCAATACGAGATCTAATGATTTTATTTATAAAATGCGATTTTAAAGACTCTATTTCAAAAGTATATAATACTGTATGCATACCTCTCTCTTTATAATTATAAGAAGATTGTAATAAAGAGGTAGTTTTTCCTGCATTCATTGCAGAATAATAAAAATATAATTGCGCCATATAATGTATATCCTTTTCTTACAAAAATAAAACATCTATTTAATTAATAATAAAACTTTCAAAAACAAAAAATCTTTTATAAACTATATGCTCATTAAACTAAATAATTTTAACAAATTATTTATAAAAAAATAAATGTTATTTATTATATAGAACTATTGAAAACAATATGTATATTCTAATATTATTCATATAATGAAAATTATAATATGACAACAAGACTAATACTTAAATCTAATTTTTGCGATTATTTAATAAAATTAAATAATATATATTATAAATAATTAATGAAAATTAAATAATAAGGTTACTTAAAATATAAAATAAAATTAATAATGATTTTTAATCATATAAAATAAAAACTTAAATTATAATAATTTATTGCATAATTAATCTTATTAAAATGTTAATATATAAATATTATAGTAGTTAACATTTTCTATCCCAATCAATAAAATTTATCAATTAAAATATTTGAGATTCAATCTATGAAAGAGGCATTTAAAATTCTTAATAATATCCGTACTCTACGCGCAAAAACTAGAGCATTAACTCTTGAGACACTAGAAGAAATGCTAAAAAAATTAAAAATTATTGTTAATGAACGTCGCGAAGCTAATAATCAAGCTCAAGCTAAAATAGAAAAACACACTAGAAAATTACAACAATACCGAGATATGCTAATGGCTGATGGCATAAATCCTAATGAATTATTACAAAATACAAATAAAATAAAAAAACTATTACATAAAAATAAACGCACATCACGACCAGCAAAATATAAGTATATTAACAAATTCGGTGAAATAAAAACATGGACAGGTCAAGGACGAACACCTGCAATAATTAAAAATGCTATAAACACACAAAAAAAAACACTAAAAGACTTTTTATTGTAAATAAAAATTTTCTATAGTTACATGTTATCGTGAAATAATAACATGTAACTATATCGTGCGCCTAACATTAAATTTAAAATACATAAATGCAAAAAACTATTATAAATATCTTAAGGACTATATTTTACATTCATAAAATCTAATATTTCTTTATGAGAACAAAACAACAATACCCTAAAAAACTTATGTTTATAAGTCTCTATTAATTTGAACAAATACTAAAATATTATATTTTATAATATAATTTGAGTTAATTTAAATACATTCAATCATCAATATGTAAATATAAACATTCCTAATAATATTATTATATCAATATAATTTTATGATCCCAAAAAATCTTGTACTTTAAAAAACTAAATAAAAATAAATTCAATCATTGTGTTTGAAACAGTAACAACTTATAAAAGTTTCACTCAATATTAATAATAAAATCAATAAACAAGACAACACTGTATTTAAAAATGAAATTATAAAAATGTTCTATTTTTATAACACTTAATATAAAAATACTATTTTTAGTGCATATATCTTAATATAAAATATCCCTGTAAATCATATTCATATTATGATCATCACCAATACTTCTATTAAAGTTATTAAATAACATTTCATGCTACATAAAATTATTAATTTATATAAACAAAACCAGATATTAGTATATTTGAATAAAATTATTAATTTAAAAATCATTGCTACATTGAAATTAAATTAATAATTATGATACTAGTTAACTTTTAAAAACAAATAAAATATCTTATTTAATAAGAATTAATATTTTTTATAATAAAAATAACACATCAAAAATCCAATCTAAATTTATAAAAATTTACTATTATCAATAAACTTGTAGCGTTATAATAAATTTATTTATAAATATAATATTCTAAAGAATTGAAAAATTATATTTACTATACAAAATAACTAATTTCATGTAAATTTAACCAATACATAATACGCTCGGAGAAACTAAATATTTTACATACACAAAAACAATAAAAAATTTAAATTTACTATATCATTAATAATATAAAATATTACAAATATACTGTATAATATAATGTAGGATTTACACACTACAAAATAATATTGTATCTTACAACATAAAAAATTTAAAAATTCTTATAAAGATGAGATTTGTTTCTTTTAATATAAATGGAATACGCGCCCACATACATCAATTAAATTCAATTATCAACAAATTAAAACCTGATGTAATTGGATTGCAAGAAACTAAAGTACATGATGATTCTTTTCCTATAAAGGAAATATCACAATATGGATATTATGTATATTTTTATGGTCAAAAAAAATATCATGGAGTTGCACTTTTTTTAAAAAAAAAACCAATTTCTGTCTTATATGGATTTAATGATGATAACCAATTGTCTCAAAAAAGAATAATTACAGCTAATATAGCAACACCCATTGGAAATTTAACTATTATAAATGCTTACTTTCCTCAAGGTGAAAATAGAAATCATGAAGAAAAATTTGGTTATAAAAAATATTTTTACGAAAAATTACAAACACATATAGAACTCAGTTATAATAATAATGCATTATTATTAATAATGGGAGATATGAATATTAGCCCAACAGATTATGATATAGGTATTAATGATAAAAACAAACAAAATTGGATACAAACAGGACGTTGTTCTTTCTTACCTGAAGAAAGAAAATGGATAAACAATTTAATTAATTGGGGATTAATTGATATATATAGAAAATTACACCCACAAAACAAAAAACGCTATTCTTGGTTTAGCTATCAATCAAATAGCTTCAAAAATAATATAGGACTACGTATAGATTTAATATTAGTTACACATCCTTTAGCAAATCTATGTGAAAGCATTGGTATTTGTTATAATATTCGAAATATGCATAAACCTTCTGATCATGCGCCAATATACGCAGATTTTTATTTATCATAAGTAATTTTAATTATTAAAAAAATAAGTAATAAAACTATTATCTTAAAATATAAATATTATTTCCATCTTACCTAGTAAGATCATTAAATTAAGTAATTAATATAATTCGCGTTTAACTTAACATTTAAATGCATAAAATATAACAAACAGAACATGTATGTAGGATGCAAAGAATGTCTTTCATAAAGAAAACGTATATATGGAATATATATAGAATTTTATATAAAGTGCTAAAATATAGCATAAAATTTTTACATTTCGTTCGCATTACAATAACAAACATACTGTTCATGCTACTTATAATATTAATTATTATTATATACTTAAATGTACGTAATCCTGTAAAATCACTACCAAAAAACACTGCATTAGTTTTAGATATTAATGGCACAATAGTAGATAAACCTGCAACATATAATACATTTAAAAAAATTAGCCAAAATTTACTAAATACAACCACACCCAATACTCAAGAAAACTCTCTTTTTGATGTTATAAATATAATACGTCAAGCTAAAAACGATTCTAATATAACTGGATTAATATTGTCACTAAAAAATTTCTCGGGTTGTAACCAGACATCATTAGAATATATAGGAAAAGTTTTACGAGAATTTCAAAGTTCCGGAAAAGTAATTTATGCTATTTCTGATTACTATAGTCAATCACAATATTTTCTAGCAAGTTATGCAAATAAAATATTTCTTACTCCACAAGGAACAGTAGATTTAAGAGGTATGTACACTAATCGATTTTATTACAAATCTTTACTAGATAATTTAAAAATTAATACACATATTTTCAGAGTGGGAGAATACAAATCGGCTGTCGAACCTTTTATGCAAAATCAAATGTCGCTTCATGTACGTAATGAAGAAAAAAAATTAATAAATTATCTATGGAATCAATACTTAAATATTGTTGCTATCAATAGAAAAACAACAATACAAAAAATTTTTCCGGGTATCACCACTATAATAAATGGATTATCTCAAGCCCATGGAAATACAGCGGTTTACGCACTAAAAAATAACTGGATTGATGAAATTGCGCCTTATTCCGAAATAGAAAACAAAATGAAAAAAATATTTGGGTACGACATAACCAATTCATCACTCCATGCAATTAGCATGTATGATTATCATATAAAAACTCCCAAAAAACACAATAATCAAATAGCCATTATTTGTGTAAATGGACCGATTATCGATGGCACTGATAATGCAGGCATAATTGGTGGAGATACTATCGTACAAAACATTCGTAATGCTCGACTCAATCCTAAAGTTAAAGCAATAGTACTCAGAGTAAATAGCCCAGGAGGCAGTGTTAATGCTTCAGAATTAATTAGACTTGAACTAATATCTACTAAAAACTCTGGAAAACCAATAGTTGTATGCATGGGAAGCATAGCAGCTTCAGGAGGGTACTGGATTTCAACTCCAGCTAATGTTATTATTGCTAATAATAATACTCTCACCGGTTCAATAGGAATATTTGGTATTATTAATACATTCGAAAAATCTCTTGATTCTATAGGAATACATAGTGATGGCGTAGATACATCGCCTATAGCCAACATTTCCTCGACTAAATCGTTACCCCCGGAATATGTTAACATGATGCAAATTTACGTAAACACTAACTATCATTATTTTGTTAACACTGTAGCTACCGCACGTTGCAAAACTATAAATGATGTTAAAAAAATCGCTCAAGGCCATATATGGCTGGGACATGATGCAATACGTTATGGTTTAATAGACTGTATCGGAGACCTAGATGATGCAATTAACACAGCTGCTAATTTAGCTAATTTAAAGGAGTACCAAATTAACTGGTATAAAGATCAAGCAAACTGGATCGATTCTTTAATGAAAGCAACTAATAAAATTTTATTAAATATAATAACTGACCTATTCAACCAACATAATCTATTTACTAATTTCAATAAAAATATACAAATAAACTATTCTGACATAATCTCACCATTCAAATGGAATGATCCTAAAAATTGCTATGCCCTTTATTCAAATTATGACCCATTTATAAAATAAATGATTCATAAAAACATTTTTATACAAAAACTATACATATCACATCGATATCATACAATGTACTTGTATATAATATTTATATAATCTGAAACAAAATTTTCACACATGATTTTCATTTATTAAAAAGTATAATACAATACCAAATTGGTAAAATATTTACTATTAAACTCTAATAAAGATACAAATAAACAGTCAAAACACTATTGACATGTTTATATAACACCTATATTAAATAGCATCTTTAAGATCTAATAAACTGGATGACATTTTTATATGGTCTACATAAAAATGTTTTTTAGACAAAAATAATATCATACAATATATTTTGATTAAAATAGGAGTAAAATCTATGGTAGTAAAAATAGGTATTAATGGATTTGGTAGAATAGGTCGAGTAATTTTTAGAAACGCACAAGATAGAAAAGACGTAGAAATTGTAGCTATTAATGATATACTAAGCATTGAACATATAGCATATCTACTAAAATATGACTCCACCCATGGAAAATTTAATGGAACTATTTATACAAAAAAAAATTGTTTAATTATAAATAATAAAGTTGTTCATTATACCTCAGAAAAAGACCCAAAAAAATTATTTTGGAAAAAATTTCATGTAGATGTTGTTGCTGAATCCACAGGAGCTTTTCTAACTCAAGAAAAATCTTACGGACATATACTATCTGGCGCCCAAAAGGTAATACTAACAGCACCACCAAAAGATAATACTCCTATGTTTGTTATGGGAGTAAACCATAACTTATATAATGGAGAAAAAATAATATCTAACGCATCATGTACCACTAATTGTTTAGCACCTTTAGCAAAAACTGTCCATGAAAATTTCGAAATCACTGAAGGCATGATGACTACTGTACATGCAGTCACTGCTACTCAAAAGACTGTAGATGCTCCAACACATAAAGATTGGAAAATTGGACGCAGCGCATACCAAAATATAATACCATCTTCTACTGGAGCAACTCAAGCTTTAGGAAAAGTGATTACAGAATTATCTGGAAAATTAATAGGAATGTCATTCAGAGTACCTGTGGCAAATGTATCTGTTGTAGATTTAACTGTACATTTAAAAAAATCCACATCTTATAAAGATATTTGCGACGCAATACAACATGCCGCTCAAAACCAATTAAAGGGTATTATGGGGTATACCAATGAAAAATTAGTATCTAGTGATTTTAATGGAGAAAAATTAATTTCTATATTTGACGCGCACACTAGTCTAGCATTAAATAACAATTTTTTTAAGTTAATATCTTGGTATGATAACGAGACAGGATATTCTGATAAAATATTAGATTTAAGCGTATTTATTTCTAATAAATAAACTTATATTTAATATAAATACAAATAATAATACCGTTAATTTTATATTTTTATAACTTTTAAAATTAAATAAAATAATATATAAAATAAACCAAATTAATTCTTTGCATTTTATATAAAAAATTTAATCTTTGATACTTTAAAAAATTTTTTATAACACATAATAAACATGTGCTACTATACAATTTAAGATACAAAATAAAATGGTATAATATTTTTATACATGCAGCAAGTGAAATAATATGAAAACATTTATCTAAATTAGATAATTTTAAAAAATTCCTATATCACGTTAATATAATTAATTTTAGATGATGGTCTATGCTGTTGTTCTTACGTAACTGTTCTAAAATTAGAAAATACTGGTTTTTATTAATTCTAACAATTATTACCTTAGAATTAACTGCTTTATATCTACAACATATCTCTATATTTATACCCTGTATATTATGTATATATCAAAGATGCGCTTTGGGCGGCATAGGAATTGCAGGTATAATAGCAATAATTTCCCCAAAAATTTATATTATAAGAATGTTAGCTGTATGTATTTGGATATACAGCGCTTGGAAAGGTTTTTTACTAGCTAAAGAACAAATCAATATACAATCAAACCCCTCCCCATTTCTTACATGTGACCTATTTGTCCAATTTCCTAACTGGATCCCCTTAAACAAATGGTGGCCTAACGTATTTGAAGGACAAGGAGACTGTGCTACAAATACACAACATTTTCTATTCCTAGAAATATCTCAATGGATGATAATAATTTTTACCAGCTATTTACTAATATCAATACTAATATTTCTCTCACACATCCTTCACACAAAAAAAAGAAAAAACCCATTACTATAGATAAAACACACTCCATAAAAATTATTTATTTAATATTTTTTTAAAATAAACAACACTAATTGTACAATATAACTAATATATTTCGATACCAAAATATAAATTTTAAAAACATTTTTGTAAAAAGCTGATCTATTTAAAAAAAACTATAATAATATTATACAATGACTTATAAAGTAAAAAATCTACATTGTTAAATAACATTTAAATAAAAACAAATTAGTACTATTATTCTATATAATATGATATTCTTATTCAGTAGAATATACACCAAAATTTACTATTAACTATTAAAATAATTAATTATATATTATGTACACTTAATAAGTTACTATTAAATTGCATGTTTCTGCAACATACAAAACTGTGAAAAAATTAATGTGTCTATTAGCATAAAAACAACCAACTTCTCCTTATTAGTAGTGCATATTTACAGCGCATGCTTAAAAACAATAAAAATTTCATTAATAGAAAAAATCAAAAAAGCGCCATATTTTTTATCAGAAAATACACCAGTTTTAATAAATGTTGAAAATCTCAACCATCAAAGCAACTGGCATGCTATATATCAAATAATATCAGATTCTGGATTGTTAATAGTTGGAGTATGTTGTTGTTACAACGAAAAATTAAAAGAAATTATTGCTTCTAGTGGTATACCAATTTTCCCTAAACAAAATAATTATATTATAGGAAATAACTTAACAAAAAAACATAAAGATAATTCAATTAATTACAAAACAAAATTAATTAATACACCAATACGATCTGGACAAAAAATATACGCTCGTCTCAGGGACCTCATTATTGTAGCAAATGTTAACGCAGGAGCAGAAATTATCTCTGATGGTAATATACATATATATGGAACAATGCGGGGACGTGTATTAGCAGGCGCATCTGGAAATAAAGAATCTCAAATATTCTGCACCCATTTATCTCCAGAATTAGTGTCTATTGGCGGGAAATATTGGCTCAACGATCAAATCCCGCAAGAATTTTCAGGAAAATCAGTTAGACTCAGTCTAAAAAACAACAAACTTATCATTCAAAATTTATAATACTCGGAATGTATGCATGACCAGAATCATAGTTATAACATCAGGTAAAGGTGGTGTAGGAAAAACAACATCAAGCGCTGCGATTGCTACCGGATTAGCATTAAAAGGTAAAAAAACCGCTGTAATTGATTTTGATATCGGACTTCGAAATCTTGATTTAATTATGGGATGTGAACGTAGAGTGGTATATGATTTCATCAATGTCATACAGGGAGATGCTACACTAAATCAAGCTTTAATTAAAGATAAACATACTGCGCATTTATATATTTTACCTGCTTCACAAACAAAAGATAAAAACTCTTTAACTCTAATAGGAATAAAAGAAATATTTAATAATCTTAATAAAATGAATTTTGAATTTATAATATGTGACTCACCAGCAGGAATAGATAGTGGTGCTTTAGCCGCTTTATATTTTGCTGATGAAGCTATAATAACCACTAATCCAGAAGTTTCTTCAGTACATGATTCAGATCGTATGCTAGGTCTTTTATCATCAAAATCTAAACGCGCCGAAAATAATATAGAAGAATCTATAAAAGAATATCTATTATTGACCCGATATAACCCCGATCGCGTTAAAAACGGAGATATGTTAAGTTTAGAGGATGTAATGGAAATACTAAGAATACCTTTAATAGGAGTAATACCTGAAGATAAATCAGTACTAAGAGCATCTAATCAGGGCACGCCTATTATTTTAGACAAAGCATCAAAAGCGGGGCACGCATATTCAGATACAGTGAAGCGCTTATTAGGCGAATCATGCCCATTCAGATTTACTGAAGAAAAAAAAATAAGCTTCCTTAAGCGAATTTTTGGAAGGTAATACTATTATGGTATTATTAAATATCTTTTCCTTAAAAAGAAAAACACCAGCTAATATTGCTAAACAAAGATTAAAAAATATTATTTCTAAAAACTTAAAAAACAAAAATATTACAAATCCTTATTTCTTAGCTCAACTAAAACTTGATTTAATACAAGTAATAAATAAATATATACACAAACCACATGTACTCACAGTACGATTGGAACAAAAAGAAAATGATATATCTTTACTAAGATGCAAAATAATTATATTCGAAAAAAAAAGCAAAATTATTTAATTTAAAACAAACAATTTCATTAATAAATTAGACAATTAATATATCTTATTATGTGCATATAATAAGCTAAAAGTACGATATTTCTTTACTTTTAAAAAACCACATACATCTAATTCACCAATAATAATGTATATTATACTGAACAAGTATCACCAACAAACAAATTAATATCTCTATAAAATAATCAATACAACACTACGTACTATGTAGTTCTATAAAATTTTAGAAATCAACATCCTAAATTAAAATATAAAATTAAATATTCAATAAAATTATTATACATGAAATATATACACATAAATGCAATATATACAATAACTATTGTTCACATAAATAAACTATTACTTCTTTATAATATTTAAATCACGCAAATACACAGGCCTTACTTGATAGGGTGTAATAAATCTCTTATTTTTCCAACTACACATGCCCACCAATAACATATCCTGCGCTTCAGGATACATAATGCTTCTTTTTAAGATAAATTCATTACATGCATTTATTTCTTGCAACACCAAATATTTATTCCAACCTGTTCCTACAAAACCCCAATTTCCTAAAAATAAATTACCAAAAAATAGCAATTTTTCTGCTATAAATTCCGCTTTTGACCGAAATTCATTAATATAGCTAACCCAACAATTACAATCACTTAACTTATAATAATACGCCCAATATAATTCACCCATCTGCGCATCAATCACAGATATTACATGCTTAGTAGAAAAAATACGAAAAGCTCCTTGAGCTAATACCTCTAAAGACGATACTGCTACTAATGGCAAATCAGCACCTAACGCTAAACCTTGGGCTACACTTATTCCAACACGCACACCAACAAAACTCCCAGGACCTCTATTAAATATAATACAATCAAGGGATTTTAAATTAATACCAACCTCTATTAATAACGTATCAATCATACATAATATTTTTTCCGCATGTTTTCTAGCAGCTATTACCTTATTGCTATAAATATGATTATTAATCATTAAAGCAACAGAACATAAATCAGTAGTAGTATCAAAAGCTAAAATCCGAATTGGCATATTATTAAATGATTAAAACACAAATTATTAAAACAAATAATAAATTTTAAAGTATTTTTTTACAACACTAATTTAAAATATAAAATTTTATTGCAATTGTATTCATAATATTGAACACATACAAAAATAAAATTCAAAATTAAAATATTTATTATTAGTAATATATAGTGTTCTCTGCAAACAAATACAATTTGTAAGTTTTACAATATATATACTATTTATTTACTGAGCAATAGCATGTATAATTACATATTTAATATCCAATTAAATAAATCATAAAAATAATGTTTCATCTCATTAAAGAAAATATATATATATTAATCACTGCAAGGTTTACGTTTAATGCAAACACAGATTATAGAGTTATCGTATTATCCTGATATCACAGTTAATCTTTTTGCGCCTTTATCTCACATCAACTGGTCTATATTATTATATTCTGGAGATAATAATAAACATTTAGGTGGTAGATTCGATATATTAGTCACTAATCCCATTCTGACTCTAGTTTCTCAACATAACATTACTAAAATTTCATATAATAAAAAATACCACATTAGTAATATGAATCCATTTCTTTTGCTAAAAAAATATCTTCATAATACCAATATACGCATACATAATGATTGTCACATACCTTTTCAAGGAGGATTATTAGGAGTATTTGGATATGATCTCATAAGATATATGGAAGAATCAATTCCAACAATAGCACAAAACGACTTATTACTACCAGATATGGCGGTCGGGTTATATAAATGGGCTATCATAACAGATCATAAACTATACAAAAGCTATTTAGTTGCTCAAGATAATCCTAAAAAAATACTATCTTGGCTATATAATCAGAAATATATATATTATAAAAAAATTTTTTTAAAACAACAATTTAATATTAAACAACCTTGGAAAAGCAATATAAATAAACACGAATATTCAAAAAAATTTGATATTATTAAAAATAATATAATTCTGGGAAATTGCTATCAAACATGTCTTGCTCAACGATTTTATACATTATATTCAGGTAATGAATGGTTAGCATTTCGCCATCTATTGCGTCACAATCACGCACCTTTTTCTGCTTTTATTAGGTTACCTAATAAAATTAGCATATTGAGTTTATCTCCAGAACGCTTTCTAAAATTACATAACTCCAAAATAAAAACACAACCAATCAAAGGAACATTACCAATATTAGAAAATAAACAGGATAATTTACAACAAATCATTAAACTATCACGCTCAAAAAAAAATCAAGCAGAAAACTTGATGATTGTTGATTTATTAAGAAATGATTTAGGAAAAGTATCTATACCAGGCAGTATTCGTGTCACTAAATTATTTGATATACAGTCATTTTCAGGAGTGCATCACATGGTTAGCACAATCACAGGAATACTGGAAAAACATTATTCCGCTTGCGACTTATTGAACGCGTGTTTTCCTGGTGGATCAATAACTGGCGCGCCAAAAATCCAAGCGATTAAATTAATCGAGCAATTAGAACCACAACGTCGAAATATTTGGTCAGGTAGTATTGGATATTTAAGTTACTGTGGTAATATGGATTCTAATATTGCAATTAGAACATTATTAACTACAAAACAAAAAATATTCTGTTCTGTAGGAAGTGGTATTATTTTTGATAGCAAAAAAGATGCAGAATACCAAGAAATACAAGATAAAGCATTTACTCTACTACAACCACTATTAGATAAATTTTATTAACAATAACTATTATAATAAATAAATTTTATTGTATTTAATACTAAAAATAAGATTGTCAATACTAATTAGGTTTATTATTATTAATAAACCGCTCAATTTCAACTAATTCAATACGATATTCTATCATCTTTCTAATTATAAATTTCCATGTATTAATTATTAGTATATCACCTTCTTTGGGTATATGATCACAACGAGATAATAACAATCCTGCTAAAGATACTATATGATCATCACAGCGATGTACTAAATCATATGTTTGTAAAGCTTGCTGCAAAGCATGTAAGTCCATACCACCTTTTGCTAACCAACCTGTTCCGTTGTTAATACTTTCAATTTCTGGAGTTTCATCTTCATCGGGAAATTCACCCGCTATAGCTTCTAATACATCTAAAGGAGTAATTAAACCTTGTATAATACCAAATTCATTTGATACTATCACCATACTACCTTTTGCGCGACGTAATTCTCTTAATAAATTTAAAACATCTAAAGTTTCCGGAACTACGACAGGAGCGCTATCTGCAGCAAATTGCGCAACTTGCTCACCAAGAGAAATAGCCGCCATTAAATCTTTAGCGCGCACTATACCTATCAGTTGATCTAACTCACCATCACATACTGGAAACATATTATGTGGAGTATTCATTAATATAGAATATAATTCTTGCACGGGCTTTTGAGCATCTAACCATGAAATTTTATTTCTAGGAGTCATTATACTCCGTAAAGTACGAGAAGCCAATGATAATACTCCAGTAATCATATGACGTTCTTCTTCAGCAAAATGCGTTTCTGATACAGACACAACAGAGCATTTCTCTGCAATAGGACTCCGTTCTGTCATATTATCTCCACCCATTAATCGCATAATAGCTTCCGCTGTACGTTCTCGCATTGATGTAGTCGACTGATTTTTTATAAAATTACAATGAGCAATCTGATTAAATAATTCAATCAAAACAGAAAATCCAATCGCAACATATAAATATCCTTTTGGAATATAAAAACCTATCCCTTCTGCAATTAAACTTAAACCAATAATTAATAAAAAACTTAAACATAAAACTACTACAGTTTGATGATTACTAATAAAATTAATTAACACACGCGATAATAACACCATTAAAATTGTTGCAATCACTACTGATAATACCATTACTATTAAATTTTCTACAGTACCAACTGCTGTTATTACTGCATCAATTGAAAAAATAGCATCAAATACCACAATTTGTATAATTACCACCCAAAAACTAGCATATCCACGATGACTAGAATGATTATGAGATTTATGCTCTAATTGTTGATGTAATTCAGTAGTTGCTTTAAATAACAAAAAAATACCACCAAACAATAAGATTAAATCTCTTCCAGAAAATAAAAAAGAAAAAATTCTACACAAAGGATGGGTAAGCGTTGCCAACCATGAAATTAAAGACAATAATCCTACACGCATTATTAATGCAAAAGTCAACCCAATAATACACGCACGTTCACGCTGCTTTTTCGGTAATTTATCAGCTAAAATAGTAATAAATATTAAATTATCAACACCTAATACAATTTCTAAAATTACTAAAGTTAATAATCCGACCCACATCGATATGTCTGTTAAAAAATCCATAATTCTATTCTCCATTAAATATTAAATAACAAACCACTATATGATGTATTTATATTTAAAATATACATATTAAATAATCGATCACATAATTAATGACAAGAAATGAATTAAATAATAACTAATATAATTTAGTATCAGAGGAGGTTATTGCTCAAAGAATCAATATATAAAAATATCATATACCTATTATTTTATAGCATGCTATTATCATAATGTAGTACACAAAATACTTTTTATCAAATATTCTATTAATTAATAGAAATATAAAAAAATCAACTTTTATTGTGCTAAAAAACAGTATAATATACTTCATATTTTTATAATTTTTACTAATTAATTCAATACATACTACGTATATATAAATAATTCAGATACAATAACAAAATATTGATATATTTTTATAAAGTTAATTTTCTATTAAAAATAAATAAAATAGTGAACTTTTATAAAGCAAACGCCTATTCTTAATAGAATAAATTTGCGCAAATCTATACAAGAGGACAATATAGTGACTATTGCTATCATACTAGGAGCTCATGGTACTGTATCGGAACAATTAATTAGAACTGCAGAAATTATTGCAGGAAAACAAAAAAATGTAGCATGGGTTAATTTACTGCCTGAGGAAAATACTGAAATATTAATTAAAAAATATAATGAACATTTATCAAAACTTGATATAAATATTGGTCTATTATTTCTAATAGATACGTGGGGGGGCAGCCCTTTTAATGCTGCACATAATATTATTTCATATAAAAAAAATTGTGATATAATCACTGGTGTTAATATACCCATGTTAATAGAAATATTTCTAGCACGAGAACATATAAATTCTCTCCAAAAATTAGTCAAAATTGCATTAACATCTGGAATAGAAAGTGTAAAATCCGTAAGATTTTCAGAAAATATCGACAATGAACATACAATACACGATGTTGACAAACCCATTACTCAATTCGATATTTTAAATAAAAAAAATAGTAATAATATGCTCATTTGCATAGCACGTATAGATGATAGACTAATTCATGGACAAGTAGTAACGCGTTGGGTAAAAGAATATAATATTCAACGCATTATCGTAGTAAATGATAATATCGCTAAAGATTCAATTAGAAAAACTTTACTTACTCAAGTTACCCCTCCCGGGGTGACCGCCCATGTATTAGATGTAGAAAAAACTATACGTGTATATAATAACCCAAAATATGCTGAAAATAGAGTAATTATGTTATTCACAAATCCCACAGATGTCTTAAGATTAGTTGAAGGCGGAGTACCTATACGTTCAGTAAATATTGGAGGAATGGCATTTTATGAAAACAAAAAACAAATTAACAATGTTATATCAGTAGATAAAAAAGATATAGAAGCTTTTAAAAAACTCGATACATATGGAATCGAATTAGAAGCACGTAAAGTACCATCAGATCCACCAACAAAAATTATGCAAATAATAAATACAATAAATAACTTATAACTAAGTTACCTACATAATATAAATATTATATTATTTTGTATATATTCAGGAAACCAACATGGAAATTAGTACACTTCAAATTACATTATTATTTATTGTCTCTTGTGTCATAGGTATGGGCTCAATATTAGACGAGTTTCAATGTCATAGGCCGTTAATTGCATGTACACTAATAGGATTAATACTAGGAGATATAAAAACCGGTATTATGATAGGAGGAACCTTAGAAATGATAGCGTTAGGATGGATGAATATAGGAGCTGCAGTGGCGCCTGATACTGCCTTAGCATCTATCATATCTACTATTTTAGTAATTTTAGGAAAACAACCTATAGGAACAGGAATAGCATTAGCTATTCCTTTAGCAGCAGCGGGACAAGTATTAACCATTATTGTTCGTACTATTACTGTAGCCTTTCAACACGCCGCTGATACAGCAGCAGAAAAATGTAATATAACAATACTAAATTGGATTCATATTTTAGCACTAATGTTACAGGCTATGCGAGTTGCCATTCCAGCTACCGTAGTTGGAATTTCTGTAGGAACTGAAATTGTACATAGTATGCTACGTGCAATTCCAGAAGTAATAACTAATGGTTTAAATGTTGCTGGGGGTATAATTGTCGTAGTAGGATACGCTATGGTTATTAATATGATGCGAGCTGGATATTTAATGCCATTTTTTTATCTAGGATTTGTTATTACAGCATTCAGTGACTTTAATTTAGTCGCATTAGGTATAATTGGCGTTATACTAGCTATATTATATATACAGCTTTCTCCACGTTATAATCAAGCTCCAAAAAATAATAACCCTCATACATCAACTATTCAATCTACAAATACACTGGACAATGAACTAGATTAATAGGTAATAATAATGATTAATACTTCTAAAATGATCAAAGATACTCAACAAATAAAAAAAATAAACAACAGTGATATACGTGCTGTTTTTATTCGTTCTAATATTTTTCAAGGGTCCTGGAATTTTGAACGTATGCAAGCTTTAGGGTTTTGTTTTTCTATGATTCCAGTAATAAAACGTTTATATACTAAAAATAGTACAGAACAAAAAGAAGCAATTAAAAGACATTTAGAATTTTTTAATACACACCCATATGTTGCTGCTCCTATATTAGGAGTCACTATGGCAATGGAAGAAAAAAAAGCTAATGGCGCCTCTGTAGATAATGCTGCTATAAATGGATTAAAAGTAGGATTAATGGGTCCATTTGCTGGAATAGGAGACCCAATATTTTGGGGCACTGCTAGACCAGTGTTTGCAGCATTGGGGGCTGGAATTGCTATTAGTGGAAATTTATTAGGACCATGTCTATTTTTCATACTATTTAATATAACACGATTAATAGTACGTTACTATGGAATAGTATATGGTTATAAAAAAGGAATTAATATCGTTAATGATATGGGAAAAGGTGTATTACAAAAATTAACAGAAGGTGCTTCTATTTTAGGTCTATTTGTGATGGGCGCGTTAGTAAATAAATGGACTCATATCAACATGCCATATGTATTATCTACTGTTACCGATAATAGCGGCAATGTAACTATTACTACCGTTCAAAATATCTTGGATCAACTAATGCCGGGTTTTGTGCCTTTATTATTAACATTTATGTGTATGTGGTTGTTAAACAATAAAATTAACGCATTATGGATAATTATGGGATTTTTTGGATTTGGAATTTTTGGGTATTGGTTTGGTATTTTGAGTTAAAATTATTATATATTAGTTACCACTAAAATAGAGAGTGAGGGCGCATCAACACAACATTCGCCCTCACTCTCTATTTTAGTGGTAACTAATATATAATAATTTTCCTAATTTCATATATATAATATCTATAATGAATTATACCAAAACACTAACAACTATTATATTAACTCAAAAAAATCAACTTACAATATATATTAGCATATCACGTATACCATCAATAACTTACTACTTATACAATATAATAATCTCCTTGAAGATTTATTTAAAAACACCTAATTATACTATGCAAAATGCTAATAAAAATTAGTATTTTGTACTTAAAATTATCACAATGCTATAACATTAACAGCGGACGGACCTTTATGACCATCTTGAATTTCAAATTCAACGTTTTGTCCCTCAGCAAGAGTTTTAAATCCATTACCTTGAATAGCAGAAAAATGTACAAATACATCTTTACTACCATCCGACGGAGTAATAAAACCAAAACCTTTAGATTCATTAAACCACTTTACTTGACCTTTAATTTTTGCCATCTTACATATTTCCTTTAAAGTATTTACATTTACCACAACAACGATTAAAAGACAAACCGAACTTATTATCTCGAGCAATATTTAAATAAAAGGAAATTACAGTATAGTACAATACTCTCTTTACTAAATTTACTAAAACATCACCTGCACACAGAAACATATATCGGTTTACCTAACATTTATTATATACCTTATAACTAAAATAAAAAACACAAAACAATTATATTGTACATAACACTTCTATATTAGAATATAGAAAATTTCTATTTCTAATACTAAAATAATAAAAATTTAATATAACTAACCTATAATAACTACCCTCCAATCTACAAGATATTTCAAATTAAAAAACAATAAAAATATTAATAATAATTAAACCAACCTACCTTAATCATTACATTGACAATATAACATTTATTCTTTAATTTGTAAATCTCATGAAACAACCATTTAAATACACAAACAAACAACCGTTATTATAACAACAAATATAATATATATTAATTCATACAAAACTATTCGAACAATAAATTTAACAAAAAATTAAAAAATATTTTTACTGCTAAAAATACATTTTATTCTATTGATATTTTTAAAAATAAGTACCATTACGTAATGCTTCTATACGATGCTCTAAAGAAGGATGTGATGCAAACAAATTACTTAAAATATTAGTTTTCTTAACACTATTAATATACAATGTCATCACGCTATTGGATATATTATTAGATTCAATATCGCATTGCAATTCTTGTAAAGCACAAATCATATTTTTACATCCTACTAACTTTGCTGCTCCAGAATCTGCATAAAATTCACGACGACGTGAAAACCAAAATACTACTATGCTTGCAAGCATTCCAAATAACATTTCTAATATTGATGTTATAACAACATATATTAAAGAAGGCGTATCAAAATTATAATGATCATTATCATGCGCGCTAATACTACTATTCCGATCACTGTTATATAACAAACAAAATTCAATTAATCTAGAAAGACTACGCGATATAAAAATTACAAAAGTATTCATAACTCCTTGAATAAGAGTCATAGTTACCATATCACCAGAAGCAATATGACTAATTTCATGAGCAATAACAGCTTCTATAGAATCTCGACTCATATTTTTTAATAAACTGCTACTAACAGCTATTAATGCTGCATTTTTCCTAAACCCAGTAGCAAAAGCATTCATATCTACAGAATCATAAATAGCTAATTGCGGTGCAGAAATACATAATTTTTTAGACTGATTACGAATACTCTCCAATATCCAAATTTCCATGTCATTAGATGCTTTATTAATTACAACACCATTAACTGTAGATAAAGCTATAAATTTTGATAACAATAAAGAAATAAACGCTCCCAAAAAACCAAAAATACTAGCAATTTTTATCAACTCAAATGTACTAGATGAACAATTTCCAATACAACTTAAAACACTACCAAACAATATCATTACTAATAAATTTGTAACAATAAACAACATAATACGCATCATGAAATTTTATTTTCTCCTAAATAAAATAAATATTTTTATACATACATATATTAATACCGTCCAACAAAGAATGAGCTAATATATACCAAATAATTTAAATTTCTACATGAATACTCATTCTAAAAACATTCAAAATTTTCTTACAATCCCTACAACAATAATACACTATATAACATAACAATAATATATTTAATATTCATTCCAAATACGTCCGTCTTTAGATATCATACTATTTGAATCTTTAGGACCCCAAGTACCAGCACGATATAACTGAAGTTTAGCAAACATCATATTATTTTTACATGTCCAGGATTGTATAACCGAATCAACCCATTTCCAAGATTCTTCTATTTCATCGTGTCGTACAAATAAAGCTTGATCTCCACGCATAATTTCTAACAATAAACGCTCATATGCATCAATAAATACATATTCTTTCGAAAAAACTTTATGAAAACTTAAATTTAAATCAGTAACTTTTAAACGATGTTGATAGCCTAATCCGGGTATTTTATTCAAAATTTGAATATTTATGCCTTCGTGTGATTGTAATCTAATAATCAACTTATTATTCGGTAAATCAACATGTGAATCACAAAATAAATTAATTACTGGCTTTTTAAAAAACACCACAATCTCAGAAAACTTATCTGGTAATCTTTTTCCGGTACGCAAATAAAAAGGTACTCCGAACCAACGCCAATTATCTATATTTACACGAATCGATACAAACGTCTCAGTATTACTATTTTTATTAGCGCCTTTTTCTTCTAAATATCCTGGTACCGGTTTCCCTTTAATAAATCCAGATGTATACTGTCCACGTACCGAAACAAAAGGCATATTACTATTATCAATTTTCCGTAACGCACGAAGCACTTTAACTTTTTCATCCCTAATATAATCAGCGCTTAAACTAACCGGAGGCGACATAGCTATAATAGTAAGAATTTGTAATAAATGACTTTGTATCATATCCCGCATTTGACCTATCGCATCAAAATAACCCCAACGACCTTCTATACCTACTTCTTCTGCTACAGTAATTTGCACATGATCTATAGTACTATTATCCCAATTTGCAAAAAACAAACAATTTGCAAAACGTAATGCCAATAAATTTAAAATTGTTTCTTTACCTAAATAATGATCCATACGAAAAATTTGTTTTTCTTCAAAATATTTTGCAATTTGTGCATTAATACATCGAGCAGAAACCAAATCAGTTCCTAATGGTTTTTCTACTACTACACGATTCATTGTTTTATTTAAACCAATAGAACTCAAACCTTTACATATAGAACCAAAAGTACTAGAAGGAGTTGCAAAATAATGTATTGTCACAATATCTAAATTTTTTATTTTATCTAATAAACACACAAAACGTTCAGTATGACACACATCTAAATTGCAAAAATCAATCCGATTACTTAAAATATTCCAAATAGATTCCTCAATCGGTTCCCGTATAAATTTTTTTAAAGCAACATATATAAATTCAATATATAAAAATATATCCCATTTAGCACGACCTACACCAACAACACGTGTATCCGGATGCATAACACCTAATTTCTCTAGTTGATATAATGATGGAAATAATTTCCTACACGCTAAATCACCTTTAGCTCCGAAAATAATTAAGTTACATGCTTGAAGCGCATAAGGCATTGATTGCATATTAATTCTCTGATTTTAGAAATACAACACTTTTAATAACATTTAAAATATAAAAATATTAAACCGTATAATAAAACATACACATCATAAATATATAAATTTACACAAGTAAAACCGTTTAATTCTATTGAATACTGTATATAGAATACAACCTAAATATAATTAAATGATTATAGAATCATTATATTTTATATATCTATAAGTAGATATCATACAAATACTCAATAACAAACGCTATATATCCCACAACACACACACTTAAAAATATCACAATAAACCAAAAAAATTTTTGGTACAAAATATCAAAATTAATTAAATTACATAAATTATAATTTAAATAAAATTTTTTTCCATATAAAATACAAACAATTATAAATATTATCAATTTAATATCACTTGATTATATTATCAATCTTTTTAAAAATTTATCAAATTGTTTAAAGATATCGATAGCAAATGTTAAAATTATATTGATATATAAAATATCCTGTATAAAACCATATCCTAAACAATAAAGGAGTTTACATGACACAATTATTTAGAAGAACCAAAATTATTGCTACTTTAGGTCCTTCTACTGATAAAAATAACAATCTTGAAAAAATCATTATTTCAGGAGCAGATATTGTACGATTAAATTTTTCTCATGGCGATAAAAAAAAACACTTCATACGAGCAAAAAAAGTACGAGAAATAGCCAATAAACTCGGAAAGTTTATTGCTATCTTAGGAGATTTACAAGGACCTAAAATTCGGATTTCAACTTCATATGGCAAATCAGTACTGCTAAAACATGGAGATAATCTATTGCTAGATCCAATAACAAAAAATAATAAAAATCATTATAAATGTCTAGGAGTAGATTATGAAAATCTTGGAGAAGATGTGCAACCAGGAGATTTATTACTGCTAGACGACGGAAAAATTCAAATAAAAGTTATAAAAATTCATAACAATAAAATCTTTACTACAGTTATTACCGGAGGAATATTATCTAATAATAAAGGACTCAATAAATTAGGGGGCGGGCTTAGCGCTAAAGTCTTAACAGAAAAAGATAAAATAGATATAATCACTGCAGCGGAAATAGGAGTAGATTATTTAGCAATATCTTTTCCTAGGAGTAGCATAGACTTAAATGATGCGCGAAAATTAATTAAAAAAGCTGGAAGTCATGCAAAAATTATCTCCAAAATAGAACGAGCAGAAGTAGTAGTTTCTAATGAAACAATAGATGATATTATTACTGCATCAGATGCTGTAATGGTAGCACGCGGAGATTTAGGAGTAGAAATTGGAGAACCAGCATTAGTAGAGATACAAAAAAAAATAATAAACAGAGCGCGTATTCATAATCGAGCAGTCATTACTGCTACACAAATGATGGAATCGATGATATATAACCCCATGCCTACAAGAGCTGAAATTATGGATGTAGCTAACGCAGTATTAGATGGAACTGATGCAGTAATGTTATCTGCTGAAACCGCTACAGGACAATATCCATCCGAAACTGTAGCTACTATGGCTAAAGTATGCTTAGGAGCTGAAAAAATTTCAGATCCCAACTATTTAACTAATTTTAATTATAAAAAAAAAATTAAAAATACTGATGAAGCTATTGCTATAGCCGCTATGTATACAGCGAACAATTTGGAAGGAGTTAAAGCTATAATTGCTTTAACTGAATTTGAAAATACTACACTGTTAATGTCTCGAATCAATTCAAAATTACCTATTTTTGCATTATCACATCATAAACATATTTTAAATATTATGACTCTATACAAAGGGGTAATTCCGATTTATTTTCATAGAACTACAGATAATTTTACAGATGCTAGATACGCTAGTAATTTACTATATAAAAAGGACTTTATATTACCCGGAGAACTAGTAGTTATAATACAAAATAATACGCACTCTAAATGTAGAGTTACCAATATTAGTTATATTTTACAAGTGTAATTGTTTAACATACTATATAAAATTTCAATATATAAATATATGACCATTAAATTTCTATATTTTTAAAAAATATATAGACTCCTACATTTAATGTATTTGCAAATTTTACGTAATTAAAATTGAATAAAATGTAAAAATTTATTTAAGTAAAATTTAATCAAAATGTAACACAGAAGAAATCTTTTTTATTTGCTCTAAAAATATTAGACGTTCACTACCTAATAATTTCTCAACATTTACAATATTAAAAGTTAATGGATTTACAGGACGATGATTAATCCACATTTCAAAATGCAAATGGGGTCCAGTAGACCTACCAGTATTACCAGATAATGCTATTTTTTCTCCCCTTATCACTTTTTGCCCAGAATATACTAAAACCTTTTTTAAATGCATATATCGCGTTACACAAAAACATCCATGTTTAATAGCAATATAATTACCAGCAATTTTACTATACTTACTTACAATAACTTCACCGTCTCCTACAGAACAAATAGGTGTTCCAACTGGAACAGCAAAATCAACTCCAGCATGCGGGGACACTTTACCAGTTACAGGATTTAATCTATTTAAATTAAAGTTAGATGATATACGAAATGCTCTACCTATTGGAAAACGTATGAAATTCTGCCCTAATCGCATAGCTTCTCTATCATAAAATTGACCATTATTTGCTCGAAAAATATAATAATTTTTTCCGGAAGTATACAATCTAGCTCCTATAAGCTTACCATCTACAATATGATTATTTTGCAATATTACAGAAATTAATATGGCAAACCTATCGCCCTTATGTAATTTTCTAAAATCTAATTGATATTGCAGCGCATTAACTACATCTTTAATATACTTCTCTTTAATTCCTAAAGAACGAGCACCCTCAATAAATGTTCCATTTCTTAACTCACCTATAAATAAAATAGCAGGAGTTATTTCATTACCTAATAAATTTAAAAATTTAATCACACCTTTTACAAAAGAGGTATCAATATTTTTTAAAAAAATATCAATATTTCTATCAGAACAATTAGCAATCATCAGGAAAGACATTATTTTTTTTATCGTAACGATCCACCAAAATAATATTTGGTCTATATATCTATTTTTTAATGCCAGAGATTGTTTTATTACAACCATAATACCTGATCTATTTACATCATAAAACCCACTGTCCAACACCTTTAGTCTAGTATTAAAAATATTATTTTTCTCTGATATATTAGAAATTGTGCAAAAATCCTGTGATAATTTTTTGTTATATAAACAAATACTATATAATAAAAAATTATCATAAGATTTGTAACTAATTTTTTTTTTATTTTTTACACAATCGTCACTGTAATAGAAATCATTACTTCTAATAAAAAAAATTGCTTTATTAAAATGCTTGTTGTTTCTATTTAATGTGTTTTGAATTAAAGATTTCCAAATAACCATAATTATAAATATAGATAACACAAACAACATTGCAAAAAAATATTTATACAAATAACGATATACCAATCTCAAAAAACTAACTATTACATCACACCAAATACTGATTTGTATCTTTATACTGTAATATCTCAAAAAATATTCCTAATAAAATTAAAACATAAAAATAAAATAAAAATTTTAATTTGTATACCTACATATCTATACACATATATGTAATCTGCATCATTAGATTTACGAATTAATACTTCATATATTTTACTAAAATAAAATTTTATTCTTTACTTTTAAAAATTTAATGTTTATTCACTCACTTTAATATATGATTAATTTATAATGTGCTCATACACATATTCAATAATTTTCTAAAAATCAAGAATTATAATTATCTAAATACTCCATAGTAAAACCACTAATCAGGAGCATCAACCATAATATCTGTCCCTGCTGTAGTTTTAGGAAAAGCAATTACATCTCTAATATTTTTAGAACCAGTTAATAACATAACTAAACGATCTAATCCCAGCGCTAATCCAGCATGTGGAGGTGCTCCATACTTTAATGCTTCTATTAAATAACCAAATTTTTTTCGTTGTTGTTGCAAAGAAATTCCTAAAATATTAAACACCGCCTCTTGCATATCAAATAAATTAATACGCATAGACCCACTACCCACTTCACACCCATTTATCACCATATCATATGCTTCTGAAGTTGCTAATAACGGATTACTTAATAACTCCCTAACATCACAATTTTTAGGAGCAGTAAACATATGATGCATAGAAACTAATTTATTATCATCGTTTTTTTTAAACATTGGAAAATCTACTATCCATAATGGCGCCCAAATATTTCTCTTAACTAAAGATAAATTATCACCCAGTTGATTTCTTAAAGAATCTAACAAACTTATATCAAATTTATTATTTTTGTTGTGACTAATACCAAAAAATAAAAGATCATTATTTCTAATAATTATTTGCTGTAATAAAAAATCTATCTCAGATACTGTCATAAAACCATTAATTAATTTTTTCATTTCTTTTACTATTTTTTCACCAACTACATCAATTTTTAACCATATTAATTTCTGTAAATTACATGTTTCTAAATAACTAATACATCTATTAAATTGTATTTTAGATAAATTTATTCCATTAGTAATTTTAATTGCAACAATCTGTATATTCCTATTGTTTATATCTGGAGACAATAAATTACCTCTCAACATCGATTGACATAAATGCGTAATATCAAAAATTTCTACGGGATTCCTCAAATCAGGAGCACTAGAACCGAAACGTCGCATCACTTCAGCATATGTAAACTGCGAAAACTTATCTAATTCTACATTCAAAATTTTTTTCCAAATAACTCTAATTAACATCTCCATAAGGAAACGTATTTTGGATGCTTCCATAAAAGAAGTTTCAACATCAATCTGCGTAAATTCTGGCTGACGCCCTGCACGTAAATCTTCATCTCTAAAACATTTAGCTATTTGATAATATCTATCAAATCCAGCAATCATTAATAGCTGTTTAAATACCTGAGGTGATTGAGGTAATGCATAATTTTTACCTGCATGTAACCTACTAGGAACAATATAATTACGTGAACCTTCTGGAGTACCCTTCGTTAATATTGGCGTCTCAATATTTAAAAAACCTTCTAACTCCATAAAATTATGAACAATTGATATAACACGAGATCGTATTTTTATACGACTCAACATAGATGTAGATCTTAGATCAAGATAACGATACTTTAATCTATTCTCCTCAAAATTCTTTTGGTTAATATTTAATGGTAATGGATCAGAGCTATTTAAAATAAAAACAGATTCTGCAGCTATTTCAATTTCACCTGTAGATATATCATAATTAATTTGGTTTTTTGGTCTTTCTTTAACTATACCTATAACTTTTATACAAAATTCCGGTTTTAATATTACTGCAGACTCATACATTTCTTTGTATTGCATAATATCAAAACATACTTGTACATAACCTTCTCTATCACGTAAATCTACAAAAATTAATTTACCAAAATTACGATATCTATTCACCCAACCACATAACACTACTTTTAAACCTTTATGAGATATATTTAATTGCCCACAATATGCAGTACGCATAAAAAATCCTTAATTTATTAACTTTATTAATAATATACTATTTACTATATAGTACTTGTAATATACATATATAACAATCTTCATATAAAACAATCCATGTTATTCCTATCGATCACAAACCATATAAATAATATTTATCTTTTTATTAAAACTATCTTAATAAGATTACATATAAATAATCTATATAATAGAATATAAACTTACAATGTTTCATTGCATCATATATAACTTATATTTAAATACTCTAAATTACTAAAATATGTAAAATATATAAATATATAAACAATCCCAAAAAACTTTTAATATAAACTCATTATATGATTAATACCAATATTATTAATATTAAAGTGTAATATTTCTATAGAATATTTATTATTATAAACAATAAGCTATTACAACTTACAAAAATATTTTTGTACACAAATTATCTTCAATTAAAATTACACATACCTTTAAATAACTTATATGAATATTCAAATACTTTTACTTAAAAAAATACATCAAACTTTATTACCAATTATCAATAAATCTCTTTTATCTACAATACAAGTTCAACAATCAACACAAAAAAAATTTGGAAACTATCAAATTAATGGAATAATCAAACTGTCTAAAAAAATAAATATTCCTATTGAAACACTTCTAAAAAAAATTATTAATGTTATTAACTTAAATAATATTGCTAAAAAAATAACAATCGAAAAACCAGGATTTATTAACATATCTTTATGCCCAAAATGGATATCTATACAACTTAACAATATTTTTATTACATCTAATTTAGGGGTTATACCAACAACTACTGCAAAAACTATTGTCATTGATTATTCTAGCCCAAATATCGCAAAAGAAATGCATGTTGGACATTTAAGATCTACGGTAATTGGAGATAGTATCGCTCGTATTTTATCGTTCTTAGGACATAATGTAATTAGAGTAAATCATCTAGGAGATTGGGGTACACAATTTGGCATGCTTATTGCATATATAGCAACACATATTCAAAAGGAGCTTTTACTAAATCATCAGATAACAACATTATCTAAATTAGAAAGTTTCTATCGTAAAGCAAAAAAAATTTATGATAACGATCCTAAATTTGCTGAATTATCCAGACATTATGTCGTTAAATTACAACAAGGCAACAAACAATGCTCTCAAATATGGAAACAACTAGTAGACATCTCCATCCTAAATAATCAAGATACATATAAACGATTAAATATCACTTTAAAAAAACACCACATCATGGGAGAAAGTTTTTATCATCACATGGTACCAGATATTATAACAGATCTAAAAAATAAAAAATTAGCGGTTAAAAGTAACGGAGCAACTGTAGTATTCCTTAAAAATTCTCATCAAAGACATAATTCTTCTGACTTCGGAGTTATTATACAAAAAAAAGATGGTGCATATTTATATAGCACAACTGATATTGCTTGCATAAAATATCGTTGTGAAACTTTAAAAGCTGATCGAATTATTTATTATACTGATTCTAGACAAAAACAACACTTATCTCAAATATGGGAAATCGCTAAAGCAGCTAACTATATAAAAAAAACAACTATATTAGAACATCACGTTTGTGGCATGTTATTAGGAAAAGACGGGAAACCATTTAAATCACGTTCTGGTTATACTGTAAAATTAAAAACATTACTAGATGAAGCTTTAGAGCACGCTCATAAATTAATATCACAAAAAAAATATAATTTAAAATATAAAAAACAAATCAACAAAATAGCACATACTATTAGTATAGGAGCTATTAAATACTCCGAATTATCAAAAAATCGTACTACAGATTATATATTCAATTGGGACAATATGTTGAATTTTAATGGCAAAACCGCTCCATATATACAATACGCATATACTAGGATCTTTTCAATTTTTAAAAAATTTAAAAATTCTAAATATTACCATCACAAATTTACAAAAAATAATATACAGTTAGAAACTTCGGAAGAAATATCTTTAGCTATATGTTTATTACAATTTGAAGAAACCATCGTTAACACAGCCAATCAAGGCAGCCCGCATATACTGTGCTCATATCTATATAAAGTTTCTGTGCTATTTTCATCATTTTATGAAAATTGCCCAATTCTTCAGATCAACGATATCTATAAAAAATATAGTAGACTTAAATTAGCATTTATTACTGCACGTATTTTAAAGACAGGTTTAAACCTTTTGGGAATTAAAACAATAAGATATATGTAAAGATTACATGATCACATTAGTTTTGTTTACCCAAAAAAACAAAATCTTTTACACGAATACCCACACACCATAAAACAACACAATAACTACTAATAACTAACACTAACACCATTATCATTTTAATAAATCTATATATTATACCTCCTTGCGACCAATCAGGTATATATATTAATAACCCTAAACACACTAATAACATTACGAAAATCGATATTATTATTCGACTAAAAAACAAAAACCATCTAGATTTATTACAAAAATAATATTTTTTTTTAAAAATCCAGTATAATAAACCTGCATTAAACCATGCACTTAAACTCACAGAAACAGAAAAAACTACATGTTTTAACACATGAATACATGATATATTAATTACTTGAGCAAAAACCATTGTAATCATTACAATATAAATTGGAATTCTAATATCAGAACGTGCGTAAAAAGCGGATGTCAAAACCTTAATCAATATTAATGCAGGTAATCCTATTGCATACGCAATTACTGAATACTGTGTCATTAACACATCAAATTCTGAAAATTTTCCGTATTTGAATAATGTTATTACCAATGGTTTAGATAAAACACATAAAATAACAACGCATGGCATACTTAACACATAAGACAATCGAATCCCGATTTTCACTATGTTAAAATAATCTTTATAATTTTTCTTAAAAATACATCGAGATAAATACGGCGACAAAATAGTAGTTAATGTTACTCCAAAAACTCCTATAGGTAATTCCATTAATCTATCTGCATAATACATCCACGAAATAGACCCATCTTGTAAAAAAGAGGCAAGAAAAATATTAATAATGAATGATATCTGACTACTTGAAACCACAATTATCGCAGGAATCATCAATCTATATAATCTACATACTCTATTATCATTAAAATGTATTTTTGGATAAACTAACATATCAATTTTCTTTAACAAAAACATACAATAAATACACTGTAAGCCACCTCCTACTATTACCGACCAAGCTAATCCTATAATAGAAACATGACAATATAAATATTCTGAAAACAACATAAAACTTATCATACTTAAATTCAAAAAAATCGGTGTTAATGATGGCGCAATAAAAATATTATAAGTATTTAAAACAATTCCTATTAATGATGCTAATGATATTAATAATATATAAGGAAACATGATTCTAAACATTGAAACAGTAATAGAAAATTTTTCTACAGAATTGTTAATTCCAGGAACAGTTGATATAATGATTCTGGGTGCTTCTAGCAAGCCAATGCATATTATAATACTAATTATTAGCATTAAAATACCAGAAACTCTTGAAATAAATACTCGTACTTCTTCTGTATTTGCGCAACATCTATATTTTGATAATGTCGATAAAAAAATTTGACAAAACACTCCTTCCGCAAAAATACGTCGTAATAAATTAGGTAATCTAAAAGCTATAAAAAATGCATCCGTTATAATCCCAGCCCCAAAATGCCTAGCTATACATGTATCTCTAATAAAACCCAAAACACGAGATAACATCGTTACTATACTAGTCATAGTCAATGATTTTAATAAATGCATACTATTTTAATGAAACAATATCATAATATATAATATACTTATTATCATTTAAGTAACCCTATTATTCATAACTAAATTAAAATTTTAAATTTGCACTATTATTCTAAATACTACCTATATAAATAAATATGATATCTAATCAAATCTATACCATAATAGATATATCCACTATAATGCCTATATCTCTGATATAATATACCATATGTAATAAAACATATATTTTTACAAAAAATATACAAAATTAAACTATATAATCTATTTATATGAAGACAACGTGTCAATGACAACACTATTATCTTGATAAAGATAATAGTGTTGTCATTGAGATAAAAATATTTAATCAACACAACATAATTCACTAATTTAATTAATTTTAACTAATAAATCAGAGATGCTATATAAAATATATTTATAAAAATCACCGCACATTTACATTGATCAATGACACATTCGTACATCTTGTGCTGATACGCTATATACGCTTAAAAATAAATATTGCCACTTTCAAATATTAAGCACATAACACAGTGAATAGTAACTTATATACAATATATATGGTGATACATGGGTACAATATCAAAAGCTAGAAGATCAGGGAAATATTTTTTAATTATAGACAATATGTTTGTGGTAATAGGTTTTTATGTTGTATTTCCACTTATCTCAATATATTTTGTAGAACAACTAGGTTGGGGAGCATTTTTAGTAGGATTTGCGTTAGGATTAAGACAATTTATTCAGCAAGGCTTAGGTATAATAAGTGGAGCATTCGCCGATAAATTAGGTGCTAAACCTATGATTGTCTCTGGACTATTTATGCGAACTCTAGGATTTATTATAATGAGTATGTCAAATACTCCTATACTATTATGCGTATCATGTATATTCTCCGCTCTAGGAGGAACATTATTTGACCCTCCAAGAACAGCGTTAGTTATAAAATTAGTTCGACCATGGGAATTAGGAAGATTTTATTCTATTCTAATGTTAGAAGACAGCATATGCGCTATAATAGGCATAGTGCTAGGTACATGGCTATTACAATATAATTTTAAACTAGTATGTTTTACTGGAGCAGCGCTATTCTTTATAGCAGGAATTTTTAATGCATGGAGACTACCAGCATATAAAATCTCTAGCTCACATTATTCATTATACGAAGGAATAAAAAAAGTTCTCAATAATCAACGCTTTATAATTTATGTTTTTACACTCACCGGTTATTATATTCTATCTGCTCAAGTAATATTAATGATACCTATTCGCATTCATGAAATTTCTGGACAATTATCATATATAAAATGGATATACATTATAGAAGCAATTTTATCTCTAATATTCATTATTCCCATTAATGTTTGGAGTGAAAAATACTTCACACTAGAAACACGATTAATGATAGGCTTAATAACGATGATAATTAGTTTATTTCCTATTGGATTAGTAACAAATCTACATACATTATTAATACTAATTAGCTTATTTTATATTGGATCTATTATTGCTGAACCTGCTAGAGAAACATTGGGAGCGCTATTAACAGATTATAAAGCACGCAGCAGCTACATAGGCTTTAATAAATTAAGTATTGCTTTAGGAGGCACCTTAGGCTATAGTGGCAGTGGTTGGTTATACGATATCGGAAAAGAATATAACTTTATACAATTACCATGGTTCGTTTTAAGCATGATTGGATTAATCACGTTACTAGGATTGTACTATCAATTTCGACATTATTCTTTTAAATCTTTACTGCATAATAATTACCCTAAAAAAAACAAATTTTAATTTATGTAAAAATTTTAAGAAATTAATTTAATATAAATTAAATATACATTTAATAAAATTAAACTTAAAAAACAAATAAATTCATATTATATAAAACAAAAATATAAAAACTACAACATTCATAAATATTACTCTCTACTCAATGAAAGTAAAATTTTATATAACACAAAGTTTATATTAAACTATTATAAAAATGAGGTATATTATATATAGATAGATGCAGGTGAGATGTCCGAGAGGCTTAAGGAGCATGCCTGGAAAGCATGTATACATACAAAATTAATGTATCAAGGGTTCGAATCCCTTTCTCACCGTATTCCTTTCTTCTTACATATCACTAATACTATATTTATAACTGTACTATTAACAATATCTATCTATATATTTTTCAATATATATATTATTATTTAAAATAATAAAATTCACTAACATAAAAATATTTATGCACTAAATATATGTCTGATGTACAATTAAACAAAAAAATTATATTTAATTATAATTAAATATCTATAATGACTCTAAATTCTATAATAACTAATTATTACGTTTAATAAATTTAAATCCTAATATAAGATATATTTATATATGAAAATCATGCGCTGTACACATAAAATTAATATGTAATTAATAATATTCTATGCATAAAAGACCTACATATAATAATATGTAGTATTGGTATATCTATTTTATAAAAAAATAAAAACACATAAATTTATGCATATAACGATTTATATTCAATATCAATAAATATTAACTCTATATTATTTAATAAATAAATAATTATTACTCTAACAATACACTTGACAAATACGTAGCGTTACTACAAAGTAGTAATTAGCATAATTGTTCTTATAATATATTTAATATATAAATCTATATTTATTTATAGTAATTCAATTATACAACAATCTATCAAATTTTATAAACGGAGAGAAAGGGATTCGAACCCTTGAAAGATAAAATTATTATCTTTAAAACGGCTTTCGAAACCGTCCCGTTCAACCACTCCGGCATCTCTCCTAATAATTAATGAACATATAAAACTATAAATACTAAAAAATTAACTAACTATCATTATACAATACACATCAACAATATATATTGTTCTCATATTAAAACACAATGCTAAATCAAAAATTACTATTTTTAAAATAAAACACTTGTATTATTTTAGATACCAAAGTAGTATTATATAATTGTTTTAAAAAATAACATTTGGTTCCTCTGTAGTTCAGTTGGTAGAACAACGGACTGTTAATCCGTATGTCACTGGTTCGAATCCAGTCAGGGGAGTCAAACTTAAAACAACTTTTATATATATAAAAGTGCATTTTTATGCTAAAAAAGCTTTGTTTACTGCATTGATTTTATCATTTCATTAAAAATTTAGAATTAAATATTAATCCCAGATCTATGTAAATCATGTATGTTTATTAAACCTACTAACGTTCCAATTTTATCTATTACTGGAGCAACCGTAATATTGCGCTGATATAAAGCTTTTAAGGCAATACTTGCATGCCATTCTTTAGAAATACAGTATCCAGGTTTAGTCATCGCAATATTTATTGGGTCCTTTAAAGAATGTCCACGCGCTATCCAGCGCCTTAAATCGCCGTCAGTAAACACTCCAATAACACGATTTTTATCATCACATACTGTAGTTAAACCAATGCCAGTGCGACTCAGTTCAAACATTGCGTCCATTACAGTAACATCTGACCCACACACTTTAGATATATGCTTACCAGTACGCATTAAATGATATACATAATTTAATAATTGTGTTCCTATTTTACCTCCTGGATGAGATTTGATAAATTGTTCTAAACTAAATCCTCTATATCTCATAAGAGCTATAGTAATAGCATCACCCATCATTAAAGTATTCACTGCACTAGAAGTTGGTATAAACGCCATAGGATTTGTTTCTCGTTGTATTTTAATATTTAAAGTACAAGTAGCACGTTGAGCTAACGGCGAACTCATATCACCAGTTAATGCAATAACTGGGATATTATTACTGACTAACAAAGGCATTAATGTAATAATCTCATAAGTACGACCCGAATAAGAAATAAAAATTACTACATCCTTTTGGCTGACCATACCTAAATCACCATGCAATGCTTCTGCAGCATGCACAAAAAAAGCAGGAGTACCAGTACTAGCTAAAGAGGCCGCAATTTTTTTTCCAATATGCCCTGATTTTCCTATTCCTGACACTACCACTTTTCCCGTACAATTTAATAATATACGACATGCAAATATAATGCTTTCATCCAATCTATCTAACATGTTTTGAGCTTCTTGAATCTCAAAACTTAAAGCTTCTTTAGCATATTCTAATAGCAATACATTATTAGTAATAATCATAACTACCGCAATAAATATAATGATATTTACCTAAAACCACCAGAATCATGTAACTTATACCGCATTAGTATAAAAATTGCATGATATAAAAACTTATATTCTAACATCAAATTGTCACAAAATACTAAATGTTAGAAATCACATACCATAATTCAATCCACATAAATTTACTCTATAACTGACTCTGTAAATTTTTTTAACTTTCTAGCTAATTCACGACGTTCCTTTGATAATTCAGCGTTTTTTATAATATATTCATCAATACGATCTTCATAATCATGACGCATATTAGCAATTATAATTTGTATTTCTGTTACAGAAGTTTTAGATTGAATATAATCTCTTAAATTTTTTAATAACAATATTCGCTTTTGATTGTCACGAATTTTTTTTTCATTATCTATAATTTCTCGTTGTAATTTATTCTTACGCCTAAATATACGCACAAACTCTAATACGTTACCAAACGACTGATTAACTTCATTGTTCATATAAAACAACCTTTTATACTATAAATAATTACCGATTATAAATCCTGACGCATATCAATAATTATAAAATTTGCTAAAATTATCAACATTTACTAAATAACAAAAATTTTTTAAAATTAACCACCTATACAACAAACTAGTAAAATTACACAATAATACTATTATATATAATCCAAAAAAATCTTATATAAAATAAACACCATACATATATTATATAATATATGTATAAGATCTATACTAAAACACAAACAATCGAAAAATATTATATTATATAATATAAATTAAAATCCAATTAACATATCGATACAATCAACACAATACACTACTACTAAACTAGGAGCATTCAATATCTTACCAAAATAAGAAATAATATTCTTTAATATTTAACACAAATAAATATAAATTTTTTAATTCTATATAAAACTATAGTAATATAAATCTTACTTAATATAAAATATTAAAAGACGATATTTAAAATTTAAATATATTTAAACCAAAATAAATAGCGCATTATACATTTATATTATGAAATATATAAGACAATATGAATATATTAAATACTACAAAACTCATATAAATGAACAGAAAAATTTTTGTACAAAATATGTATATAATTTATTTTAATTTTTAATATAAACTAAAAAGCTAATTTTACTATTACATAACGCAATCTATATAAACATATCACAACATTAAATATATGATTATTTTCTATAAATTACTTGAGGTTTCTTATTAAATATTAAATTACACACAAATCTATTAAACAATTTTATCTATATGAATAGATAACAGTATATATAAATTATACTATAATATAGTATATACTAATTGATAATCTATTTAAAATCATCATTGTACTGCTACATACTCCAATAACATTAAAATATCTTTAATAACATGGAAAAATTATGTATTTAAATTCTATAAATAATAATACTAATACATATGCTAAATATCAAAAATAAAAAAATTAATATTCATTAATAACACCATAATTTAATCTAAAATCTTCAGTAATAACACTACCGTAATATTTATATTATAATAATATTTTCATCTCATATAAATATAATTATAAATATATATAAATAACTATAAAAATTAAAATCTATAATTTCAAATATTTACTACACTAAAATTTATATTTATAACATACCGAAAAACTTCACCAACACATTAATAAATTATTATTTACATATAAAAAATAATATTTAAACATATATTTAATTTAATTAATTTATTAATTATATACATATAATATAAAGTAACTTTATAAAATTTAACCCTATACAAATTTAATTATATTCGATAAAATATTGAACGGAAGGATGATGTTAACAAAGAAATTATGCTGTACATATTAATTTTACTATCATAATTCTAATTAATCTTCCAAATAAATTAACAATAAACACATTAAATACTTATTTATTAAAATTAAAAAAATATTTTTATTGTTAAAATTTATTGAAATACTAGATACATATAAATTTATTATATAAGGCAACAATATTATGTTGGACAAATCAAGATTAAGAATAGCAATTCAAAAATCAGGAAGATTAAGTAAAGAATCACAACAACTTCTTGAGCAATGTGGAATTAAAATTAATTTACAGCAGCAACGCCTACTCGCTTTTGCAGAAAATATAGCCATAGATATTATGCGAGTAAGAGATGATGATATACCTGGTTTAGTAATGGATGGAATAGTAGATTTAGGTATCATAGGAGAAAACGTATTAAAAGAAGCCCTACTGGCAAGAAAATCACAAGGAGATAATCCTTATTATATTATGTTACGCAGATTAGATTTTGGAGACTGTAGACTATCTATGGCGCTGCCTATAGATGAACCATGGGACGGGCCAAAATGTCTACAAGGGAAAAGAATTGCTACATCATACCCCCATTTACTAAAACAATATTTAGATAAATTAAATATTAATTTTAAATCTTGTTTACTAAATGGTTCCGTAGAAGTCGCTCCGAGAGCTGGATTAGCAGATGCAATATGTGATCTTGTATCAACAGGTGCTACGTTAGAAGCTAACGGATTGTATGAAGTAGAAGTAATTTATAGATCCAAAGCATGCCTAATTCAAAGAACTGGAAAATTATCCAATGTTAAACAATCTTTAATAAATACAGTAATGCTTCGAATTCAAGGGGTCATTCAAGCAAGAGGGTCAAAATACATCATGCTACATGCACCTACCGAACAATTAGAGGAAATTATTAGTTTACTACCTGGGGCAGAAAGTCCAACAGTATTACCATTGGCGGGTAATCAACATCGTGTAGCTATATATATGGTAAGTAATGAAACATTATTTTGGGAAACTATGGAAAATTTAAAGAATCTTGGTGCTAGTTCTATTTTAGTGTTACCAATAGAAAAAATGATGGAATGATAAATTATGAATTCTTATGAAGAATTTACATCTATTGATTGGAACAAGTGTTCTTTTTCTGAAAAAAAGATGCTATTAACTCGACCAATCTGTAATAAACCAAACAACATAACGCAAAAGGTTGCCAATATACTGCATGAAGTAAATAAAAATGGAGATGATGCTCTACATAAATTTAATTTAATTTTTGACAAAATAAAATTAAAACAACTAAAAATTTCATATGAATCTATTGTAAAATCAGGTTACAATATATCCGATGAGATAAAACAAGCTATAAACACTGCAATATCCCATATCACTCTCTTTCACAAAACACAACATTATTCTGATATAAAACTGGAAATTATACCCGGCGTCAATTGCCAACAAATCACACGCCCATTAAATATTGTGGGGCTATATGTTCCGGGAGGTACCGCTCCATTAATTTCAACGGTAATGATGTTAGGAATTCCAGCAAATATTGCTCAATGCAAACGTATTATTCTATGTTCACCGCCTATAATACCTGAAGTACTTATATATACAGCAAAGCTCTGCGGAATTACAGAAATTTACCAAATTGGAGGTAGTCAAGCTATTGCAGCTATGGGTTTTGGAACCAAATCTATTCCGAAAGTCGATAAGATATTTGGTCCAGGTAACATATGGGTTACAGAAGCAAAACGACAAATTAACAGCATGCCTAACGGAGCAGAAATCGATATGTTGGCTGGACCTTCCGAAGTATTAATTATTGCAGATGATACAGCTAATCCTATTTTTATAGCAGCAGATCTTTTATCACAAGCAGAACACGGCATTGATTCACACGTAATACTTGCAACCCCTTGTATAAAAATTGCAGAACATACAAAAAAAGAATTGTATGAACAATTACAAATTTTACCCAGAAATCATATTATTAAACACTCATTAAAAAATAGCCGAATCATTATTACTAATGATTTAATGGAATGCTTTTCAATAAGTAACACATATGCTCCGGAGCATTTAATATTACAAATTCAACACGCAGAAAATTATTTACAACATATTGTTAACGCGGGATCAATATTTCTGGGTCACTGGTCACCAGAAACTGCTGGAGATTATATAAGTGGAACTAATCATGTATTGCCTACATATGGACACGCTACTACCAAATCAGGTTTAGGAGTTATAGATTTCCAAAAAAGAATCTTGGTACAACAACTTACACAAAAAGGACTCTTAAAATTATCATCAACAATTAAAATATTGACACAAATTGAACAATTACAAGCACATTTATATGCAGTAACACATCGTACCAATTACATTAAGGAAAACAATGAAGATTCAATCTCTGGCTAGACATGATATTTTATGTCTAAAACCTTATCAATCTGCCAGGAAATTAGCTCGATCATCAGCAGGACACTTATGGTTAAACGCTAATGAATTTCCTATTGCTCCTAATTATTACTCACTGAATCAAGAAAAAATCCATAGATATCCTATGTGTCAACCACAAGAAATCATTCATAAATATGCTTGTTATGCTGGAATACAATCCAAACAAATTTTAGTATCCAGAGGAGCTGATGAAAGTATTGAATTATTAATGAAAGTATTTTGTAATCCCACAAAAGATACTATTATATTTTGTCCACCAACATATGGTATGTATAAAACTACCGCTGACATTTTAGGAATTAAGTATAAAATTATACCGAAGAAAAAACACTGGCAAATTGATTTAGCACACATTAAATCACAATTAAATAATGTTAAATTAATTTATATTTGTAATCCAAATAATCCTACAGGTAATTTAATACATTTAAATAGTTTAAAAAAATTACTAAAAATTACTAAAAATAAAGCACTATTAATTATAGACGAAGCATACATTGACTTTTGTATCAACTCCAGCCTAGCAAGCTGGTTATCAGCATATTCGAATCTAGTAATTTTAAGAACACTATCTAAAGCATTTGCTTTAGCAGGATTACGATGTGGTTTTACTTTGGCCAATCCAGAAATTATTAACTTGTTAAAAAAAGTAATTGCTCCTTATCCTATATCTACTCCAGTAATTGATATAGTTACTCAAGCTTTAACTCCAGAAAGTATAAAATATACACATGAACGAATTAACACAATTAACAAAAACCGAAATATTTTAATTGCAGCATTAAAACAATGTACTTGTGTTCAAAAAGTATTTATTAGTTATGCAAATTATGTATTAGTAAAATTTAATCCAAAATATAAAGTTTTTAAAAAATTACTGAAAAAAGGAATAATATTAAGAGATCAAAGTTATCAACCAGGTCTCAATAATTGCGTCCGAATTACTGTGGGTACATATAATGAATGTCACTATCTAATTTCTATTTTAAAAAAAATTATATAACTAACTCCAAACTTATATAAATGAATAACTATCAGGAATACTCATGTGCCATAAAATTTTATTTATAGATAGAGATGGAACATTAATCCATGAACCTAAAGACAATTTTCAAATCGATTCAGTAGAAAAACTTTCATTAGAACCATATGTTATTCCAGCGCTTATAACACTACGAGATATAGGTTTTAAATTTATTATAGTAACCAATCAAAACGGATTAGGTAGTGATAAATTTCCGCAAAAAAAATTCGAAACACCACACAAATTAATGATAGATATCTTTCAATCACAGGGAATTACATTTCATCAAGTATTAATTTGCTCTCATTTTCCTGAAGAAAAATGCAATTGTCGTAAACCAAAAACTGGGCTAATAGATCATTGGCTAAACAACACACAATTAAACAAATTTAATAGTTATGTTATAGGAGATCGAGATACTGATATAATTTTAGCGAATAACATGGGAATTTCAGGAATACAATACCATAGAACTAACTTTGGATGGGAAAAAATTACAAAATACTTGCTCAAACATTATCGCTCATCCTACGTATACCGAGCTACTACAGAGACTAATATAAAAATTAAGATATGGCTCGATAAAAATGATAAGAATGATAAAAATCATATTAGCACTGGAATAAATTTTTTTAATCATATGTTACATCAAATCGCAATTCATTCAGGAATATCTATGAATATCATAGCTCAAGGCGATACCAATATAGATGATCATCATACTATAGAAGATACTGCATTAGTATTAGGAGAAGCCCTAAAAAAAGCATTAAATAAAAAACGTGGCATCAAAAGATTTGGGTTTACTTTACCTATGGATGATAGTATTGCACAATGTGTCTTAGATATATCTGGACGATCATATTTTTACTATAAAGCTCATTATAATTTTCAAAAAATAGGAGATCTCAGCACTGAAATGATAGAACATTTTTTTAGATCCTTAACAACAACAATGGGCTGTACTTTACACTTAAACGTAAGTGGAACTAATGATCACCATAAAGCAGAAAGTTTATTTAAATCTTTCGGAAAATCATTAGGCCAAGCTATTTCGATCGAACATAACAGTATCCCTAGCTCTAAAGGAGCGCTATTATGAATATAATAATTATAAATACCAAATGCGCAAATTTATTTTCTGTACATAATGTTCTGTATAAATTAGGATATAATGCAGTAATCAGTGATGAAGCCGATATCATATCTAAAGCAGATAAGTTACTTTTACCAGGAGTCGGCACAGTTACAGCAGCAATGCAACAATTAAAAAAAAAAATTTAGTAAAATTAATACAACAATCTACTCAACCAATATTAGGTATTTGTTTAGGTATGCAACTCTTGGGGATCAACAGTGAAGAAAATAATCATATTAACACTTTAAAAATTATTGATATACCTATTAAACATATAAAATCTGGTAATCTACCTCTCCCACATATGGGATGGAATACTATTTCCATACCAAAAAAAAAACATCCCCTATTTTACGATATAAATAAAAATGATTATTTTTATTTCGCACATAGCTATTATATAGATATATGTCATGTAACAATTTCTCAAACATGGTATGGTCACTACTTTAGTGCAGTGATAGAATATAAAAATTTTTTTGGCGTACAGTTTCATCCAGAAAAATCCAGTACACCCGGAGAAAAACTAATAAAAAATTTTATGGAGATGTGATCTATGATAATTCCCGCATTAGACATTATAAACGGTGAAATAGTTAGATTGTATCAAGGTACTTATAGCAAAATTACTAAGTATGGTAACCCATTATCATTCCTCAAACAATATATACAACAAGGCGCAAAAATTATACATTTAGTAGATTTAAACGGAGCTAAAGACCCAAAAACACGACAAATTTCTTTATTTACTAAATTAATACAAACAATCTCCCCTGCGCTAAAAATACAAGTTGGTGGAGGAATACGTAGCGCAAAAGATATAGAGACTCTTTTAAAATCCGGAGCAACACGCATTGTATTAGGTTCTATGTCAGTAACGCAACCTAAAATAGTAAAAAAATGGTTTGAATACTTTGATCCAAATAATTTAGTTCTAGCAATAGACATACACTGTTATTCTATAAAACATTGCAAAGTATTTATTTATGGTTGGCAAAAAGAAACAAACTTAGAATTTAACCAAATTATGGAAGAGTATTATTCTTCAGGTATAAAACACGTGTTATGCACAGATATCGCTAAAGATGGAACTTTACTGGGTAGTAACATATCATTGTATAAATCAATATGTAATTCTTGGCCAAAAATATCTTTTCAATCCTCCGGAGGAATTAATACTTTAGAAGAAATAAAAACATTACGTAATTCTGGAGTTAAACACATTATTATTGGTCGTGCATTTTTAGAAAAAAAATTTACTATTTCTGAGGCCATATCATGTTGGCAAAAAGAATAATTCCGTGTCTTGATGTAATAGATAATAAAGTAATCAAAGGTATACAATTCAAAAAACATACAATTATAGGAGATATTGTAGATTTAGCTAATCGTTACGCACAAGAAGGAGCTGATGAACTAGTATTTTATGATATAACTGCATCACCTCATAAAAAAATAGTAGATAAAAAATGGATTACTCGGGTTGCTAAAGTGATAAACATACCATTTTGTGTTGCAGGAGGTATTACGACTTTAGAACAAGCCAAACAAATTTTGGAATCTGGAGCAGATAAAATTTCAATTAATTCTCCTGCTTTAATTAATCCAGCTCTTATTAAAGAGCTATCCGAAAATTTAGGTAAACAATGCGTAGTAATTAGTATAGATATCTGGAAAAATACACAAAAAGATGATTCTTATCAAATCCAATATTATACTGGTGATAGTACTCAAACATGCACAACAACATGGGAAATATTGGATTGGATTAAAACAATCCAAGAATATGGAGCCGGAGAAATAGTATTAAATATGATGAACCAAGATGGAATGAAAATCGGATATAATTTAGAACTATTAAAATATATTAGACAATATTGTAAAGTGCCACTAATTGCTTCCGGTGGCGCTGGTACTGCTCAACATTTTTTAGAAGCTTTTCGCGATGCTAATGTAGATGGAGCGCTAGCTGCTTCAGTATTTCACAAAAAAATTATTAATATTAACAAATTAAAATATTTTTTAACACAAAAAGGTATACAAATTAGATTATGCTGATTAACACGCAACTTCATCAAAACAAAATTAATTGGACGAAAACAAATAATAATAAACTTATACCTGCAATAATACAACACGCCACATCGGGTGAAGTATTAATGCTAGGTTATATGAATGAAGCCTCAATAATACAAACAGAAAAAACAAGGAAAGTAACATTTTTTTCAAGAAGTAAAAATAGATTGTGGACTAAAGGCGAACAATCTGGAAATATATTACAATTAATTGATTGGTATTTAGATTGTGATAATGACTCATTATTAATTCTTGCATTACCACATGGTCCAACATGTCATTTCCATACTAATAGCTGTTTTCATCCTGCCATAACAACCTTTAGCTTTCTCTATCAATTAGAACACTTTCTATCCTTAAAAAAAAATATATCCCACCAATTGGGTAATACACAATCATCTTATACAGCTAAATTATACTCTCAAGGCATAAAACGTATTGCACAAAAAGTCGGAGAAGAAGGCATAGAAACTGCTTTAGCAGCAGTTACACACAATAATAATAAAACAGAAATTATCAACGAAGCAGCAGACTTAATATATCATCTATTAGTATTACTACAACATACATCATTAACATTTAGCGTTGTACTACAAGAATTACAAAAAAGACATTATAATAATCAAAAAAAATCTACAACCCATAAATCTCATGATAAATAGAAACAATAAATTACACTGATTAAATAGTTTACTTAAATAATTTAACTAACAAAATGAATTGCGGTAATAATATCACTCTAAAAATTTACTTACACATCGCCCATAATATATTTCATCCTACATATACTCAACACTTTTATATAATCACTTTATGATAATAAAATTAAAAAATTTTAATTTTATGTATGCAGTCTTATGCAATTAAAATATAAACCTAATTATATTAAAAATAATAATTTTTATATCAACTGTAATTATATTACTATTTTAACCAACACGTATGGAAAACGCCGGGTCTATCAGACCGAGCATAAGTATGTGCCCCAAAACAATCTCTTTGAGCTTGAATAAGATTTGCAGGTAACACTTTACTACGATAACTATCATAATATGATATGACCGCAGACAATGCAGGCATAGCAATACCATTTTTTATTCCAAATATTACGATTTCCCTTAACATATTTTGATAATTATTAATAATAGTTGTACAATACGGCGCTAACATCAGATTATTAATATCTGGATTCTGAGAATATATATCAATAATCCTTTGTAAAAATTTCGATCTAATAATACATCCAGCTCGAAAAATTTTAGCAATTTTTTTAAAATTTAAATTCCAATTATATTTATTAGAAGCAATAGCTAATTGATGAAAAGCTTGTGCATATAAAATAATTTTTCCTAAATATAATGCTTTCCGAGCTTTTTCAATATACAATAACCGAAGTTCGGGAGAAATTTTTTGTTTCTCAGGTCCTGACAATATATTAGATGCTGTTAATCTTTGCTCCTTTAACATAGAAACATAACGAGAAAATACTGACTCTGCAATTATATTAGATGCAACCTGTAAATTACAAGCATCTTGCACCATCCAAGATCCTGTGCCTTTACTATCTGCAATATCTAGTACATAATCTACGATATTACAATTATCCATATCTTTTTTTAAAAATATACGACTAGTTATTTCTAATAAATAACTGTTTAATTCTCCTTGATTCCAATGATGAAATATTTCTCCTAAGTTATCATAAGTTACATGAAATACATTTTTCAATAAAAAATATATTTCAGAAATTATTTGCATTTCTCCATATTCTATACCATTATGTACCATTTTTACATAATGTCCAGCACCATTCGGTCCCAAATATGTTACGCACGGTTCATTATCAATGCACGCAGCAATATTTGTTAAAACTTTCTGCACTTTCTTATACGCATGAAATTCCCCTCCAGGCATCAAAGATGGTCCATATAACGCACCACTTTCACCTCCAGAAATCCCGAGACCCATAAAATCTATTCCTTTTTTTAATAATGCAAGACTACGACGCATAGTATCTTTATAAAAAGAATTGCCTCCATCAATTAATACATCTCCTGGGCTTATATATGCAGATAATTCTTTAATAACATTATCAACATATATGCCTGAAGTAATCATTATAAATATAATACGGGGCTTAACCAAAGATAATACAAAATCTTCTATAGAATAAGATGGCAGTATATTTTTATTACAATTATTAGCAATTATTTTATCAGTTCTACTTTTCGATCGATTGTAAATAGCAACATAGTATTCTTTACTTGCAATATTTAGAGCTAAATTACTACCCATCACGCCCATTCCAATAACACCAATGTTTGGTTGTTCTGACATTTTCTCTCCTATTAAACTATATAAAATATTTTATATGTATGAAAATACATAATCTATAATATTAATTCAAAATTCGCGCCGCATTACACATTAATATATCTATGATAACAATCAGTTAAATAATATTATGTTAAAATATAAAACTTTTAATAGAAATATCACGATATACACAGCATGTGTAATACAAAATATATACTTTTTTTACAAAAAAAAAATCAAAATACAATATAATATGTATTAAAACATACTAACAATAAACTCACTCATTGTACATTTATATAATATACACATTTATTTTACTAAATCCATATAGAAAATTAAAAATATACTTTATGATATAATTTAAATATGATTAAATTAAAATTTAATAAATTCTTAAATCATTATCATGACTACTAAAAAAATATTAGTTACTTGCGCTTTACCTTATGCTAATGGTTCATTGCATATTGGACATATATTAGAGCATATTCAAGCAGATATTTGGGTTCGTTATCAGCGCATGCAAGGACATCAAGTATATTTTATTTGTGCAGACGATGCTCATGGTACAGCTATTATGTTAAAAGCCCAAAAACTTAACATAAATCCTGAAAAAATGATTACACAGATACAATTAGAACATGAAAGAGATTGTTACGCCTTTAGCATTAGCTATGATAATTATCACTCTACTCATAGTAAAGAAACACATGAATTATTAAACATGATCTATTTTCGATTAAAAAAAATGGGATTTATTAAGTGTAAATCTGTCTCTCAACTGTATGATTCCGAAAAACAAATGTTTTTGCCTGATCGTTTTGTAAAAGGAACATGCCCAAAATGTACAGCATCAAAACAATATGGAGATAACTGCGAAATATGTGGTACCATATATACTCCATTAGATTTGATACATCCAAAATCAGTGCTATCCAACACAACTCCTATAGTAAAACAATCCAAACACCTATTTTTTGATTTACCAATATTTACAAATATGTTAAAAACATGGATACATTCTAGCGCTTTACAAAAAGAAGTAATCAACAAAATTGAAGAATGGTTTAAATTAGGATTAAAACAATGGAATATTTCTAGAGATGCTCCATACTTTGGCTTTAAGATACCTAACACTACAGACAAATATTTTTATGTTTGGATGGATGCGCCTATAGGATACATGGGTACTTTTAAAAATTTATGTAATAAAAATAATAATATATCTTTTCAGGATTTTTGGCATCCAGACTCTACAACAGAACTGTATCAGTTTATTGGAAAAGATATTATTTACTTCCATTGTTTATTTTGGCCTGCAATTTTACAAGGTAGTAACTTTAGAAAACCAACAAATATCATTGTGCATGGACATGTAACTATAAACGGAGCTAAAATATCAAAATCTAAAGGAACAGTAATTCATATACAAACCTACTTGTCGCATTTACACTCAGATTATCTAAGATACTACTATGCTACAAAACTCTCATCTCGTATTAATGATATAGATTTAAATTTAACTGATTTTACTAACAAAGTAAATGCAGATATTATCAATAAAATATTAAACTTAGCTTCCAGAAACGCTAAATTTATATCTCAATATAATAATGGACAATTATCAAATAAATTAGAAAATCCAGGATTATATGAAAAATTTGCTAATTCTAGACATATGATAGAAGAATTATTTAATAAACGTGATTTTAATGCTGCAATAAAAAAAATTATGAAATTAGCAGATGAAGCTAATCAATATATTGATAAACTCGCTCCTTGGCACATTGCAAACAAAAACAATCAAAAAGATAAAATCTTATCTATTTATTCTATGGGTATTCAACTATTTCGTATTTTAATGATTTATCTGAAACCTGTATTACCCAAATTAGCTAAATATAGTGAAAATTTTCTTAATACTGATTTAACATGGGATAGCATTATGACACCTTTATTAAATCATCGTATTAACCAATTTAATACTGTCTTTTATCGAATTAACTCGAAACAAATTTCATGTATTAAAAATGAATCAAAATTAAATAATGACTAGTAATAAAAATTTACTCATTATAAATAATGTATTATATATAATAAACTTCAATTCCCGTGTTAATAACGTGACATAAACTATGTAGTAATATCATAATTATAGTTATAATGTAACAATACGCAAAATTACAACAATAATAACACTTTAAAAATCTTTTTCTAATAATCTAGAATCTGATTCTGCAAATTAATTTTTATATGTATTTAAAACAATACGATCTATAACACTATTTAATTGCTTTAATATTATAAATATTATAATACTTATTATATAAATAAACCAAAATATATATTTTATATAAAATACACCTATACTATTTCATTTACTGTGTAAAAACATACATCATACAAAACATATAACTTATATATTATATAAACATAGTAGACATATTTTATTTATATGACTAATAATAACATTAACGATAATTCTATACTTTCTATAGATCTCAATGCATAAGTTAAAGATATTGAATATAAATATTATATGTATAAACGATAATATTATATAACTTCATGATGTTTTAACACATCATGTATATTACTTATTGTAATGTACAACTAAATACAAAAATTCTTTACGAGTATTCATACTGTCTTTAAACAATCCTCCTAATTCAGTAGTAGTAACGGTGCTATTAGAATCGTGTATCCCTCTAGCTTTTACACAATAATGCATTGCATCAATAAATATTGCTATACTATCCGTATTTAACAATACCTTTAGGGCTAAAAAAATTTGTTTAGTTAATCGTTCTTGTAACTGTGGTCTTTTAGAAAAAAATTGCACTATCCTGTTAATTTTTGATAAACCAATTATGTTATTCTTAGGAATATAAGAAATAGTTATTGTTCCATCAAAAATAATAAAATGATGTTCACAAATACTAGTAAAATTAATACCCCGCACTGTGATCATATCATGAACTTTCATGACATTTTTAATAATGTTAATTTTAGGAAAATTAGAATAATTTAATCCTGAAAAAATTTCATCGACATACATTGTAGATACACGTTTTGGAGTATTTAATAAACTATCACTTTGTAAATCTAATTTCAGAAGATGTACTATTGACCTCATGTGACTCTCAATAAGATGTTTACGTACACTATAACTAATATTTAAACAAATTATCGGATTTTCTAAACCTTTTTCTAACAACGCATTACGTACTAATAATGCCTCTTGCGTCAAGATAGACATGATCTATTCCTGAAAAACTTAGTGTCTTATATAATATAATTATATTATATTGAAAAATTATAGGAAACTGAGTGTTATATTATTTTATTAATATAAATACATTAACTAATTAATAATAAATTTTACATTGCTCTATTAAATAATATAAAAAGTTCATTTACTATATACAACATAATAAATAATATTTTTTATAAAAAAACTATATTAAGCACAACTTATGCTCTATATAACAAAATTAATACAAATTTTGTATGCCTCTACATACATTAGAAACACAACAAAAGAGAAGACTCTTATTACTTGTATTTTTCGTGCCCACATGACACACCATATTTTTAATAAAAACTATTTAAATAATTGTATATTAATTATGTTAAATACAATATTTCAGTATCATTATAAATTTACAAAATATTTTAAACATTAAGCATATGTATATTAAATTTAATTTCTTTATTTAAAAATACACATAATATTATATACACAAATATACAAATTAAAACCAAGAAATATTATCAAATAATAATATTTACAAACCAAATATTTATAGATATATTATTTAATAAAATTCAATATAATGAATAACTAAAATGCGTTTAAACATCAATTATATTAATAATTAATATATCTAAATAATAGATTATTATTAATATTCAACAATTAAAATAAATAAAATCATGGTATTAAATAATGTTAACAATTAATGCAATTTCTAGAATTGATATCAAAAAAAGTGCAACCAGAAAATTACGTACACAACACAAATGTCCTGGTGTTATATACAGTAAAAAAAATAAAGAAAATTCATCATGTATTTCGCTAAATCAAAATGATTTATTACGACCAGATATTGCTAATATATTACGTAAAAATAATATCCTGCAATTATCGATTAATAATAAAGCATCTATTACAGTAAGAATTCAAGATATTCAATATCATCCTTTTAAATTAAAAATAATTCATATTGACTTTACTATAATCTAATATTATATAATTATATTTTCATACATAAATTTTAAAAACAAACTTCTATATGAATATTGTTGCTATTAACATAAATAAACATACATCTTGTATGATGATACAATTTTTATGAAAAAATAAAATTTTTCAATTCTATTAAATTAATTTAAATATTAAAATGAGCAATATTGTCTAGTTTTTTAATATTTTATTTCTTTTGAAATATAGAATATTAAAAATTTCTACTCTAAACTATAATAAATATACTACGGCATGTAGCGCAGTTTGGTAGCGCACCGTCATGGGGTGTCGGAGGTCGGAGGTTCAAATCCTCTCATGCCGAAAAATTTTTTAAAAATCTACAAAACTACACAACAGTATGCATTAAAATACATAAATAATGTTATTAATATTTATGACGCTCTAATGCTAAATCTATTAATTTTGTAATCAATTCCCGAACACTTAAACCAGTAGCTTCCCATAGTTTAGGATACATACTATTCTGAGTAAATCCAGGTACAGTATTGATCTCATTAATAAAAATCTTATTTTCAGGAGTTAAAAACATATCTACCCGAGCCATTCCAGTGCAATGGAACAACCTGACAGCACATAAAACAACTTCTGTTATAACACCTTTTATTATATTATCAACAGCAGCAGGTATTTTAATTTGAACAACATTATCTAAATACTTATGACAATAAGTATAAGTATCTCCTTCTGGTAATATAATTTCACCAAATACACTAATTTCTAAGTTATCATTACCCAATACCGCACATTCTAATTCTCTTCCATAAATCGCTTGCTCTACTAATATTTTATTACTAAAAGAAAAAGCATAAAGTACTGCTTGATGAAAACTTTTATCACTAAAAACTTTTTGCACTCCTATCGAAGAACCTTGATTCGCAGGCTTTACAAATAATGGTAAACCAAACAAATTTACAAGATCTGCAAAATTTATATCATCTTGATGATTACTATAAAACGTTCTAAACGGGGCAACTAATAAACCAGAATCACGCAATAAACATTTAGTTATATTTTTATCCATACACACAGAAGAGGCTAAAATATCAGATCCAACATAAGGTACATTCATTATACGTAATAAACCCTGTAAAGCTCCATCTTCTCCTGGGCTTCCATGTACCACAGGAAAAAAAACATCACATTCTACTGATAAATAATTAATATTATTGCAACTCAATGCCAATTTATGCAATTTTTTTTGCAAAACAATTGAAACACATGTGTCATCTTGTTGACACTCTAATAAATCCTCAAAATTTATATCTCTTAAATACCAACACCCTTTCTTGTCTATTAATAATATCACTACTTTAAATATATTAATATCAATAGATTGAGCAATATAAATTGCTGATCTTAAAGATATTTCATATTCAAAAGAAAAACCACCGCAAATAATACCAACACATAACTTCTTTTTTTTTAAAATATGCATTTTAATAACATATATTTATCTAATGTGTTATAAAATACGAATTTAATATAAAACAGGCAAAGACCAAATATCATAGTTGGTCTGTACCCGTGTTATATACAACATACACAAAATTTTTTAGTGCAATTATTATGTATTTTATATTATTCTATAATAATATAGAAGAACTAAAACACATATGCTATACCTAAAGCAATAACATTATCAGTACTAATGTTTGCTGCACGAGAAAAATCACTTCTACTTAATAAATTAAGCCTATAATCTATAGTGGTACAAACATTTTTATTAAAAACAAATCCAGTTCCAAACGTAATGCTTCTTTTTAAGAACTCACCATATCCGCTATTATCCATATCACTAGATTTAGAATGAACATAAGATATAGAAGGACGTAATCCAAAACCAAATTGGTATTGTGCTACTAACTCAACATTTTTCGCTTTATTAGCAAAACCACAAACACTGTCTGGGTTTAAAACATCAGAAAAATTGCCAAATGGAGTCATATTAAAAGTCTCACCATAAGTAGCTGCAACATACATACCCTTTCTATCATATTTGACTCCTAAATTATATGCTTCAATATTATCACTATATCTGTTGTTAGAATCTAAACTGATCTGAGACGCAAGACGTTTACTGTTATTATAAGCTACAGCTATAGACAATCCATTATCCAATGAATAAGATGCTGATACTCCATATCCCTCTCCATTAGCAGTTTTTACAGTACGACCAGTGTAATGATTAACATTATTCTTGCCTTGATACTGCAAAGCAACATCTAACCCATTAACATAACCAAAAAGATTTTTATTACGATATGTTACTACATTGGAACTACGACCAGATAAAAAATTATCTGAAATAGATATATCACCGCCAAATCCTGGCACTACATCGGTCCAAGCTCCTACATCATATAATACCCCATAATTTCTGCCGTAATCAATGCTTCCAAAATTCCCAAAATGTATTCCTGCATAACCAAGCAATATTCTATTACTATTACTCATATTAGTTCTTTCCACACCTCGCAAAGCAATTTCATGCTCCCAAACACCAAACCCAATAATGCTGTCGTTCACATATGTTTTACCAGAAAATCCATATCGTACAAATGAATTATCTCCGTCTTTCACGCAATCTTTAGAAAAATAATGCCCTCCCACAATAGTACCAAACATACTTAATGTATTTCCATCTTTTTCATAAATCTCAGCAGCTCCGGCTGTACTTGCCATAACTATAGTAGCAATCAGGCTAGTAAGACACCGTAATTTCATATTAATACCTCAATCTATATAGTAAAAATAATATTATTAAAATTTAACATTTAAATACTGAAATAAATGTAAAATCTCATTTTTATTAAAAATATACAATTCTGATACTTATCATACATAAACCATTATTAAATAATAATATATGACCTTATTACACCATTAAACTTTTAACACACTAACTATCTATATTAAATATATATATACATTAAAAATACACACATGCATATATATTAATATAATTTTTTTAAATCCCTTACCGACAATAATAAAAATCCGTTATATAAGTACTGTCTCCACCAATTTATATTGCTATATATTGTAGCATATATAATGTTTTGGATTCATAATATGAATAATGAATCTTTTTAAAATAAGATACCTATATAATATAATTACAATATAAATTGCACTCCATAATCACATTGCATAAACACATATAATATAATTTTCCACGATTAATTTATTATTAATACCTATAATATTATATATATAACCTGAAAACTATTTCAATATATGCAAGATAATATCAGTTGAATTTCTAAAAAATATCAATTTTTATAAAATTAAAAAATTATAGTTTGTATTTTCAGTATAACTGAAAACTTAATTTATACAAAACCATTTTCACTTTCTACAGACTCAACAACGCGCTGTAACCCAACTACATGTTCATTATAATCAGTGCGAATTAACATCACCCCTTGGGTATTGCGACGAATAATATTAACTTCTGACACGCGTGTACGCACTAATCTACCTAAATCAGTAATCATCACTATTTGATCTGATTGATTAACTTGCACTGCACCTATTACATTACCATTTCTTTCAGTAACCTTAATAGAAATTACACCCTGAGTAGCACGTGATTTAATTGGATATTCTGCTTGTTTAGTACGTTTTCCAAAACCATTCTGTGTTACAGTCAGAATAGAACTCTTATTTTTTGGTATAATTAAAGATACTACACGATCACCCTTCAATAAATGGATACCCCTTACTCCAATGGCTGAACGACGCATACTACGAACTTCTGTTTCTTTAAACCGCACAACTTTTCCATATGCAGTAAACAACATAACTTCATCTGAACCACTTGTAATATCTGCTCCAATTAATTCATCGCCATCATTAAGATTTAAAGCAATAATTCCAACATTCCTCGGACGACTAAAATCAACCAACGGAGTTTTCTTCACTATTCCACTACTAGTCGCCATAAATACCTGATAACCTATAGTATAATGCTGAATTGGTAATATTGCAGTAATTCTTTCATTTACATCTAAAGGTAATAAATTAATAATTGGCTTCCCTCTAGAGCCCCGACTCGCTTCAGGTAATCTATAAACTTTCATCCAATATATACGCCCATAATTAGAAAATAATAACACAGTATCATGAGTATTAGCTATTAATAAACTGGTAACAAAATCCTCTTCTTTAATACGTGTTGCTAATTTTCCCTTTCCTCCTCTTTTTTGAGCTTCATAATCTTGTAATGGTTGATATTTAACATAACCCTGATAAGATAAAGTGACCACTACATCCTTTTGATTAATTAAATTTTCTATTTCAATACTTTCAATATTATTTCTAATTTCAGTCAAACGAACACTATTATACTCTTTTTTTATAAATAATAATTCAGCTTTAATTATATCCATAAGCCGATTTGGATTCTTTAAAATGTTAAGTAAATCTTCTATCTTTTCCAGCAAATTATTATATTCTTTCAATAATTTTTCATTTTCTAGTGTAGTCAATTTTTGTAATTTTAAATCTAAAATAGCTTGAATTTGATTTTGAGTAAAATAATATTGATTATTATGAATAGTATTACTAAATTCTATCCATTCAGAACAAATAACATTAAAAGAAGTGGATCTCCTCATATTTAAGACATCACCCAATCTCCAAGATTCAGATTTCAAAATAGAACTTGCTGCCATAAAATTATCAGATTTACGAACTAATTCAATAACAGAATCAATATTAAATAAAGCAACCGTTAACCCTTCCAAAATATGAACACGAGCACGAGCCTTTTTTAATTCAAACATAACGCGTCGTGTTATTACAGAGCGACGATGAGATACAAAAGCAGATAAAACATCTTTTAAAGACATTACTTTTGGTTGACCTTGATATAAAGCTACCATATTAATACCAAAAGAAATTTGTAATGACGTTAAAGAATATAAATTATTTAATACTACTTCACTAATAGCATCACGTTTAATTTCAATAACTATACGCATGCCATCTTTATCAGATTCATCACGTAAATTGTGTATACCGTCAAGACGTTTTGCCTTTATTAATTCAACAATCTTCTCTAATAAACGAGACTTATTTACTTGATAAGGGATCTCATATATCACAATAGATTCTCGGCTGCTTTTTACATCAGTCTCAATTTCTGCACGCGCGCGAATATAAATTTTACCACGACCAATACTATATGCATCTTTCAGTCCGCTACTATCATTGATAATAGCAGCAGTAGGAAAATCTGGACCAGGAATATATTTCATTAACTCTTCAATTGAAATGTCTTGATTATCTATAAAAGCCAAACATCCATTAATTACTTCAGATAAATTATGAGGAGGAATATTAGTGGCCATACCTACAGCAATTCCAGACGCACCATTAATCAGAAGATTCGGAATTCTAGCTGGCAATACTACTGGAACCTGTTCAGTTCCGTCGTAATTTAACTCGTAATCAACAGTATTTTGATCTAAATCTAATAACAATTCATTTGCTATTTTCGACATACGTATTTCAGTATAACGCATAGCAGCTGCTGGATCTCCATCCACTGACCCAAAGTTTCCTTGACCATCTATTAATACATAACGCATTAAAAATGGCTGAGCCATACGTACAATAGTTTCGTATACAGCCGCATCTCCATGCGGATGATATTTACCAATAACATCACCTACAACCCTAGCAGATTTTTTGTAATTTTTATTCCAATAATTATTCAAAATCTTCATAGCAAATAAAACACGACGATGCACAGGTTTTAATCCATCTCGTACATCTGGTAATGCACGCCCAATAATAACCGACATAGCATAATCTAAATAAGAGCGTTTTAGTTCTTCCTCTACATCAATTGATATGATTTCTTTAGCAAAATCACTCATATACTTATATCCTCTAGTTCTATTATATTTCAAATATATGTCATATATTTGAAACTATTTATTTAGTCATAATTCAATCAGATGAACAATTCGATCTTATCTAATTCTATGGATATCTATATAAAGAATATATAAAATATTTTATATCATATTTATATATTCAATAATTATCAATAGTTTATATACCTTGATAAATATCAAAACAATTGATTTTTTTAAATTTAAAGTATACTTATATGAAAATACGATATTTACGAAATTTACAAAAATGCAAAAAAATATAAATTATAAAGAAATTAAAAAATTTGACAAAACTGCATCTCAATGGTGGAATATCTCTGGTCCGTTTAAAACATTACATCAAATAAATTCAACACGATTCCATTATATTGCTAAATGCAGTAATGGATTATTTGGTAAAAAAATATTAGATGTAGGATGCGGAGGGGGAATTTTAACAGAAAAACTCGCAAAATCAGGCGCAAAGGTTACTGGATTAGATATAAGCGCTACCACCTTAGAAATAGCAAAAACGCATGCTTTACATCAAGAATTAAATATCTTGTACTTACAAGAAACAATAGAAGATCATTCATCACACAATGTCAATACTTATGATGTAGTAACATGCATGGAAGTATTAGAACATGTACCAAACCCTCAATCAATTATCAATGCTTGTGCTAAAATCATTAAAAAAGGTGGTTCTGTATTTTTCTCTACACTAAATCGCACTATTAAATCATGGTTGCTAGTTATAATAATCTCTGAGTATTTATTAAACTTACTACCAAAGGGCACTCATAATTTCAATAAATTCATTACTCCCGCTGAATTACTAACATGGATAGATGCAACAACATTAGAAGAACAAAACATCATAGGTTTATACTATAACCCTTTAACTAAAAAATGTATACTAACGAGAAACATTAATACAAATTATATACTACACACTCAACGTAAAAAATAAATACCTTTATACAAAACAAAAACGTTTCATAAAAATCTATTTATTACAATAATGAATAAATTATATTATAATTATCTTTAAATAAATTTAAACATCTGTTGTTGTTATTACACTAATTATAGATATTGTTTATTGACTATAATGATATATAAACTGTACTATGCTCGGTTATATTCAACAACATAAATAAAATACATCAAATTATGTTATGTAATTACAACTTTCAAAATAAATCAAATGTGATTTTGTTACAAAAACATATATTTTGCGTTTAAACATATATAAAACAATATCTTATAAAAGATAAGATAATTCTGTTTATTAAATTAAAAATAAAGAAAATGTCATGATCATTTTATTTATAAATTAAATATTTTATGCGATAACTTATTCATTATAAAATTATAATAACTAATATTATTATTACATTATAAACAGGTATAAAACCATATGCACCAAACTTTACTAGTTACTAAACGTAATGGACAACAAGAACCTATTAATCTTGAAAAGATTCATAAAGTTATAAACTGGGCTGCACAAGGCCTCGAAAAAATTTCTGTTTCACAAGTAGAATTACGTTCTCATATACAATTTTATAATGGAATAAAAACTGCTGATATTCAAGAAACTATTATAAAAGCAGCAGCAGATTTAATTTCTGAGGAAGAACCAGATTATCAATACTTAGCAGCACGGTTAGCAGTATTTCATTTACGTAAAAAAGCTTACGGTGAATTTGAACCTCCAAAACTTTATGATCATGTGTTACGATTAGTGAAAATTGGTAAATATGACAAAAAACTACTAGATGATTATAATGAAAAGGAATTTATACAAATGAACACATTTATCGATCATTGGAGAGACATGAATTTTTCTTACGCCGCTATAAAACAATTAGAAGGAAAATATTTAGTACAAAATAGAATAACTGGAGAAATTTACGAAAGTGCTCAATTCCTATATATTCTAACCGCAGCATGTCTATTCTCTAAATACCCAAAAAAAACTAGAATGAATTATGTTAAACAATTTTATGACGCAATTTCAACTTTTAAGATATCTTTAGCAACACCTATCATGTCGGGAGTACGTACACCAACAAGACAATTCAGTTCCTGTGTTCTAATAGAGTGCGATGATAATCTTGATTCTATCAATGCAACATCTAGTGCCATTGTCAAATACGTTGCGCAACGCGCTGGAATTGGTATTAATGCCGGAAGAATAAGAGCTTTAGGAAGTCCCATACGTAATGGAGAAGCATTTCATACTGGCTGTATTCCATTTTATAAACATTTTCAAACGGCGGTAAAATCATGCTCTCAAGGGGGAGTACGCGGCGGAGCTGCTACACTATTTTACCCAATTTGGCATTTAGAAATAGAAAATTTACTCGTATTAAAAAATAACCGAGGCATTGAATCTAACAGAATACGCCATTTAGATTATGGCGTACAAATTAATAAATTAATGTACCAACGCCTTATTACAGGAAAATACATTACATTATTTAGTCCATCTGATGTACCTGGGTTATATGAATCTTTTTTTTCTAACCAAATTGAATTTGAACGATTATATAATATTTATGAAAAAAACCATGAAATTAGACATAAAAAAATTAAAGCAATAGACCTGTTTTCTTTAATGATGCAAGAACGTGCTTCTACCGGCAGAATTTATATTCAACATACCGACCACTGTAATACACACAGTCCATTTAATAGTATCACTACTCCAATTAAACAATCTAATTTGTGTTTAGAAATCACCTTACCTACTAAACCTTTAAATAACATTAACGATCAAAATGGTGAAATCGCTTTATGTACATTGTCTGCTTTTAATCTAGGAAATATTGAAAATCTCAATGATTTATCTGAATTATCCAACTTATTAGTACGCGCTCTTGATGCGCTATTAGATTACCAAGATTATCCTGTACCAGCGGCACAACGCAGCGCAATACAAAGACGCTCTCTAGGCATTGGAGTAATAAATTATGCATATTATCTGGCTAAAAATGGAGTACGTTACTCAGACGGTAGCGCTAATATATTAACACATCGTACTTTTGAAGCTATACAATACTATTTACTAACAGCATCTAATAATTTAGCTAAAGAAAAAGGCCCATGCGCATGGTTTCATGATACTTTATATGCAAAAGGTATATTACCTATTGATACATATAAAAAAGATCTTAATGATTTTATTAACGAACCACTACGCTACAATTGGGAAGATTTACGCGCTAACATTAAACAGTATGGCCTAAGAAATTCTACATTATCTGCATTGATGCCATCAGAAACTTCATCGCAAATCTCTAATGCCACAAATGGAATAGAGCCTCCAAGAGGATTCATCAGCATAAAAGCATCAAAAGATGGCATTTTAAAACAAGTAGTTCCAGACTTTGGTAAACTAAAGTCTGCTTATGAACTACTGTGGCAAATACCAAACAATCGTGGTTATCTGCAATTAGTAGGAATCATGCAAAAATTTATTGATCAATCTATTTCAACTAACATTAATTATGACCCATCTCGTTTTTTTAAATCACAAGTTCCTATGAGACAATTGCTTGCAGACTTACTATACGCTTATAAAATTGGTATAAAAACTTTATATTATCATAATACTCGTGATGGAACTCAAGAACAACAACAAAAAATATTGCCACAACAACAATTCTCCAATCAATCGAACATTTGTGCCAGCGATGCTTGTATAATATGAAACTATATGATGATATATTACTTAAAATAAGTACTTGCGCGCAATGTATTTAATTTATAAAAAGGAATACATATGATTTATACTACTTTTTCTCAAAACAAAAACAATCAGCTTCTTGAACCAATGTTTTTAGGCCAATCAGTAAATATTGCGCGGTTTGATCAACAAAAATATATTATTTTTGAAAAATTAATAGAAAAACAACTCTCTTTCTTTTGGAGACCAGAAGAAATAGATATTTCTAAAGATCGAATAGACTATCAATCACTACCAGAACATGAAAAACATATATTCATCAGTAATTTAAAATATCAAACATTATTAGATTCAATACAAGGACGTAGCCCTAATATAGCCTTACTCCCATTAATTTCTATACCAGAACTAGAAACTTGGGTAGAAACATGGTCATTTTTCGAAACTATTCATTCTCGTTCTTATACACATATAATTCGTAATATTGTTGCTAACCCCTCTTTAATATTTGATGATATCATCACAAATAAAGAAATTTTAAAAAGAGCGCAAGATATATCTGCGTACTATGATAATTTAATTGAATACACTAACTACTATCACACAGTAGGATCTGGTACACATAAAATTAATAACAAATTCATTAAAATCAATTTATCTGATCTTAAAAAGAAATTATATTTATGTTTAATTAGTGTAAACGTTTTAGAAGCAATTCGTTTTTACGTAAGCTTTGCCTGTTCTTTTGCATTTGCCGAACGTGAATTAATGGAAGGAAATGCTAAAATCATACGACTTATAGCACGTGATGAATATTTACATTTGACTGCTACCCAACATATGCTTAATTTAATACATGCAGGAAAAGACGATCCAGAAATGACTGAAATTAGCAAAACATGCAAAGAAGAAAGCTATAAGATATTTTTGATGGCTGCAGAACAAGAAAAAGATTGGGCGAAATACTTATTTAAAAATGGTTCTATGATCGGTTTAAACAGAGAAATATTGTGCCAATATATCGAATATATCACTAATATGCGTATGCAAGCGATTGGTTTAAATATGCCTTTTAACACTAGATCTAATGTTATTCCTTGGATTAATTCTTGGCTATCCTCAGATAACGTACAAGTAGCTCCCCAAGAAGTAGAATCAAGTTCCTATTTAGTTGGACAAATTGATACTAAAATGAACGATAATGAATTTGACAATTTTCAATTGTAAAATAATATTTTCTGATAAACAGCGCTCTTTAAACATAAAATTTACACATAATAGTCCACATTATTCTACTTTATTAGAAGCATTAGAATGGAATAACATACCAACAAACTATCAATGTAAATCAGGTTACTGCGGAGTTTGTCGTATTTTCCTAATACACGGACAAATAAAATATAAACAAGAACCTTTAGGTTATATTAGCCCTAAAGAAATTCTAAGTTGCTGTTGTATACCTGTAAATAACCTAATTATAAAATTAAAAGCATAAAATAATAAAATTATCAATCCATTCTTCTATATATTTAACACTATAGTTAATTACTCTAATGCACACTAATTAACACAATATATCTAACAACTCAACTAACTAACAAATACATATAAATTGTTCTAAAAATATATTAAATGTATTAAATTAATAATTGGTTGCGGATAAAACCCAAAAAACAGTATACATACAGTTATAATGATCACTGCTATACCTACTACGCTAGTTATCCAATTTTTTTGAGACAATACAGAAATATTGCAATTATTATTAATAAACATACTTTTTACAGGCGCTAAGTATAGGTTTATTATTATTCTTAAATAATAAAATATACCAATAACACTATTTATAGCTACAAAAACAGTAAACCACCATAATTTACTGTATATTCCAGACATAAATATGTAAAATTTACCAATGAAACCTAATGTCATAGGAAAACCAGATAAAGATAACATTGTTATTGTCAATAATATTGACAATATAGGATTTTTCCAAAAAAGACCACGATAAACACATAAATCATATACACTATTTTTAGTAAAATTACTTTTATAAATAACAGAAAATATGGAAATAATACCGAAAACCCCTGTAATAGATAACACGTAACTAATCAAATATATTCCAAGAGCTTCTGCAGTAATTAAATCAAATTTAAATTTCATTGCCGAAATAATTCCAATCATCATGTAACCTATCTGAGCAATAACAGAATAAGCAAGAAATCTCTTGATATTGCATTGCCCAATAGACATCAAATTCCCAAATAATACAGAACAACATGCTGATCCAGATAAAAATACATATAATATATTTTGATATTGATCAGGAAAAATCATAAATAAACGAATTAAAATTGATAAAATAGCTATTTTGACACTAGTAGTTAAATACAATGCGACAGAAGACGATGACCCCTGATATATATCAGGGACCCAAAAATGAAATGGTACCAATGATAACTTAAATCCAAATCCAACCATCAACATACTTAATCCTATTAAATATATAGGTTGATATGCAATAAAATATTGCGAGTGTACAATATTACTAATACCTAAAAAAGATAAACAATTAGAAACAGTATATATTAAAGCTATCCCAAACAACATAAACGACGTAGATATCCCAGATAAAATTATATATTTAATACTTGCTTCTAAAGAAAATTTTTTAAAATAAGAATAACCAATTAATCCAAATAAAGGCAAAGAAATTAATTCAATCCCCAAAAATAAAATAACTAAATGATTTGCAGAAATTAATAAAATTCCACCAATATTTGAAATTAATAATAATAACAAAAACTCATCACGAACATTTGGATGATTTAATAAATAATTATAAGACAATATAACACTAACTATACTAGATAGTAATATCAATATCCCATAAAATATAGTTGTATTATCTACATATATTAATTCTAAAACATTCCTAGTATTTTGGTGCCAAATTAACCAAAAAGATACAACAGATAAACTTAGACCAAAAATTGTCAAAAATGTATGAAACAACAAATTTCTCTTGTATATTGAAATAAATAACATGATAACAATAGTAGTTATTCCAACAACCATTACAGGTAACAGCACTATACCTGTTTCTAACATCATAATCATGACGAAATATAACCTAATTGGGAATAAATAATCTCTATTTTTTCAACCAAATATTAAGATATTTCATAGATTCATGTGAAATATCTAAAATATATTTTGGAAAAAATCCAATAAAAAAAATGCTTATTAATAAAAAAATAGCAATCAATTTTTCTCTAAATTCCATATGTTTTAAACCGATAAAACTCACATCTCTAGGATTAGAGATATAAAAAATCCCATAAAATATACGTTGCATTAAAAGTAAAGAATATATAGATGAAAATACTATCCCAAAACAAACTATTATTGTAATAATAGGACTTACCCGAAAATTACTACACAAAACAGTAACTTCCCCAACAAAATTCCCAGTCCCTGGTAATCCTAATGTTGCTAAAATAAAACATAAAAAAAATGCTGGAAAACAACTCATTTTATTCCATAATCCTCCCATAAAACGCATATCTCTAGTGTGTAGACGCTCATATAATTGTCCGCATAATATAAACATTCCAGATGCAGATAAACTATAGGAAACCATCAGTATTACTGATCCCTGATAAGACATCTCCAGACCACTATAAATAGCAATTAGTAAAAACCCCATATGAGATATACTAGAATATGCAATTAAACGCTTAATATCAGTTTGCGCACAAGCCATATAAGCTCCATAAAAAATATTTAACACACCTAAAAACATAGCAATCGGAGTAAAAGACTGTGAAGCATATGGAAATAATGGTAACACAAATCTAAATAAGCCATACGCTGATATTTTTAATAACATTCCTACTAAATCTACGGATCCAGCGGTTGGTGCATAACAATGCATATCCGGCAACCAACCATGAAATGGAACTATGGGCATTTTTACTGCAAAAGCTAAAAAAAAACCCAACATTAATAAATACTCTACATTTCTCGGCAAAACTATGTGCAATAAGTCTTGATAATTAAAAGACCAAATACCATTCATTCTATAATTTATAGAAGCAAGTGTAATAATAGAAATTAACATTAATAATCCACTACACTGAGCATAAATAAAAAATTTAACAGCAGTATTAATACGCACATTACTATCTATATCATTATGTCCCCATAACGATACTAAAAAATACATTGGAATTATTATCATTTCCCAGAAAAAAAAGAATAAAAACATATCAACTGATAAAAATACACCAATTACTCCTCCTATTATCCACAATAAATTACAATAAAATAAACCCTGATCATGTTTAATTTCATTCCAAGAACATAAAACAGCCATGCATCCTATAAATCCAGATAACATAATCATCAACGCAGAAAGCCCATCTAATGCTATATGCAAACTAATACCAAACCTTGGTATCCACGGATAAGAATATTCTAATTTCCATTTCGGAAAATTCGTGTATATATTGGTAACACTAGATGCATCATCCCAATGCAATCGCCATAGAAATATAATAAATAATAATATTATACCTGAGCTAAACAAAGCTATCCAACGCGGTAGCCAACAGGCGACGCGCTCTGTTCGCCAACATAAAACACTACAAATAAAAGGAATAAGTATTAAGATAATTAAAAACATTATGATTTATTCATCTCTTTAAATATGTCAATTACTATGTAATATATTTATAAAAACACAAATATAGTAACAATTAATATTGTTATTGCTCCTATATTCATAGATACTATATAACAACTTATTTTTCCATTACTAATTAATACCAAAATATTTTTTAACCAACACAAAAACCATACCATAGTTTTTGTTACCATATCTAATGGATCACAATCAGACAATTTCTTTACTATAAATAAATATGGTTTTACAAAAGTAAATTTGTATAACCAATCAAATCCCCAACCATAATAACATAACAAAATTATATGTCGTTTTATTAAACATAAAATATTACTATTAATTACCTTGCGCGACCCAACAAATTTTTGGGGAATAGAATTCTTCCAAAATACTGATGCTACCCAAATAGAAAAAATACTTAACACTCCAAATATCAATCCATAAAATATTTTAATATAACTAAAATACTCATTTATTCTGATATTTATAGCATCTATTGATATAGGTAATGTGATCCAACTACTAATAAATGTAGAAAATATTAATAATATAATTAAAGGAAAACTATGAGTTATTTTATTCTTACATACACATAAATGATTTTTTTTTAACCCATGAAAAATTACAAAAATCATACGAAATGTGTATATTGGAGTTAAGATAGCTCCTAATAATCCGGAAAAAAAGAAAAAATAGTTATTACTGAATAAAGTTTCTAACATAATCATTTCTTTTGAATAAAAACCAGAAGTAATTATAGGAGCACCAGATAAAGATAAACCACCCACTAAAAAACAAATATATATTAACAATACCGATTTATATGAAACTCCCATCTTAAAAATATTTTGTTCATTACGACAAATATAAATCAATGACCCCGCCGCTAAAAATAACAAAGCTTTAAAAAAGGCATGAGTCATTAAATGTAGCATTGCTGCATACCAATGCCCACCTCCTAATGCCAGAAACATATATCCTATTTGACTTACAGTAGAATACGCTAAAATTTTTTTAATATTACTTTGTAATAATGCTGAAAAACCAAATAACACTATTGTTAATGATCCAATTAAACCGATTAAATATAATATTTTCGGAGTTACCAAAAAAAAATTGCTCATACGAATTATTAAATATACCCCAGCAGTTACCATAGTAGCTGAATGAATTAATGCTGAAACCGGTGTTGGCCCAACCATTGCGCTTATTAACCAATTCTGTAAAGGCAATTGTGCCGATTTACCAAGAGCTCCAATCAATAACATAAAAGATATCCACGCTGTTAAATTTCCAAAATTATCATGTGATACATACTTTAATTCTAAACCTATTAATTCACTAAAATTTAAAGTGTGATATTGATGATAAATCATGAATAAAGCACATAGCATGCATATATCTGAAAAACGTGTAATAATAAATGCTTTTAAAGCAGCTATGCCATTAATTTTATTTAAATGATAAAACCCAATTAACAGATAACTACATAGTCCTACAACTTCCCAACCAAAATACATTAATAATAAATTCTCTGATAATACTAAAAGCACCATATTTGCTATGAATAAATTAGTATATGCAAAAAATCGAGCATACCCCTCGCTACCACTCATATACCACGCTGAATACACATGAATAATTAACCCAATACCAATAATTATTGATAACATTATTAATGATAATCCATCTAATCTTAACGATATCGGAATACATACAAAATCCATAGGAATCCAATTCCACATGTTTTTGATAAAAACAAAATTTAAATCATCATAAAAACTATGATACGTATCAAATATTATATAAATAGTAACAAAACTTGATAGCCCTATAGATCCGACCCCAACTGCTGCAGAAATATTCTCTGACCATTTCCCCTGAGAAATAGCCAAAACAACAAATCCCAACAACGGAAACAATATAGTTAATTCAAGAAAATTCATCCACGCATCTCTCCAATATTGTCGGTATGTAATGTACAATAACGACGATATAATTGAAGTAATAAAGCTAAAGCAATGGCAGATTCAGAAGCAGCTAAAGTAATTATTAAAATATACATAATCTGACCGTCTGTTTGATTTGTATATGCTCCAACTATTACAAAAGCTAAAGCAGCAGAATTAATCATAATTTCTAGGGACAATAAGACAAATAACAAGTCACGCCTTATTATTACTCCTATTAAACCTAAAAAAAATAAAATTACAGATAAACTTAAACCATGCGATAAAGGAATCATATCCTATTTTCTTTTGACTTACTAGATACACTATAATTATTAGATAACTTATGTTCTTGTGCTAAATAAAAAACCGAGATTAAAGCACCTAATAATAAAAAAGATGCCAATTCTACTATAAATATATAAGGACCAAATAATGCTATACCTACTTGTTTAATGCCCACTGCTTGATTTTGTATACTTATAAAAGAATTTGGAATTTTAAAACATACATATAGTACAATTGCGCATAAAATACTATTTAAAATAATTATACCACAGCACCAACTAAGTTTTATAAAATTATTTTTACCTGTATTTTTTATGCTAAATATAATGTTATTAGTATTAAGCATCATGACAGAAAATATAAACAAAATCATAATAGCTCCAGCATATATAATTACTTCTACAGCGCCAGCGATAGGTGCTCCTACAATAAAAAAAATACAGGATATTGCTAAAAAAGACATTATCAAAAATAATAATGCATATACTGGATGACGATTGAGTATGACACATATTGTAGAAATTATTGCTAAAATCCCAAAAAAATAAAATAAAACTACCATTTTATATTCACCTACACAATTTTATAAAACTAAGGTAATATATTTTTGACATTTATAGGAACTGATTCATTATGTGCGCTACCTTTCTGTTTGCCTATATATGCATGACCAGCAAATTTATAAAAATCATAATTATGTTGTTTACCAGGACCTGATATTAATAAATCAGATTTTTCATATACTAAATCACGTCTTTCAAAGTCACTCATCTCAAAATCTGAAGTTAATTGTATAGCTTCTGTGGGACAAGCTTCTGCGCACATTCCACAAAAAATACATCGAGAAAAATTGATTCTAAAAAATTTAGGATACCATCTTCCATCAGATCTTTCCCCTTTTTGCAAAGCAATACACCCGACTGGACAAGCAGCAGCACACAAATTACAAGCTACACAACGTTCTTCACCAGCTGGATCTCTAGTTAACACAATACGTCCTCGATATCTAGATGATGGAATATATGGAATATCTGGATACATTTGAGTTTCACGTTTACTAAACGCTTGTTTTCCTATCATCCATACACTACGCAAAATAGATACAATATCTAGAACAAATCTTTTTAGGATCATCATAATAATATCACCACATTAAAAATAATTATATTAAAACAATAAATGCAGTACTCAATAAATTAATCATTGCGACAGGAAAGAGAACGATCCAACCTATTCGCATAATTTGATCATAACGTGGTCTAGGTAATGCTGCACGTATTAATATAAATAATACTAAAAATAAAAACACCTTAGCAGCAAACCAAATAAATGGAGAAAAAAATGGACCCTTCCAACCCCCAAAAAATAACACTACAATAAAAGATGCAACCACTATCATAGTAATATATTCAGAAATAAAAAACAAACTAAATTTCATACCCGAATACTCAATATGATAACCATCTGCTAATTCTTGTTCTGTTTCTGGTTGATCGAACGGGTGTCTATGACATAAAGAAATTCCTGCAATGAAAAATGTAACAAATCCTAAAAATTGGGGTACTATATTCCATATATAACATTGATCTTCAACAATTTTTTGTAAATTAAATGATCCAGATTTTGCAACTACACCCATTACAGACAATCCTAAAAACACTTCATAACTTAATGTTTGTGCCGCAGCACGTACAGCGCCAATTAAAGCATATTTATTATTACTAGACCAACCAGCTAATAATACTGCATACACCATTAATCCTGATGTCATTAAAAAAAATAACACACCAATATCACAATCCCAAATTAACCAAAAAGGAGTAAATGGAATATACAACACATTTATTAATGATAAAATAAACGCAACTGTTGGAGCTAAAATAAATATAGTACGATCAGAAAAAGGAGGAATCCAATCCTCTTTAAAGAGGATTTTAATTAAATCAGCTAATAACTGTAATGATCCATGCCAACCTACTCGATTAGGACCATAACGATTTTGAAACAACGCTAACAATCGACGTTCTAAAAAACTCATATATGATCCAAAAAACACCATTATAAATAAAATTAAAAATGCTTGAATAACTGCATATAAGCATTGCATAATATTTTCTCAACTATACACAATCATAATATAATTCCTGATACATCATAAGCATACATACCAGATAAAAACACTGGAATATCTGGAAAACCTATTGGTAATCCAATATGATGTATAGGCAAATTATGACTTAATTTTATAGGTAAACATAATATTTGCTCAGAACACGTAAATCGAAGTAACATATTTTCTTTTATTTTTAAATAAGAAGCATCTCGTGGATTAAGCATAGCATAAGGACCAGGCATACAATCTCGGATTGCCTGAGACTTCTGAGAAGTTTCTTCGCTACCAAATAAATGCCAATACGGCACAATTGTCCATTGTTTAACATGTTTAACAGACTTATTGATAGATTCAGGAATTATATTAAACCAATTAAACTCCCTAATATTATTATCATTACAAATTATTCTAACTCCTGGATTACCAGAACATAAATTGCCACCTACTTCATCTTGAAATTTATTCCAAGCTTGAGGCGAATTCCAACCAGGAGCCCAAGCAAATGCTATTTGCTTATGTAAAGATTTAACATTATGACTGCCTTCCATAGAAAATGAAAACATTGTATTCTTATCTTCTACAGTATAAGGTTCATGTACATTACTATTTGCATGAATAGCCGTACGACCACTATAACGATGTGGAGCACGTGCTAATTTTTGACCATAGACACGGAATGATGCATCCGGCGCAGCTTTTTTAATATTTACTAACTCTGGAAAAATACAAATAACAGAATCTATTACTTGATCAATACACAGATTTTCTGTTCTAACATTATTTAAATAATAATCCTGTATCAAATACAACCATCTCCAACTCTCTAATACAGTTGCATTTTTGTTATAATCACACGATTTGAACAAACGAAAAAACCTCTGAGCCCGCCCTTCATAATTAATCACAGTCCCATCACTTTCAGCAAAACTAGATGATGATAAAAATAAATCAGCTTTTTTATGAATCACATGATATTGATGATCTAACATAATTAAATAATTAATCTTATTTAATATAGCATTAACTTTATTTTTTGAAGCATGACGATATAAATCATTTTCCAATACAACTAAACCAATAGACTCAGTATTACTATTACAAATATCTATAACAACATCATCAAGATTTTTTTTACTTAACACCATTGCACCAATACTATTCACATCACTTACAATAAAAGTAATACCCACATTACTACCGCGATTTCTTAAAGCATAAGCAATATTCGCGGATGCTGTAATTAATTCCTTACTACCAGCGTTACTTCCAGAAATAATTAACGGCTTACGTGCTTGCATCAATATATTTACAGCTACCTCTAATTTTTTATTTAATTCAGTATCAAAATCTTTAACTTCAGGCGCATTACCATCTATTGCGTGTGCAATAGCAAAACCAAACCTTGCCTGATTTTGTAGTGAATCATAATAAGTCAATATCGCAATATCATCTAATTTAGTTTTATCTATTCCAGTAATTAACAAAAAATTATTTTTAAAATTTTGAGAATTATTTAGAACAGCAGCTGATTGCCAAGAATAAATACCTTGCTTCTTTGACTGATCAAAAAGATTACTTTTCATTGCTTGACGCACTGATAATGCCATTCGAGCGCCAGTTTGAGTAATATCTTCACCTAATATTAATATAACATCATAACTTTCTATTTCATGCAAAGTCGGAATATAAAAATTCTTATTACACAATATTTGATATATTAATAATAACCTTTCGTATTCAAAACCACTAATGCCAATATAAAAGTTCTCTGAACCCACTAGTTGTGATAAAGCAAAATTACTTTCTATACTAGCACGAGCAGAACCAATACCAATAATTCTACTACAATTATTTTTTAAATTATCTGCTGCTAATTTTACAGCCTGCATACTATTTAAAATAACCCAGTCATCACCTTGTTTTTTGATAGGATTCTTGGGGTTTTCAGAAAAATTTACATAATCACAACCAAATCTTCCACGATCACACAAAAAATAACCATTAATATCGCTATTATATCTATTTTCAACGCGACACAAATTACCATAACGCTCACCTATAATAATATTACATCCAATACTGCACTGATGACAAATACTAGGAGCAAATAAAGTATCCCATTTACGCGTATAATACTTCGACTGAGTTTTATCAGTAAAAACGCCTGTGGGACATATCTCTATTAAATTTCCGGAAAACTCACTTTGTAACATACCATCCTTGACTCGTCCAAAATAAATATTATCATGTACCCCGAACACCCCTAAATCGTCACCACCAGCATAATCTTGATAATAACGAATACAACGATAACATGTAATACATCGATTCATTTCATGTGAAATCAATGGTCCTAAATATTGATTATAATGCGTGCGTTTAGAAAATCTATACCGACGATATGTTTGACTAACCATGACCGTTACATCCTGAAGATGGCAATTACCACCTTCTTCACATACAGGGCAATCATGTGGATGATTAATCATTAACAATTCTATTATATTCTTTCTGAACTCTTTTACTTCATCATCAAAAAGTATAAAAAAATTACCTGGAGATATTGAGGTCATACAGGACATAACTATATTTCCAGATCCACTATTATATTGCTCAATATTGGCATATTGTTTTACCGCGCATTGTCTACACGCTCCAATACTTCCTAACACAGGATGCCAACAAAAATAAGGAATATCAAACCCAAGAGATAAACATACCTCTAATATATTTTTAGAATTCTCTACTAAATATTTCTGTCCTTCTATATAAATAGAAACCATCATTTCAATATACCAATATATATATTATATACATTACAATACTAGTATTAAATATGAATAAATATATCTTTTAAATATATTAACCACAACCTATCTTCAAAAAAAGATTAATCCAATTGTATAAAATTAATATCATTATTCATTTTTTTACACATATTAAATTCACAAATACCCAATTCAAATTCATGACGAAAATATTTTAATGCGCTTTTCAAAGGACCTACAGCTCCTGGTGCGTGTGCGCAAAAAGTTTTTCCAGGACCTAGTAAATAACATAATCTTTCTAATAACTCTATATCCCCATTTTTGGCCTTTTTATGTTCTAAAGCAATTAATAATTTTACTATCCAAGGTAATCCATCTCTGCATGGAGTACACCATCCGCACGATTCTCTAGAAAAAAACTCTTCCAAATTACGCATGAATGACACTATACTTACAGTATTATCTATTACTATAGCCATACCTGTCCCAAATCTACTACCAAGATTCTGAATATTTTGAAAATCCATCGGTGTATCTAAATTAGTTTGCAGTAAAAAATCTGTACTAACACCACCTGGTTGCCAGGCTTTTACAAAAAATCCAACACGCATACCCTGAGCATAATCTTCTAAAATTTCTCTAGCAGTTGTTCCAAAGGGCAATTCCCAAACTCCAGGATTATTAACTTTTCCAGAAAAACCCATCAATTTTGTACCAGAATCATTACTGTTTTTGGCAGATAAATTTTTGTACCAAGACACTCCATGCTCAATAATACCTGGAATATTACATAATGTTTCTACGTTATTCACACAAGTCGGTTTACCCCATAAACCCATATCACTCGGAAATGGGGGTTTAGCCCTAGGTATACCACGACGACCCTCTAATGAATTAATTAATGCTGTTTCTTCTCCACAAATATAACGCCCTGCACCAGTATGCAAATATAAATCTAAATTAAATCCGCTATTTAAAATATTTTTGCCAAGCAATCCAATTTCGTGAATTTCATTAATAGCGCGTGTTAAATATGCGGCTGCTGTCATATATTCATATCGTAAAAAGATATACGCACAAGTTACCTGTAAAGCATAACTTGAAATTAATATTCCTTCTAACAATAAATGAGGTAAATTTTCCATCAAAAATTTATCTTTGTAGGTACCCGGCTCCATTTCATCTGCATTACATATTAAATAACGAGCATCATTAGATTTATTTTGAAACATTATTGACCATTTTGTCCCAGTAAGAAACCCACCACCACCACGACCCCTTAAACCAGACTCCTGAATTAATTTCACTATCTCCTCTGGAGACATATAATTTATCGCTGTATATACTGATTTATACCCATTTTTAGCCTTATACTCACGTAACCATACAGGCTTTTTTTTATCAAAATGCATTCTCCAAGTTAACGGATGACTTTCTGGACGAACATTATTATGTATTTTACTCATAAATACTTTCCTAATAATTTTGAAATTGTCTCCGGTACTACATAACAATAAATATCTTGATTTACCATAATTACAGGAGCTTTATCGCACATCCCTAAACAACAAGTCGGTAATAAAGTAAAATTATTATCTGCAGTCGTCTCTCCTGCGCATATCCCTCCTAAAATATTAATTAATTTATTTTTAATATTTTCATACCCAGTAAGGTAACACACTGCACTATCACAATAACGAATTATATAACGTCCAACAGGCTGACGAAAAATTTGATTATAAAAAGTAGCTACTCCCTCTAAATCAACAGTGGAAATACGCAAAATTTTTGCAATAGATACTATCGCATTGTCTGATACCCAACCCCTATTTTTTTGCACAATTTTTAAAGCTTCAATAGAAGCTGCACGATTATTTTTGTAAAAAGTACACTCCTTTCTAATAGCATTATGTTCTTCTGTGCTTAGCTGAAAATCATGCGTACCACTTGTTTTTCTAACAATTTTCTTATTATAAATATTGATATTACTCATATTACTCCAACATTAACGATCTACATCAGACATAACAAAATCAATACTACCTAAATATACGATTAAATCCGATATTAAGCTACCACGAATTACAAAAGGAATCTGCTGTAAATGTGGAAAACTCGGCGTACGAATACGTGTACGATAACTCATAGAACCACCATCACTAATTAAATAATAACTATTAATACCTTTGGTAGCTTCAATCATTTGTAATGATTCATTGGGAGGTATTATCGGTCCCCAAGCTACTTGAACGAAATGTGTAATAAGTGTTTCAATATGTTTTAAAGCATATTCTTTTATAGGAGGAGTGGTCAACGGATGATCAACTTTAAAAGTTCCCATAGGCATATTCTGTAAACATTGTTCCAAAATTCGCACACTTTGATAAATTTCTTCTACCTTTAACATAACTCTACTATATGAATCACTAATTCCATTGCCTATTGGAATATCAAAGTCAAAATTTTCGTAACCAGAATAAGGACGTACTTTACGTATATCAAAATCAATACCAGTTGCACGCAATCCAGCTCCAGTTATTCCCCAATCCAAAGCATCTTGTGCCGTATAAGCTCCTACACCACAAGCACGTTTTTTTAAAATACTATTTTTTAACACCGATTTCACATAAAAATCAACACGACTCGGTATCCAATCTAAACATTTCTTTAATAAAGTACTCCAATTTTTAGGTAAATCATTTGCAAGTCCTCCTATTCTAAACCATGCTGGATGCATACGGGCTCCAGTAATTAATTCAATAACATCATAAATTTTCTGCCGATCAGTAAATGCTAAAAACACCGGCGTCATAGCGCCTACATCCTGTAAGTAAGTACTAATATATAACAAATGACTATTAATTCTAAATAATTCTGACAACATAACGCGAATTACTTTTATTCTATCTGATACAGTAATGCCAGCAAGTTTTTCCACAGCTAATATATACGGCATTTCATTGATACAACCGCCTAAATACTCAACACGATCAGTATAAGGTATATAACTATGCCAAGTTTGCCTTTCTCCCATTTTTTCCACACCTCTATGGTGATAACCAATATCTGGCACGCAATTTATAATTTCTTCTCCGCTTAATTGTAAAATAATACGAAATACTCCATGTACTGACGGGTGATTAGGACCTAAATTGAGAAACATAAAATTTTCATCCTCATTATATTTCCGCATTCCCCAATCTTCTGGTTTAAACAATAATGCTTCCATTGCTAATTTTTCTTTTTCTCTATTCAAAGTAAAAGGATAAAATTCTGTAGCGCGAGCTGGGTACTCTTTACGTAAAGGATGTCCTACCCAATCTTTTGGCATAATAATACGTCTTAAATTAGAACGATACTTAAAATATATTCCAAACATATCCCAAATTTCTCTCTCATACCAATCTGCGTTCATAAATACAGATACTATTGTAGGAATATGTAAAGATTCTTCAAATAACGGAACTTTTATGATTATATCATTATTACGCAATATAGAAATAATATGATAAAATACTGTGAAATCTGATTTAGGTAACCCATCACGATGAGTACGCAATCTCTCATCTATTGCGTGTAAATCGTATAACATAACATATGGTTGTGAGATTTTTTTTAAAAATTTTAATACAGCAATTAATATTTCACGTTTAATCCAAATAATCAAAGATTCCTGTATACAAGTAGTTTGTATAGTAAAAGAACTAGCACCAAACACAGAAAATAAAGCATTTAATACTGATGAATAATGATTCTGAATATAAGACTGTTGTTGTGTATATTTATTGCACATTCTATGTATTATAGATTACATAATTTATTTCAAGTGCTGTTAATATTACCAATACTAATTAATACTACATATGACTTTATTAACGACAACAATAAAACCAATCATTCATTTTCAGAATCTAATATAGTTTCAGCCATACGTTTAGCACTTTTATTTTGACGTTCTGATTGCATATTTTTTTTATATATACCCGTATTACCTAAAACCCAAGACAATGGACGTCTTTCTTGGCTAATTGCTTTCTTTAATAATAACAAACCTTGAATATATGCTTCCGGTCTAGGAGGACAACCTGGGATATAAACATCCACTGGCAAAAATTTATCTACTCCTTGTACCACTGAATAAATATCATACATACCACCAGAATTAGCGCAAGCTCCCATAGAAATCACCCACTTGGGCTCTAACATTTGATCGTACAATCGTTGAATCACCGGAACCATTTTAATAAAAGGAGTACCCGCGATAACCATAAGATCTGCTTGTCTCGGTGATGCGCGTAATACTTCAGATCCAAATCGAGCTACATCATGAACCGAAGTGAATGCCGTAGTCATTTCAACATAACAACACGACAATCCAAAATTATAAGGCCATATAGAATTACTGCGACCCCAATTCACAATTTTATGTAACATTACACTTAATTTTCCAAAAAAAAACATTCCGTTGTACTTTTTCTTCTAAAGGATCAGAGACAACATAATTTTTTTGTAGAGGATACAAATCATTTTTTTATCATTACTAGTTTTAGCTACTGTTAAAGTATACTTCATAAATTATTCCTGATAAAATGCTCTAAAGCATTAATAATTATACTAAATAATACTAATAATTATTTTTTGATATAGTCACAGGCTTTTTTATCCAATTAAACACATCCATTCTTATTAAATACAATAAACCTACCAACAAAACTAACACAAAAACAAACATTTCGATAAATCCTAACCATCCAACATCACGTATAGATATCGACCATATATATATATATACCTTCCACATCAAAAATTACAAAAACCATCGCTATCAAATAAAATTTTATAAAAAATTTAACTTTTACGCTCCCTAAAGACTCAACACCAGATTCAAATGGTACATTTTTAGAATACGCAATAGAACGCCCGCCTAAAAAATGTCCACACAATAACATAAAACCACACAAAATTATAATTCCAAATACAAATGCTAGAATACCACAGCATTGAGGACTTAAACATATCATACAATCCCACCACACACATTGACCAAATAATAATAATAAATTTTATAAAAACTTTTTTGATATTATTAATAATTTATTCATACAATGCAAAATTAACTTAATATTCTAACTAATTATTATATCATATAATATTCCTATATTTAATCACACTATCTGAAGTTAACATTATAAAAACCTAATTATAATATTATATTAATAAAATATAATGATATAAACCTATACTATTATAATAATGTTTATCAATATAAAATTCTTAATATTCTAATAATGCAATTTTTTAATTATAGAAATAACTGAAAAATTACGATTTTATTGCAATACCATACATAAACAATCTTGATTTATATTAAACATAAATATTAATTTACATTACAAAAAATTTTTTATCACATAATCTATGTGCATACAGACAATCATGTTAATTATGACTAATATATTATAATAATATCTTAATATAATTAAGAATTATCTTTATAAATAATATTCTTCAGACAATGCTTTAAATAAGTAACTGTTTGTCATATATAACAAACATCTATTTGTTTTAAAACTGGACTTACAGCATAAAACGATCCAAACACTACTATACAATCTTCACATGATGAATCTAATACTGCTTTGTTTAAAGCATCTAATATACTATCAAATTTTTGAACATTACAATTTATTAAATATTTAGAAAAATCTGAACAACTAGCAGAAAACGGTGTATTTAAACTCGCACAATACCAAAAATTTACTACAGAACGTAAATAATAAATAGTTCCTGAAATATCTTTATGTTTTAGCATGCCTATAACCATTCTTATGGTACCTAATTTTTTTGAAAAAAAAACAACTAATTTTTTAATTAGAAAATTAGCAGCATGCGGATTATGCCCAACATCTAATATGATAGTCGGTTTTTTCCTAATAATCTGAAAACGCCCAGGCAAAAACGCTGACTCTAACCCTGCGTGTATCTCCGATTTAGATATCAAAAAACTTGATTGTTTTAACGCGCTTAATGCAACAGCAGCATTTTCTACGGGAATTTTCGGAATCGGTAAATTATCATATATTAATTTATAATTATCTGCTTTACTCCACCAAGACCATTGGTTTTTAAAAACTTGAAAATCCCAATCACGTCCTCTTATGAAGAGAGAAGTTTTAAAAAAATTAGCCCTCTCAATAAGAGAGTATGGACAATCACTATCACCAATTATTGCTGGTTTATTAAATCGAAATATTCCAGATTTTTCTCGTGCAATCATTTCACGACTGTTACCTAAAAATTCAGTATGATCTATTCCGATATTTGTAATAACAGAAATATCAGCATTAACAACATTAGCAGCATCTAATCTGCCACCCAATCCAATTTCAAGGATGACTACATCTAATGTATATTGTTTAAATATATATAAAGCAGACAAAGTAATAAATTCAAAATAAGTTAATTTGATAAAACCACGAGCCTTTTCTATAGTTGAAAACGCTTCAACATGAATACTATCTGATAATTCTCTACCACAAACTCGAACTCTTTCGTTATAAGATAATAAATGAGGAGATGTATACAAACCAACCGTAGTATTATTACGCAATAATATAGTTTCTAGAACACAACACGTAGTTCCTTTTCCATTGGTACCGCCCACTAATATTACATACTCTGCTGGATGAATTAAATCAAGAGCTATAGCTAAAGCACGTACTCTATTAAGATTTAAATCAATAGTTGCACTATGCAAATTCTCAATATAAAGCAACCATTCTATTAAAGACGACTGCGCAGTAACAACTATGTTCATTAAAAAATCTCATATATAGTAATTATATAATAATAAGATATAAATAATTAAATAAAAAAATCAATTAAAAACCTTTGGGACTGGTTGTTGAGTCAACTTCGCTAATAAACTTGCTATTTTATATCTTAAATCCAATCTACGTACAATTAAATCAATCGCGCCTTTTTGTAATAAAAATTCACTTTTTTGAAATTCTAATGGTAATTTTTCCCGAACAGTCTGAGCAATAACTCTAGGACCAGCAAACCCTATAAGTGCTTTAGGCTCAGCAATATTTATATCGCCTAACATAGCTAAACTAGCGGACACCCCCCCCATAGTAGGATTAGTTAAAACAGAAATATATGGTAAACACTCTATATATAGATTAGCTAACGCTGCGCTAGTTCTAGCCATCTGCATTAAAGATATAAAAGCCTCTTGCATTCTAGCACCCCCGCTAGCAGAAAAACAAACTAAAGGACATCTTAAAGACAAAGCTCTGTTTACTGCTAGCACAAAACGTGCTCCTACTACTGAAGACATAGATCCGCCTATAAAATCAAATTCAAATGCCGCAACAACAATGTTCATACCATATAATTTACCTTGCATTACTACTAATGCATCTTTTTCTTTTGTTATTTTTTGTGCTAAGATCAATCGATCTTTATATTTTTTTAAATCTTTAAATTTTAAAATATCTTTAGGACTTAATTCAATAGCTAATTCCGACGCACTTTTTGGATCTAAAAAGGATAATAAACGAACCCGAGCTGAAATTTTCATGTGATTATCACATTTAGGACATACTTCTAAATTACGCTCTAATTCTTTTTTATATAGCAATTGCCCACACAAATCACATTTGGTCCATATACCCTCTGGAATTTTTTTTTTGCGAGTCGGTATAATTGTCTTCTTGCTAAGAATACGTTCAATCCAGCTCATCATAAACCTTATATAAAAGAAATGACATTTTCTTTACTCTAAATAAAAAATTGCATAATCTTATCTACATAAGATAAAACTATTATACAATAATATATTATCTTATTTTCAATAATCATTGACTTGAATAAATATCCACGCCAATAAACTATAAAAATAAAATTAATACAACAAAAAATTATTTATAAAAATTTTTATAAAATATCAATATAATTTTACCATAATTCTATCTAAATAATATTACAAAACTCTAACAATAAATATACATAGAGCATTCATTAGTATTCCGGTAATAACTCATCTACACCCGATGAAGGAATAGAAAAATGCATAGGATATTTTACTTCTAGAAAATATAACCCACTAGATGGAGCTATAAAACTGACTGCATCCGCCTTGCCACAACTTTTTAATACTTCTAATATCCAGATTTCAGGTTTTTCTCCGCAACCTACTCTTACTAAACAACTTACAATTTTTCTGACCATATGATACATAAAAGAATTAGCCTTAACATCTATAATAACATATTGTCCTTTACGTATAACATGTAGATGATACATTCTTCGGTATGTAGAGCGAGATTGACATCCTTCAGAGCGAAAGGCAGAAAAATCATTCTCTCCTAATAAATACTTAGCAGCATTAATCATTTTATTAATATCTAAGTATTTCTTATAATGCCAAGTCTTCTGAAATAACAATGCAGATCTTATGCAACTATTGTATATAATATAACAATAACGACGAGATATTGCACTAAAACGCGCATGAAAATCCTTATCCACTGGTTTTACCCAACGAACACAAATACTTGATGGCAAATAATGATTGACTCCTAATATCCAAGCAGATTGTTCACGTTGTACATTAGTTTCAAAATGCACCACTTGTCCTAACGCATGAACTCCAGAATCAGTACGACCTGCACAAAAAATTGTTATTGATTCAGATGATACTTTTTTTAAAGCTCTTTCTACACAATATTGTACACTAAGAGAATTTTTTTGTTTTTGCCAACCACAATATTCAGTGCCATCATATTCAATACCTAAAGCTAGTCGTATCATAATGTTTAAATTAAACGCATTTTTAAACTATTATTATAATATTAATTTCCCCATCTAAAAATAAATAGAATATGTGTAAAATACCACTAGCCAATCATTAAAATAATTATAAAAATTACATTAATTTTTATAAAAATTATTACAATTTGTTTCTTAAACAAACTATGTGTATTTATCTTAACAATTACTAAAAATTATGATACTTATATAAATGTGAGATATTCCATACACAATATAAAAATAGAATTTTTCACATTACCTAATGTAACATAAAATAAAAATCTAATAACAAAATTAATATTAATAAAACTATATTTTAGTTATATGTAATATCTATAATTTCAACAGAAAACCCTTCATTTTAGTAATTAATTACATATAAATGATGTATAAAAATTTCTGTAAAAAATTGATATTATCTATAAAATCATAAAACTATGAAATATAATATTTTATATATTTAATTACACAACACTAAAACCTAATTTTATTAACATTTCATAAATACAATCTACACAAGTCTTGACACACAAAGATGACCACTCTCTCCGAGATGCATAACAACTACGTATTCTATCAAAACCTCCTAATACATTAGCAAAATTTCTTAACATATTATCGTCATAATTTATATTATAAATTAACTTAATTAATCTATTTAATAAAATTTCATCCAATTTTTCTTTTACTTGTATATCATGAATAATAGAACGACCTAACACAGATATATTCTCTGTCTCTAAATCAGAGAATCCAAAAAAATTGCAATACTCATTATATACCCGCATTATGCTACGAATTTTGCTCTCAATAGTATAACCAGCTATATGTGGAGTACCAAGATCTACATACGATAATAAAGGAACTGATACTATTGGTTCTGATTCCCACACATCTAAAACAACATTTAATTTTTTACCATTTTTTAAAATTTTTAATAATGCGCTGTTGTCTATAACAGCGCCTCTACAGGTATTTATTAAAATACTGTTATCAGGTAAAGCATCTAAAACATCAAAATCGACCATATGCCATGTAGGATAATACCCCTCCATAATTAATGGAGTATGTAAAGTTAAGATATCCACTTCTGACACTAATTTTTCAAAAGATTTCCAAGATTCGCTGGTATTTAATTTTTCTAATGGAGGATCGCATAATAAAGTCTGCACACCGAAACTACATAATCTTTTATTCAATAAACTTCCAATATTACCAACCCCTACAATTCCAATCACCTTGTCACGTAAAAAAAAATTATCACGCGATGCTAACCAAAATAATGCTGCAAAAACATATTCCACTACTGCTACTGCATTACTTCCAGGAGTATATACAAAATTAATCCCACAATCCTTCAAATAATTACAATCAACATGATCGATGCCAGAAGTTACAGTACCTATAAATTTTATAGCACTATTATTTAACAAAATTTCATTAACTTGAGTGATAGAACGTACTATTAATATATCTACGTCTTTAACATCTCTATTACTAATAGAACGACCTTCACATAATTTTACTATATTATGCAAACCAAATAACCTATTAATATAGGGTATATGCTTATCAGCTAAAATCCTCAAAATAATCTCCTTAACTACTCTCCTCTATATAAAATAAATAATAAGTAATTTTAAATTATTTTTATTTAATATAAAACAACAACCCCTTCCAATAGGGATACATTATATTGCTATGTTATAGCAATATAATTTATTGACGATATCATAAAATTTCCAAATTTTATTTTGACAAAATTCCAATATTTATTACTAATAATAAACTATATTTTTCAATAAAATAATCAATGTTTAAATAAAAAATACCAAAATATATTTTTTCACTTATATCAATAAGAACTAATTAAATTATTTAACATTACTGATGGTCAATATACTAATTATGTTTTTTCATCACTAAAGTAGCATTAGTTCCTCCAAAACCAAAACTATTACTCATAACAGTATTTAATTTACAAAAAATAGATTTATTAACAATAATTTTCATATTATTTATGTATGGGTCCAAATTATTTATATTAATGCTTGGAGCAATAAAATTATTTTCTAACATTAATAAAGTAAAAATAATCTCATGTACTCCCGCCGCACCCAATGAATGACCAGTTATTGATTTAGTAGAAGAAAACGCAGGATGTTTATTACCAAAGGTTTCACGGATTGCCCAAATTTCTTTAATATCACCTATTTGAGTCGATGTTCCATGTACATTTAAATAATCTATTGGAGTATTTATATCACACAAAGCTAATTTCATGCATCGCATCGCCCCTTCTCCAGAAGGCACAACCATGTCACATCCATCTGATGTAGCACCATATCCAATAATTTCTGCATAAATATGAGCGCCACGACTTACAGCATGTGTCAATTCCTCAACTACAACAATTCCGCCGCCTCCAGCAATTACAAAACCATCTCGATCAATATCATAAGGACGAGATGCCATTGCTGGCGCTATATTGTATTTAGTAGATAATGCACCCATCGCATCAAATTCACATGCCATTTCCCAACATAATTCCTCTCCACCTCCAGCAAAAATAATATCTTGTTTTCCTAATTGGATTAACTCAAATGCATTGCCAATACAATGTGTAGATGTAGCGCACGCAGAACTTATAGAATAACTGACGCCTCGAATTTTAAACGCCGTCGATAAACAAGCAGATACGCCGGACGCCATAGATTTCGTCACCATATAAGGACCAACACCTCTTAACCCGCGCAAACGCATTCCATCAGATCCAGATACTTGATTATGCGGTGAACCTCCACCAGAACCTACTATCAATCCTGTTTTATTATTACTAATCATATTTAAAGATAACCCAGAATCTGCAATTGCTTGCTCCATAGATAAATATGTATAAACAGCTGCATCACTCATAAATCGAGCCACTTTTCTATCAATCAATTTTTCTATATTTAATTGCTTAATACAACCCCATACATGACTGCGCATACCAGATTCTTTTAATTCTTGAGAAAAAGTAATGCCAGAACGACCATTTTGTAAAGCTGTTAAAACCTCATGTTTATTATTTCCAATACTTGATATAATCCCTAAACCAGTTATAACAACACGTTTCATTTTTAATACACCTCGCTCTCATTATAGTAACTATTCCATAATAATAAAATGACACTTAATCTGACAAAATATCTATTTAAAATGTAATTATAGGGATTATTGATACAGAAAATAAATTTATTATAATATTATAATAAATAACTTAAAAATATTTTTATATTAATTAAAACTAATTCTCAACACATAATACACCTTTACTTATATAAAAGTCATAACATAAACCATACTTATGGTTACGATTTTTTTAAAAAAATCAATAATTTATACACGTGATATACATAGTCTTTAATCAAATAAATAATAAATTTTTAACCATCTATATCTAATGGATTAAATAATAAAAATTAAACATGTTATAATATTTACTTATATTATATAATCATATCTAGTACTGTATAACTTATCACTCTTTAAACGCTTATATATAATATACTCGATGAAATATCTATCTATACTTATCTAATTCGGATATCAAATATAATATGCCAAATTAGTTTATATATAATATAATAAAATATTTATCACTAGACCACTATAATAGTAGTTACACATAATTTAAAGTTAAAACTAACATTTAAATTTAAATATAGCAATCCTATATATTAAACAATTCATGCATTGCATTAAATTACAAAATTTAATATATAAATATTACCTAATTATATTAAAATAATACTTTATTAAATATCTAGAAATAGACATATGTCAAAATATTTTTCACATAAAATATTGAACCTACCATCGTGGTAAATACTGCAATTTATGAAAAACGTAAAAACAGAAAAATTAACAGAAATAATAACAATATTAGACATATTACGGTGGAGTAGCAGTAAATTTAATTCTGTCCCTATTTGTTATGGACATGGTACTGACAATTTTTGGGACGAAACGCTACATCTAATTCTCAGTGGTTTAAATTTACCTATAAATATTCCAACTGAAATGTATCACGCCCGATTAACTACAAAAGAACGCAATAAATTAATACAATTAGTTTTTCGTCGAATTATACAAAGAGTACCAGTCCCATATCTTGTTAATAAAGCTTGGTTTTGCGGACTAGAATTCTATGTAGATAAAAGAGTATTTATACCGCGTTCTCCAATTAGCGAATTAATTATGTCATGTTTTCATAATATATTACCTGATAAACCACATCGTATACTAGATATTGGTACCGGCAGCGGATGTATTTCGATCGCTATTGCAATGACTAATCCAAATGCTATAATAGATGCAGTAGATATTTCTATAGATGCACTAAAGATAGCAGAAAAAAACATTAAATACTATAATTTAGAAAATCGTATTACTCCTATACATTCTGATATATTTAGCAATATACTAAAACTAAAGTATGATTTAATAATCACTAACCCTCCTTATGTAAATAGTACAGATATATATAAATTACCAAAAGAATTTCTTTATGAACCTATAATAGCTTTATCCGCAAATAAAAAAGGCCTCAGTATCATTAATAAAATCCTTAAGAATGCGATACACCATTTAAATCAAAATGGTATTTTAATATGTGAAGTAGGTGTAGCTAAAACGGCATTAATAGAACATTATCCTAATGTACCATTTCAGTGGTTACAATTTACTAATGGCGGAGAAAATGTATTTATGTTGAATTATGAACAAATATTATCTTTTCATTACCACACATTTACAATGAGGAATATTTAATCATGGCTGGAAACAGTATTGGACAAATTTTTAGAGTTACGACATGCGGAGAATCACATGGTCCTGCGTTAAGTGGTATTATTGATGGCATGCCACCTAATTTTCCTTTAACAGAAAAAGACCTACAATATGATCTAAATAGAAGAAGACCAGGATCTTCCTCGTATACTACTACAAGATCAGAATTAGATATAGTGAAAATTTTATCTGGAGTGTTCAAAGGAAAAACAACTGGTACTAGTATTGGTTTAATGATACAAAATACTGATCAAAGATCCCAAGACTATGAAAATCTTAAATACTTATATAGACCTGGTCATGCAGATTACACATATGAAAAAAAATATGGATTAAGAGATTATCGAGGCGGTGGACGTGCATCAGCTCGTGAAACAGCTATGAGAGTAGCAGCAGGAGCTATAGCTAAAAAATATCTTCTAAATCAACATAATATAAAAATTCGAGGATTTTTAGCGCAAATTGGTAATATACACTGTACTCTACAAGATTGGAAACAAGTAAATAAAAATCCATTTTTTTGCCCAAATACTGAACAACTAAGTATATTAGATAAATTAATAACAAACTTAAAAAAAACTGGAGATTCTATTGGAGCTAAAATAACAATAGTAGCAGAAAATATACCTATAGGATTAGGCGAGCCTGTATTTGATAGACTTGATGCAAGTTTAGCGCATGCAATTATGAGTATTAATGCAGTAAAAGGCATAGAAATTGGAGATGGTTTTTCAGTAGTCACACAACATGGAAGCGAACACCGAGATCAAATTACATCAAATGGATTTAAAAGTAATCATGCTGGTGGCATATTAGGTGGTATTAGTAATGGACAACCTATTATTATGAATATTGCTATAAAACCAACATCTAGTATTAGCATACCAGGAAAAACTATTACAAATACTAATGAAAATGTAGAAATTATTGTAACTGGTAGACATGATCCTTGTATTGGAATAAGAGTTATTCCAATAGCAGAGGCTATGACATCTATTATTTTAATGGATCATTTATTGAGATACCGAGCGCAATGCGGGACACAACATCATATATAATTATGAAAAAATTTCAATTTAACATTACTAATAGAAATAAAAATACACCGATTTTAATATATAAAATCAAAATGACTTACAAAATTTTTTAAAAAATCTAAAAAAATATTAATATTTCAAATAAAAAAACAACTGATAATGCATATTTATTTTAACAATCAAAATATGTCTTCGTAGTTAAATGGATATAACAAGCCTCTCCTAAAGGCTAATTGCAGGTTCGATTCCTGTCGAAGGCATAATATATTATGAATTATATATCATAATAAACAAACAAATTTATCTTCTAAATATAGGAATACTGCGACAAACTATATCATTAACGGAGCAGATACAAAAAATCACAATATAATTAAAAAATTAACACTCTATCCCTAGAATAACAATTCTATAAATATAGAAAATTCAAAAAAATAAAAAATAAATTTTTATTTATATAAAAATACCGATTAATAAATAAATATTTAATGTAATTACTATTATTGTGATTATCCACCCCACCAAATTAACCCATCCAGAATTTACTAATTCTTGCATTAACTTTACATCTCCAGTAAATATCAGCAACGGTATTAATGCTAATGCAATACCAAAACTCAACAGCACTTGACTCATTATTAAAATTCTTGTGGAATCTATTCCACAAGAAATTACAATAAACGAAGGCAACATAGTAATAATACGACGTAATAATACTGGGATATAAAAATGCACAAAACCTTGCATTACCACTTGACCCGCTAAAGTCCCAACGACTGTTGATGATAAACCTGCTGCAGTCAAACTTAAACCAAAAATTACCGCGGCGCTATGATTTAATAACGGAGATAATGTTAAATAAGCATCATCTAAATTAGATACACCAATGTGTCCGCTATAATGAAATACTGCTGCTGCAGTTGCCATCATAGATAAATTTACAAATCCAGCAATAGTCATTGCAATAGCTACATCTAATTTTGTAGAAGAGTAGCGTTCCGCTCTACTGGCTGATACTTCATCATATTCCTGAGTTAATGAAGAATGTAAATAAATTACATGCGGCATGATTGTTGCACCTAAAACTCCTGCGGATAAAAAAACTGCTTCTTTATTAGGAATAACAGGAAATAACATACTCATTCCTAATAACATTAGTTTAGGTTTAGAATAAAATAACTCAATAACATAAGCAAATGCTACAAACAATAGTAAACCACCAATAACAAATTCTAATGGTTTTCTTCCATAATTCTGTAAAGTTAAAATTAAAAAAGTAATTAATCCAGTCAAAAATGCCCCTTGTAACAAGGATATACCAAATAATATTTTAAACCCAATAGAAGCTCCAATAAATTCTGCTAAATCCGTAGCCATAGCAATAATTTCTGCTTGCACCCAATACATCCACACTACAGACTTTGGAAATTGATCACGAATATGTTCTGCTAAATTCTTACCGGTAGCAATACCTAATTTTGCAGAAAGCAACTGAATTAACATAGCCATAATATTTGCCCATACTACAACCCATAATAACTGGTACCCAAAAGTAGCGCCAGCTTGAATATTAGTGGCGAAATTTCCTGGATCAATATATCCAATAGCAGCAATAAACGCAGGACCAAGCAACGCAAATTTAATCTTCCTTTTAGAAACAGAACCACCACGTCCATCGTTTAGATCATGCTTTTTCAGCATATTTATAACCCTCAAAAATTATATTACTTAATTAACTTTACTTATTTTAATACAAATATACTGTGACAATAAATCCAAAATCAATTCAATCAATATTTGTGAAATTGTCATAAATATGATAATACCTTACTATATAAGTATAGCATAGGCTAATTTTAGAATTACAATTTTTTTAAAATTCATTAAAAATTCTTATATAATGAAAAATTCATTTATATTCTAATACTAGATAAACAATTTTTTAATTTATATACAACACCAAAATTTAATTCTCTAATAACGGAAACAAAAAATAATGTCTCGTGTTATACACTTTCTATTAAGCTTTTCTATAATAATAATCTTATCACTATTAATTAGTAGTAATCCCAAAAATATTCGTATACGTTTTATTGTACAAACACTCATGGTAGAAATCATACTAGGATATATCATCCTACATTCACCATCCGGATTAATAACAATTCAAAAAATATGTACTTTATTTCAGACTTTATCAATATTTGCAGCAGAAGGCACAAATTTTGTTTTTGGACAAACATCCCGTGTTACACAACAACAAGAAACTACTAATTTCTTCTGTACAATACTATGTCCTATCATTTTTATGTCTGCAATAATTGGTGTATTAAAACACACTCGTATATTAGAATTTTTTATTAGAATAATCGGAACTATCTTATCTAAAATAAATGGTATGGGAAAATTAGAATCCTTCAATGCTATCAGTTCTCTAATATTAGGACAATCTGAAAATTTTATAATTTATAAAGATATAATACAAAATATATCTGCTCCGCGTATGTACACTATGGCAATAACTGCAATGTCTACGGTTTCTCTCTCTATAACAGGAGTATATATAACAATGTTGAACCCAACATATGTTATTGCTGCACTAGTCTTAAATATGTTTAGTACCTTTATTATTGTATCATTAATCAATCCTTATGTAATAAAACCAGATCAAGATTTAAACATACTGAGTATATTTACTAACGATAAACAAAATATCTTTGAAATTATAGGAGAATATATTTTAATTGGGTTTAAAATAGCTGTCACTGTTGCTGCAATGTTAATAGGATTTATTGCAATCATTTCTGCTTGTAATGCAATATTTGAAAATTTATTCCATATATCGTTACAAAAACTATTAGGTTACATATTCTATCCATTAATTTGGGTCATGGGCATACCAAAATGCGAAATATTACAAATTAGTAGTATTATAGCTACCAAACTAATATCTAATGAATTTATTGCTATAATATATCTAAATAAAATCTCTAATACTTTATCTCCTAATACAATTGCTGCAATATCAGTTTTTCTGGTTTCATTTGCTAACTTTTCATCTATTGGAATTATCATAGGATCTATCAAAGGAATAAATACAATGCAAGGCAACCTAATATCCGGCTATAGCTTTAAACTAATATACAGCTCAACATTAATTAATATATTATCAGCAATAATTACGCAACTTATTATATAAATTAACTTATATCACATATTCCATTACTCTTAAAATTTAAAATCAATATAAAATATCCATATGTATACATACATGACCATTAAATAAATTTGGAGTCAAGCGGATTCGAACCGCTGGCCTTTTGCATGCCATGCAAACACTCTACCATCTGAGCTATGACCCCAAGAGCGATTTAACACATAAATAATGCACGCGCATCACATATTTATTATAATAAATACATCCCAATACAGAAGATATGCATGCATATCTTCTTATCACTACTACATGATAGATATATAATTCCAAAAATATTAGCAATAATAAGAAAATTTTTCCATTTTATACAATTTTCTGTTTATTATGTTAAATACTATAAAATTAACAAATAACTCCCTTGCTGATCTGTTGCTACGTATTCAAAATCTAAACATCCTTTTAGATAAGAAACCATTTAATTTAATAATACATACTTATAACATAATTTATTGCGTTATTAAGACGCTCTAAAACACGAGACTTCCCTATAGTATATATAGTATCACTAATATTAGGTGATTTATCTGCTCCAATTAACACTACACGCAAAGATATACCTACCGTACTCATACTAATATTTAATTCATTTACAATATCTTTAATAAGACATTTTATGGTATTTGGTTTCCAATGTATCAAACTATTAAATTTTTTCTTTAATAACTTTAATAATATTAAAGTTTCTTTATTTAAAGTACTTCTAGCTATTTTACTTTCAAATATATTAAAATCTTTATAAAAATAAAAACAATTTTCTGCAAGATCTTTTAAAGTATATGAACGTTTAGCAAATAATTTTACAATATCTACTAACTTTGGTCCATTACTTATATCTAAATCTTGTTTAGAGATATATGAAAAAAAATTTTCAGCAACATAATCGTGTGACAAATGATTCATATAAAAACGATTTAACCACAATAATTTTTTCATATTAAAAATAGCCGGAGATCTATTAATTTTATAAAAATCAAAATATTCTTGCATTTGTTGAACAGTAAAAATCTCTTGATTTCCATAAGACCATCCCAACCTTACTAAATAATTTAGTATAGCTTCTGGAAAAAAACCATTATTACGTAGCTCTATAATACTTAACTTCCCTAACCGCTTTGATATCTTTTTTTGATCATTATCTAAAACCCTTGAAACATGAGCATATATAGGTATGGAAGCATTTAAAGCTTTTAATATATTAATTTGTCTTGGAGTATTATTAATATGCTCTTCACCACGAATTATATGAGTAATATTCATATCCATATCATCTACTACAACACAAAAATTATATGTAGGAGATCCATCTGCACGACAAATAATTAAATCATCTAATTCTGTATTATTAACTGTAATGGTCCCTCTAATTTTATCATGAAAAGTCACTTTCCCGGCGGTAGGATTACAAAAACGTATTACATAAGGATATTGCATGCCAAAAACATTATTCATGGTTTTAGTGCGTACAAAACGGCAATAACCATCGTATCTTGGCTTATCTCTATTTTTAATTTGATTTGATCGTAATAATTCTAATCTTTCTGCAGAACAATAACACTTGTACGCAATTCCATGTTTTATCATATAATCTATAACTAATTTATAACGAGCCATACGATTTCTTTGATAATATGGCCCTTCATCCCAATCTAAATTTAACCATTTCATATCTTCCAGAATAGATTTAGCAAAATCACTAGATGAACGTTGTTCATCAGAATCTTCTATACGCAATAAAAATTTACCGCCATTCTTACGCGCATATAACCAAGCATATAAAGCAGTACGAATATTACCAATATGCATAAAACCAGTAGGACTTGGGGCAAATCGAGTTTTAACACACATAAATACCTATACCTATCTGTCCATATATATTATTATATAATAAATATTGTTTTAATTAATTATACAAAAATATAACTAAAAATTAATGAAAAAATCTACTTAAATTTTATTTTTTTAAAAAACCATTGACTCATGTTGACGAACAAATATAATTCAAACCAACAACACAAAAATAAGGTGATTAGCTCAGATTGGTTAGAGCATCTCCCTTACAAGGAGAGGGTCGGCGGTTCGAATCCGCCATCACCTATATACTATGCTAAAATCAATACAGTCAACATATATAACAACATCGGGTCGTTAGCTCAGATGGTAGAGCAGTTGACTTTTAATCAATTGGCCGCAGGTTCGAATCCTGCACGACCCAAAATTAGTATATACATATTTTATTATATTTATCATAATACAATATTATCACTCAATAATAATATTAAAAATATCTAAAACTTAATTCAGTGAAGTTAAATATAAGTATATATAACATCATTAGTACTTATATTTATTTATATAAATATATTTTTATATAATAGAGTACAAATTTATACCAATAGAAGGCTCAAAAAATTTTTTAATATTTTTCATATTATCTGAGTCTCTAAAAAAATAATATATATTTTCAGCAATTATTGGGCCTATATATTCTAAAGACGACAAAGATTCAAAATCAGCAGTAACCAAATTTTCAAATTTTTTATATGAAAGCGCTAAATTAGTAGCAATTGATTCCCCTACGTTATAAATACCTAATGCATATATAAATCGCGCTAACGTCACTTTTTTAGAAGATTCAATAGCTGTTAACAAACGTTCAATACTTAACATACTCAATCTATTTAAAGCGAGTAATTCATGCTTTTTTAGCACGAACAAATCTGAAAGAGTAGATATTAATTTTTTATCAACCAATTGATCTATTATCTTACTCCCTATCCCTGAAATATTCATAGCCTTTCTAGACACAAAATGTCTAAACATTGCTTTTCTTTGTGCAAGACACGATAATCCAGCATTACAACGTAAAATTGATGTATGATATCGAGCTATAATTTTTGTTCCACATTCCGGACATAAATATGGAAACTCTATACTTTTCGCATAATTGGTACGTTTTGACATTACTACATCCAAAATTTTTGGGATAACATCACCAGATCTTTGAATACGTACCGTATCACCAATCATTAATCCTAATTTTTTTACTGAATTTATATTATGAATATTAACTTTTCTAATGACAACACTAGAAATTACAATAGGATCTATATATGCAATGGGAGTAATAATACCAGTCCGACCTACTTGAAATGCTACTCGACGCACTTTAGTCAATCCTATTACTGGTGGAAATTTATAAGCAATGGCCCAATTTGGAGCTTTAGATCCACAACCTAATTTATTTTGAAATAAGCAACTATTTACTTTAATCACGACTCCATCAATATTAAAATGTAAATCAGATCGAATTATTTTCATATTAGAATAATATGCCAATATTTGATCTATTTTACTATATAAAAATATGTGTTCACTCACAGGGAATCCCCAAGATCTACATAACTGTAATCTTTTCCAATGACTATCTGGCAAATCCAATTTACCAGAAAAATAACCAATACCATAGCAATAAAAACTTAAGAAACTTGTAAGTTTAACATCAGAATTTAACTGACGTAATAAACCTGATGCAGCATTTCTAGCATTAGAAAAAATTTTTTCTCCCTTTTGCACTTTAATTTCATTTAATTTTAAAAAAGATTCTTTAGATATAAACACTTCCCCTCTAATTTCTAATATATTTGGAAAAGTATTATTGAAATTAACACAATTATAATTCTGTAAACAAATAGGTATTGATGGTATGACACGCGCGGTTTTAGTGATATCTTCTCCTATTATGCCATCACCCCGAGTTGCCGCATACACTAATTTTCCATTTTTATATAATAAACTAGAAGCCAATCCATCTATTTTTAATTCACAACAATACGTAATATCGCAAGTACTATGCAGATTTTTTTTAATTCTTTTGTCAAAAAATATCAACTTTGATTCTTCAATTACACTATTTAAAGATAACATAGGTATCTTATGACGTATTTTTTTAAAACTTTTCTGTGGCATTCCGCCTACACGACAAGTAGAAGAATCATCTGTCACTAGATATGGATATATCTTCTCTAATCTCTGTAACTCTAATAATACTGCATCATATTGTTCATCAGATACCACAGGCTCATTTTTTACGTAGTATAAATATTCCCAATAACGTAATTTTTGCTTTAATTTTTTTGCTTTTTTAAAAAAATTCATAATACTATTAATATTAAATATATTAAAAATATTATTTTTGCTAAAAAATCATCTAAAATACAAATATTTTATAATATATAATTCTGTAAAAAAACATATTTGATATTATACAAAATAACTTTAAAGATTTATCAGCATAAATAATATTTTTATAAATATCATTTAAATTGCATTCTAACACAACACTAAATATCTATTTAACAAAAATAGGAATATTAATATGAATAAAATTTACAAAGACAACTCTTACACTATCGGTAATACACCATTAGTTCGTCTCAATCATATAGGAAATAACTGTATTCTAGTAAAAATAGAAGCCAGAAATCCCAGTTTTAGTGTCAAATGTCGTATTGGTGCAAATATGATTTGGGATGCAGAAAAAAGAAACTTAATAACTTCAGATACAACACTTATAGAAGCAACTAGCGGTAATACTGGTATTGCCTTAGCCTATGTAGCGGCCGCTCGTCGCTACCAACTCATTTTAACTATGCCAGACACTATGAGTACTGAGCGCCGAAAACTTATCACTGCATTAGGAGCTAAAATTATTCTAACGGAGGGAAAATATGGAATGGCAGGAGCTATTGCTAAAGCAGAAGAAGTTGCATATTTGTCTCCCAAAAAATATTTTTTATTAAAGCAATTCAGTAATCCTGCAAACCCAGAAATTCATGAAAAAACCACAGGACCCGAAATTTGGAATGACTCTAATGGAACAATAGATGTATTAGTGGCCGGTGTAGGTACTGGTGGCACAATTACTGGAGTCGGCAGATTTTTAAATAAACATAGCAAAAAAATTGACAAAAAAATTACTATAGTAGCAGTAGAACCATCAGAATCGCCAGTAATTACTCAAACTCTATCTGGTCAAGATATAACACCAGGTCCACATAAAATCCAAGGTATCGGTGCAGGATTTATTCCAAAAAATCTAGACCTAACCTTAATTGATCATGTAGAAACAGTTAGCACAGATGCTGCGATTAAACATGCTCAGCACTTAATGAAACAAGAGGGTATCTTGGCAGGAATCTCATCAGGAGCTGCGTTGGCAGCAGCAATACAATTACAAAGAAATCCTATATATTCTAATAAAAATATAGTAGTAATATTACCATCTTCTGGAGAACGCTACTTAAGTACTATACTATTTTCATAAAAAAACATAAAAATATTATTCAAGCAATAAAAACATATTAGTAAAGGCGCATTTGCTCATTACTAATATGTTTTTATTGCTTGAATAATTTACAAAAATATTGAATTAATTACATTATATTAATAGAATGCTATATTTTCTACATATAAATATATTTAGTCACATTATATTTTGAACACAATATATATTGCATAACATATACTTATATAGAGTGCATAAATTAATTCAATACGTCAATTACTAACGATATTTATTAATATAAATTTATCGACATCATTATATGTATAATATCAATGAATTTTAAAGGAGATCAAAATGTACCAAAAAGAAATTGTTATCACTACCTGTAACGGTTTACATACTCGACCTGCCGCTCAAGTTGTCAAAGAAGCTAAAAAATTTAATTCTGATATTAAAATTATTGCCAATGGAAAAACTGCAAACGCTAAAAGTTTATTTAAATTACAAACATTAGGATTAGTTAAAGGATTAAAAATTATTATATCAGCCCAAGGAATCGATGAAAAACACGCTGTTCAACACTTATATAAATTTATTTCTGAACTTAAATAATAAAAAATAATAAAATAAACATAATTAATTATCTACCACTTCAAAAGGGTACAATCATGACTGCCGGCATTCCAGTATCACCTGGCATCGCCTTCGGAAAAGCGCTGCTACTACAAGAACATAAAGTTATTATTAATTCAAAAAAAATCAGTCACGACATTATTGAACAAGAAATTCAAAAATTCCTGCATGGATTATATGATACTTCTAAGCAACTAAAAAAAATCAAGAAAAAAGCACAAAAACAGCTAAATGAAAAAAAAGAAGCAATATTAGAAGGACATATAATGTTATTAGAAGATGAAGAACTAAAACAAGATATTATTGCTCTAATCAAAGAAGAATTATTCAGCGCTGATGCCGCAGTATATTTTGTTATTGAAACTCAAGCTAAAGCTCTAGAAAAACTAGAAGATGAATATTTAAAAGAACGATCCACTGATGTAAGAGATATAGGAAAACGACTATTAAAAAATATATTAAATATACCAATCATAGATTTAAATTCTATTGACGAAGAAGTTATCATTATCGCAGAAGACCTTAGTCCATCAGAAACTGCTCAATTAAATCTAAAAAAAGTATTAGGATTTATTACTGATAACGGCAGCAAAACCTCACATACTTCTATAATGGCGTGTTCCTTAGAGTTACCAGCGATTGTCAATACTGGTAATATCACTAAACAAGTAACACACGGCGATTTTATAATACTCGACGCAATAAACAATAAAATTTATATCAATCCAAGTCTAGATATTATCCGACATAATACCATTTTAAAAAAAAAATATTCTGCTGAAAAACATGCGCTCAATAAACTGAAACATCTTCCTACTATTACTCTGGATCAACATCAAGTACGTATATGTGCTAACGTTGGAACAATACAAGATATAAAAAAAGCCAAAGAAAATGGCGCAGAAGGAATCGGTCTATATAGAACTGAATTCTTATTTATGAATCGCAACACATTGCCTACAGAAGAAGAACAATTTCAAGCCTATAAAAATGCCGCAGAACTCACAAAAGATACAGCGATAGTTATACGTATCATAGATATTGGTGGAGATAAAAATTTACCTTATATGAATCTTCCAAAAGAAGATAATCCATTTCTTGGATGGCGAGCAATACGAATTATATTAAATAGAAAAGATATCTTACATACTCAGCTACGAGCTATCTTAAGAGCTTCATTTTTTGGAAAATTACGTATAATGTATCCTATGATTATTTCAGTAGAAGAAATAAAAACTTTAAATACAGAATTAAATTCTTTAAAAACACAACTCAGAAATGAAGGAAAAAAATTTGATGAAAATATTAAAGTTGGTATAATGATAGAGACTCCAGCAGCAGCGATCATTTCGCACCTTTTAATTAAAGAAGTAGATTTTTTTAGCATAGGCACAAACGATTTAACTCAATATACTCTTGCAGTAGATCGTGGAAATAAATTTGTATCACACCTATATAATCCTATTGCCCCATCAATATTAATTTTAATTAAACGTGTTATTGATGCCGCACATATTGCAGGAAAATGGACTGCTATGTGCGGAGAAATGGCTTGTGATGAACACTCTACAATTTTATTGCTAGGTATGGGATTAGACGAATTTAGTATGAGCTCTACATCTATTCCGCGCATAAAAAAAATCATTCGCAACACATATTATAATGATGCAAAAATGTTAGCAAAAAAAGTATTAAATTGTTCTACAACAGAATCAATAATGCAATTAATTATAAAAAAAACAACATAATTATCATTATCGATATAATAATGCAAAATATAAACACACTTTCATCAAAAAAAATTTTAACAACATGTAAAAAATACTAATTTTCATTAATTAATACTAATTTATTATTATACTATTTTATGTGCTAGTATTGTTATGTTTATACACATAAATCTTAGTCTCTATTTATGGCCACTACACTAGAATAACATATATCACAACACCTAATATTATTATGTTATTAACAATAATACACATAAATACATACATATTTTTAATATTTTATACTACTGACAAAACAATCATCATATTTAATGATGAAAATCTATAATATATAACACACATATTTTATATTCTAATTTAGATACAATTAATACTAACGTTTTAATATAAAAATATTTAAATAAACACTGATATTACAGCGCTACTTCACGAGAATATAATCTCAAATTATGTCCACTTAAATAACAAATTTGACCACATTCTGGCGCGCCAAAAACATCTTTAATCCATAAAACTATACTTAACAAATCCTTATGCCATCCTAATGGCTCTACACTTAACTGCCAATAATAACCATGAAAACTAACATGTACTATTTTTGCTGGTAATGAATGCAATACGCTTGGTTCTTTACTTATCTCCATTTCCCAGGGACGAAAAAATGCCTCTACTTTCCCCTGAAAAGATGGTTTATAAGATAATACCCAACAATAAGAACCAATAAATAATTTTGAGCCACATACTATTCCTTGCAAACAATTTACTTCACTTAAAAATTCTAATACAAAACGAGTTGCTGGAAAATTCCAAATATCTTTGGGAGTACCTATTTGCTCAATGGATCCTTTATTCATAACTGCCACTCTATTAGCAACCTCTATAGCTTCCTCCTGATCATGTGTAACGAAAACACTAGTAAATTTAAATTCACTATGTAATTTTCTTATCCAACGACGTAAATCTTTCCTAACCTGTGTGTCTAATGCACCAAACGGTTCATCTAATAATAAAATTTCTGGTTTAATTGCTAAAGCACGAGCCAAGGCTACGCGTTGTTTTTGTCCACCAGAAAGTTGAGCAGGATATCTATTAGCCAAGCTTTCTAGCTGAACCATATCTAACAAACTCATCACCATACTATTAATTACATGCATGCTAGGACGTTTATAACTTGGTAACATTTTTATTCCAAAAGAAATATTTTCTAAAACTGTCATATGTCTAAATAATGCATAGTTTTGAAAAACAAAACCAACACGTCGATCACGTGCATTAATCCTAGTAACATCTTTACCGCTAAATCGTACAAATCCACTATTATGTTCTTCTAATCCAGCAATTATACGTAATAAAGTTGTTTTCCCAGAACCCGAAGGACCTAATAAAGCTACTATTTCTCCAGTCTCTACATACAAAGATATATTAGATAAAACCTTATCTCTATTAAAAAATTTAGTAACTCTATCAATATCAATACTCATGTATAATTACCTCAATCATAATATTAATTAATACACTAAACGATTTTTTAAATAATGTTTTATTAACAATATAATAATTGAAATACACGCTAACAACGATGCAGCAATAAAAGCACCAACAGTATTATAATCTTGATATAATAATTCCACATACAAGGATAGTGTGTAAGTTTCACCTCTTATCAAGCCTGAAACTATAGAAATCGCTCCAAATTCTCCAATAGCACGCGCATTAGTAAGAATTGCTCCATATAACAAAGCCCAACGAATATTTGGAAAAGTAACATAACGAAACATCTGCCAACCGGATGCACCAAGCAACACTGCTGCTTCATCTTCTTGTTTCCCCTGATGTATCATTATCGGAACAAGCTCATGTACTACAAAAGGACATGTAACAAAAATAGTTACCAATACCATTCCTAACCAAGAAAACATTATCTGTATATTATGTATATCTAACCAATGCACTACCACATTATTATCGGTATAACATAATAAATATAACAACCCAGCAATAACCGGAGACACTGCAATCGGAACATTTATTAATGTGTATAATAATCGTGTTCCATAAAAATTAAAACGTGTGACTAACCAAGATATTAACACTCCAAAAAACACATTTATTGGGACTACAAATAATGCTAAAAATACCGTTAAAAAAATAGCATGCATCATATCTTTATGTATTAGATTAATTTTTATTACAGAAAAACCTGCTGAAACAGCAGAAAAAAAAATAAACAACAATGGAACTAGTAATAATACTATTACAAATAGTATACTTATACTAATTAGTATCCATTGAGTCCAGGTAATAACACCGCTATAACGACCCTGATTATTTTTCATACTATTAAATAATTTACCTATAATTCAAGAACCTATATACTTATGATGTATACATAACTGAAAGATATTTACAAAAAACAACAATAATAAGGAAATCATTAAAATTACAGAAGCAATGGCGCTAGCAGCTGGATAATCAAACTCTTGCAACCGCACAAAAATAATTAAAGATACCACTTCATTTTTCCAAGAAAAATTACCAGATATAAAAATAACTGCTCCAAATTCACCTAAACTACGTACAAAAGATAAAGATGTACCAGATAACCAAGCTGGTAATAATTCTGGAAAAATTATCTTGTAAAAGATTTGCCAGGTACTCGCCCCTAAAGTTTTTGCTGCTTCTTCAATTTCGATAGCACATTCTTCTAATACTGGTTGCACAGCTCTAACTACAAACGGAAAACTAGTAAAAATCATTGCAATAGATATGCCCATCCATGTATAAGATACAGTAACACCTGTATTATTAAATAACCATTCACCATACCACCCATATTTTGAAAACAACGTTGCTAAAGTTAATCCCGCTACTGCAGTTGGCAAAGCAAAAGGTAAATCTATTAACACATCTAATACTGTTCTTCCAATAAATCTATATCTAGCTATAACCCAAGATATTAATACCCCAAATATCGAATTAAATACTGCTGCTACCCCAGCAGTAAAAAAAGTTATTTTATAAGATTCTAATAATTCTGGATCTGTAATTATATCCCAATACTGAGCAACACTCATATGTGATAATTGCATAAATAATGCGCTCAAAGGCAATAATATAATTAAACACATAAACAATATACTACTACCAAACGCAATTCCAAATCCAGGTAATGAATTTTTAGATAAAAAAAATAACATAAATTATGTTCGTCCTGCTAATAATAATCTATCCAATTCACCGCCATGTTTAAAATGCGTATCCATAATGACATTCCAATTACCAAATTTTTCTTCAATTCGAAATAATTGATTTATAAAAGACGTATTATAATATATTCCGGAATTTGTACTACTAGTACATATACGATATCCAAATTTTTCAATACTCTTTTGAGCCTCAGGAGTATAAAGATAAGCTAAATATGCTTGCGCTACATCTTTAGTTCCATTACGCGCAACATTTTTATCTATCCAAGTAACTGGAAATTCTACTAAAACATTTGGATATGGTATAACAATTTCATAAACATCTGACGCATGTAAATTCTGTACAAATTTCACTTCAGATTCAAAATTAATTAATACATCTCCTTGATAACGATCAACAAAAGTAGCAGTCGCAACTCGACCTCCTATATCAAATGCAATGACATTTTTTAAAAACTGCTGCATCAAAGCTCTGGTTTTTTCTAAATTTCCATTATTTTTGAGAAAGAAAGCATACCACGCAGCCAAATATGTATAACGACCATTACCAGAAACTTTAGGGTTAGGAAATACTATTTCTACCCCTGGTTTTACCAAATCGCACCAATCATAAATTTTTTTTGGATTACCTTTTCTTACTAAAAAAGCCATAGTTGAATAAAACGGGGAACTATTATTTGGAAAACGTTTTTGCCAGTCTGAAGGAATTAATTTTCCACGATCATGCAAAATCTGCACATCTATTACCTGATTATAAGTAACTACATCTGCACGTAATCCTTGTAATACAGTCATAGCCTGTCTAGTAGATCCCGCATGAGATTGACGAATAATTAATGTATCTCGATTATCAGTATTAGAATTCTGGCTATTCCAATATTTAATAAAATTAGTATTTATTTCTAGAAATAACTCTCTAGATACATCGTAAGAACTATTTAATAAAATAGTTGCATCAACCATGTTGCAAAATAAATAACAAAAAAATACTATTATTTTAATAATTTCTAAAATAATACTCATATAAGCATCCAAAAAAATAATTTATTGAAATATTAAAGTTAGTAATATCAAAAATTAATATATTATAAAAATAACCTATAATATAAATAATAAATAGCTTATAAGCGTTAAGTATATAAAATATTTAACAAAACTAAAATTCTAGAAGAATGCTTACTAATATATAAATTATTTAAAAACTCATTAATATTCAGTAATATATCGTAATATTTTTGTAAACACCACTACAGATAAAATTTATACAAAAAATAAAAAATTATTTTCAATAATGCAATATGCAAATATTTTTAATATTATTGAAATTACATTATTAATGATATTTTTAATATTAAAATTTCTTATAAAAATTATACTTAACTTTATATATATAAAGTCTATAATTTATTATTTAATAAATTCATATTAGAAACTACATAATTTTTAATGAAACACATTATGTATACCATCTAATTAATATATTTAATAAAACTAACATCAAAACAATAAACACTATATTATATGTATTTATGAATCAAACAAAAAACATACTAACAGCAGTTTATAAAATATAATTATTTTATACAAAAAATTTTGTTCCATATATAAACTAATCTTTATATAGAAAATTTAAGACAATTTTATATTAAAACAATAAAGAATAGATTATTACAAGAATCTGTATAAGTAGAATTTTTTCATTTTTTTATGATTTATGTCTGAATAAATCATAATATATTTAAATCCAAATATAATTTTTATTAATGTATGATGAATAATAAAACTCAATAATTTTCTATAAAAATATCTTTTTAATTTATATAAATACTATTATCAATAATACAAAACGTATCAATCCCTATTATTATACCATAACATGGTATTTAAGATATTACATATAACATAATAAGTAATTTAATAATATTAATGATTATTTAATAATTTGAAGTGATTATGAAATATTTATTAAAGCATCATTATCGTAGTAATTAAAAAAATAATATTTTTAATATATAAAATTAATATAATAAAAATTATTACAATCACTAAAATTAATATAAGCTACAAATATTAAGAAATTAAATATATATTTATTATGAATAAATATAATCTTATCTTTAATATAACTTATTAAAATACTGAGAATCCTGTATATAGTTAAAACCATATAATATTAAACTTAACGCAACATAATATTATCATGTTAGCAAATCATACGCACTTGACTATCTATACTGCTAATCTTATAATATAATTATTAAAATGAGTTTTATATTCAAATCAACAAAATATAAATATACAAGAATAATTATATTATAATAATTTGTTAAAAATGAAAATTTATTTTTTCAACAACATAATGAATATATTTTATCAAATAAAAATAAACTATAATAAATTTTAAACATTACATTTCAAATATTAAAAAACAAATTGATTTATACTAATTCAAGTTTTGGAATCATTGAGTATGATAATCGACGAAAATACTTTAGCTAATTCCATACGTATATTAAGCATAGACGCCGTACAAAAAGCTAATTCTGGTCACCCAGGATGCCCGATGGGGATGGCGAATATAGCGGAGGTATTGTGGAGAGATTATATAAATCACAATCCAAATAATCCGTATTGGATCAATAGAGATCGGTTCGTTCTATCTAATGGACATGGATCAATATTATTGTATTGTATACTACATTTAACTGGATATGACCTATCAATAGAGGATTTAAAAAATTTTAGACAATTAAACTCCAAAACACCTGGACATCCAGAATATCCAAATACTGATGGAGTCGAGATAACAACTGGTCCATTAGGACAGGGCATTGCTAACGCAATAGGATTTGCAATTGCAGAGCGCACCTTATCAGCTCAATTTAATCGTCCTAAATACAACATTATAGACCACTATACATATGTATTTGTAGGCGATGGATGTATAATGGAAGGAATTTCTCATGAAGCTTGTTCAATAGCTGGTACTATGAAATTGCATAAATTAATTGTATTTTACGATAATAATGGAATATCAATAGATGGGCATGTAAAAGAATGGTTCACAGACGATACTGCTATGCGTTTTGAATCTTATGGATGGAATGTAATACGTAATATTGATGGACATAACCGAAATTCTATAAAACTTGCTATAGAAAAAGCTAAATCAACATTAATAAATAAGCCATCACTATTAATATGCAACACTATTATTGGATTTGGATCGCCCAATAAAAGCGGAACGCACAAAATACATGGATCGCCCCTAGGACCAGAAGAAACACATGCTACTAAAAAAGCACTAAATTGGGATAAACCAGCATTTGTTATTCCGACTGAAATATATAAATTATGGGATTCTAAAGAATCCGGACAAAAAAAAGAAAATTCTTGGAAAAAATTATTTCAGGAATATACATTGTCTTATCCTGAATTATCAAAAGAACTACTAAGACGAATTCAAAAAAAATTGCCACATGAATGGAATAAAAAAACACACAATTTTATAAAAAGCTTACAAAAAACACCAAAAAATATCGCCACACGACAAGCATCACAAATATGTATTGAAAATTTTTCTGCTACACTTCCAGAACTATTCGGTGGATCAGCAGATCTTACTCCCAGCAATCTCACTACTTGTTCTAACTCTGTATCTATTACACATAAAAAATGGGGAAATTACATCCATTATGGAGTTCGTGAATTTGGGATGACTGCTATTGCAAATGGTATAGCCAATTACGGAGCATTTTTGCCTTATACTGCCACATTTTTAACCTTTTCAGAATATGCTCGTAATGCTGTACGCATGGCAGCTTTAATGCACAGTCACCATATTATAATTTATACCCATGATTCCATTGGATTAGGAGAAGATGGACCAACACATCAGCCTATAGAACAACTCGCTAATTTACGTATGACGCCAAACTTAATAGTTTGGCGCCCTTGCGATCAAGTAGAAACTGCTGTAGCCTGGAAATCAGCGATTGAATATCGAGGACCTTCAGCTTTAATATTATCTAGACAAAACCTCATGCAACAAGAACGTACTCATACGCAAATTGATAATATTTCTCGTGGTGGGTACATACTAAAGAACTGCTATGATGATGTAAATACTCCAGAACTAATTATTATTTCGACAGGATCAGAGATATCCTTAGCCATAAATGCATATAATCAACTAACTCAAGAAGGATATAAAATACGTGTAGTGTCTTTACCGTCTACTAATATATTCGATAAACAAGATAAATTATATCGTGAATATGTATTACCAAAAACCGTAATTAATAGATTAGTTATTGAAGCAAGCAGTATTGATTATTGGTATAAATATGTCGGATTGCATGGTAAAATAATTGGTATGAACACATTTGGAAAATCAGCTCCATCCGACCAATTATTTAAATATTTTGGTTTTACTATACACAACGTGCTCAATACAGCATATAAATTATTAAATAGAGATCCAATAAAATATAAATAAAAAAGATAAAAAAATCTAATAAATTCAGAAATTTTTTAAATTACCAAAAAAATAATTTTTCAATTAATTAATAAAAATTGTTATATATATATTGTCATCTCTAATAACTTTTATTATTAGACTGCGCTGAGGAATTATCTGATGAATATAAATGTTCGGACCGAATCAGTAATAACATTGGCTCAGAAATTAATACAACAACCCTCAATAACATCAACATCTTGTAACTGTCATAAAATAATTAATAATTATCTACAACAACTCAATTTCAAAATAGAATTCATGAAATTTAAAGATACTATTAATATCTGGGCGTATCATAATGGAAATAGAAAAAATAAATATATAAAAACACACACATTGTTATTTTTAGGACATACTGATGTTGTAACACCTGGAACGCTAAAAAATTGGAAGTACCCTCCTTTTTCTGGAGTAATACACGATAATATTCTATATGGCAGAGGCGCTGCGGATATGAAAGGTGCCCTGGCTGCTATGCTAATAGCTGCTAAAAACTTCGTGCATAATAATTCTGATTATCCAGGTAAAATAGCATTCCTTATTACCTCTGACGAAGAAGGAAAAGGTACTAATGGCACCATAAAAGTTGTACAATCTTTATTAAAACGAAATGAAAAAATAAATTATTGTATAGTTGGAGAACCAACTAGTCAAAATAAAATAGGTGATGTGATAAAAAATGGCAGAAGAGGATCATTAACGGCAACACTAACAATACTTGGAATACAAGGACATGTAGCGTATCCGCAATTTTCTAAAAATCCAATTCATTCTATTATTCCAGCTATATCGGATCTTTTAAATACCAAGTGGGATCAAATAAACAATACACTGTTTCCTGAAACTACTATGCAAATCACTAATATTATATCTAATAATAACAATAATAATAATATTATTCCAAACGAAGTTACATTACAAATTAATCTTCGTTTTAACACTTTAACTTCTGTAAATAATATAAAAAAACAAATACATAAAATATTACAATCCAATAATTTAAATTATAATATTAATTGGCAATTACACGCAGAACCTTATTTTAGTAAACCTGGCAAATTTACCAATATTGTTATAAACATAATTAAAGATAGTCAAAAATTTACTCCTGTCTTAGAAACTACAGGAGGTACTTCTGATGGACGTTTTGTTGCTAAAATGGGATCAGAAATTATAGAGTTAGGTGCGCTTAATTGTAGTATTCATAAATTTAATGAACATATTCATATAAAAGACCTAAAAATCCTTCAATTTCTGTATCAAGAAATACTAGAAAAGTTATTCATCAATGCAAGTAATTTACTATAAAGCAACGGCTTTTTATTATTATATTTACCGAATAATATATATTATTAATTATTATGAATATAATGCAAAACATATATCGCGTATTATCATAGTAATATAAATACGTACATAAACAAATAAAAATAACTTATATCTACAACTAATTATTAATCAGTATTAATTAAGCACGATGAAATATCACATGTATTATCTATAGATAATATTGAAGGAGGGTATATATTCAAGCGTTTTCCTAATGTTTTATCAGATAACTCAGATGCAGTATTATTGATTAACGGAATGGTATAATCACTATTTATATTCATAGTATCCGGCAAAAAATTTATATCTTTTGGTATCCTGAGATATGATAAAGGTTCAGTGTTCAAATACCAAAAATCTGGATCAAATTGATAATCCTTACCCTTATTATATATCCCAAAAGAACACGCTGACATTAAAATTAAAATAAATAACATTTCTAAAAATATTAACATGATTAATCAATCCTTTATTTTATATTAGTAATTATTATTACTACTACACTTGTTTTTATAAAACAACCCGGACTTTATTAAAGCTTTCTGCAATACATGACAGTATTTTTCTGATAAATTAGTCATAGGTAAACGCAAAGTATCATAAGATATTAAACCTAATTTCTTACAAGCCCATTTAACCGGAATAGGATTTGAATCTAAAAATAATGCATTATGAACAGGCATTAAATTTTGATTGATCTTTTGAGCATTTACAAAATCGTTATTTTTTGCGAGTCTACATAACTCAGACATTGCTTTAGCAGCAATATTCGCAGTTACAGAAATAACTCCAACCCCTCCAAGTTTTATAAAATCTAATGCACTTAAATCATCTCCACTTAATAAAATAAAATCTTTATGCACTAGTTGTTTTAATTGATTAACTCGATTTAACTGACCTGTAGCGTCTTTTATGCCTATAATATTTTTGATTTTTGCTAAACGAGAAACAGTAATGGGTAAAAGATCGCATCCAGTACGTAATGGAACATTATATAATATTTGTGGCAATTTTGTATTTTCTGCAATTGCTTTAAAATGCTGATATAATCCTTCTTGATTAGGTCTATTATAATATGGAGTCACACTTAAACAAGCTGCTACGTTACTATCATTAAATTTACTAGTTAAAAAAATAGCTTCCGCAGTTGAATTAGCTCCAGTACCTGCGATTACAGGTAATCTACCATTACTAAATTCTACAGTCCACATCACTACATCAATATGTTCAGTGTGTGTTAAACCAGACATTTCCCCAGTAGTACCAACAGATACAACAGCCGACGTACCATTTATCACATGATAATCAATAAGTCTTTTCAAACTCACTTTATCAACTGATCCTTTTAAATCCATCGGGGTAATTAAAGCCACTATACTACCCGAAAACATGCACGATCATCTCCATTAATTAATAAATAAATAATAAAAAAAATTATTGCTCTATTTGTTAAATAATCAAGTAATATTGATTTTTAATAAATAAAATTTAATATAACATCAATATTAAATAGAAATAATATTACACTTATATTGATATTATTTTATCAGAATACATACACTTAGGTAAATAAGTGTATATAAACAAAATTGTATAATTAACTATATTACATTAATTAAAAATTATTTTCATTACATTTTTATTTATTAAGTAAATTATTTTATGTCAATAACATTAAATATATTCATTTATTTTTATGTAATAAATTTTTATAATTTAATAGTGCATATAATCTCTGTATTGTATAGTTACATAAACATAAAAATTATGTATTTGTTAATAAATAATAATAAAATATGAAATTTTACCATATAAAATATTAATAACATTTTTTCAAAATTATTTTTGTAAGTATAAAATTGATAATTTTTAATATTAAAATATTTGATTTTTAATATCTTTATTATGCATGTAAATTAGCAGTACAAAACAATTTATTAAAATAAAAATTTAATATTTCAACATATACATATGATCGAATTTACATCACAATAAAATTTTCTATCAAATGCAACAGAATAAAATAAATAATAACAAGTTATATGCATAAAATAATTATACATCAAAAACTTAAATACATTATTGTTACTAAACATTCAATTTTTACGATACATTTATTAATAAAATCAATACGTTATTATTATTTGGTACCAAATATTTTATCTCCAGCATCTCCAAATCCTGGAATAATATATCCATGCTTATTTATTTTGTGATCTACAGATGCTAAATACAACTCAATATCCGGATGTTTTTTCTCCAAAGCATCAATACCTTCTGGAGCTGCTACTATAGATAACACTTTTATATTGAAACACCCAGATTTTTTTAACAAATCAACAGCAGCAATTATTGAACCACCAGTTGCTAACATAGGGTCCAAAACCATAGCCATACGTTGACTAATATCTGACACTAATTTATAAAAATATGGGATTGGTGCAAGAGTTATTTCATCTCGATAAATGCCTATTATACTAATGCGCGCGCTAGGTAAATGCTCTAAAACACCGTTCAGCATACCTAATCCAGCCCGTAAAATTGGTACGATTGTTATTTTTTTGCCTTTAATCCGTGTAATATTTACTAAACCACACCACCCTTTAATAGATACTAATTCTGTATCTAAATTATCAGTAGCTACATAGGTTAACAAACTACCTAATTCAGATGAAAGTTCTCGAAAACGTTTGGTACTAATACCACAGATACGCATCAGTCCTAACTTATGTTGCACTAAAGGATGTTTAACTTCAACTACTTTCATGTAAATTTGATTACCTATAACTATGAATAGAAATACACAATCAATATTTTTATTTAAAATTTAAAGTATTCAGCATATACACAACCCTTATATATTTATAATTAATATAATATAAACATTAAGTAATAAGAAAAGCATAACTTTTATTCAAAATAAAATATAAACAATATATTATAATTTATAAAAAATTTTTCTATTTGTTTTAATAGAAATTAACTTTTAAAGAATTATATTTTTAAAAAAGATGATAAATAAAATTTAAATAAGTTAAATTTTTTTCTAAAAAACATACAAAAATATTTTTAAAATATATTTCCATAAAACTCTTTTATTTAAATTAAAATATTGATTATCTGCATTCATTATATGCATAAAATACAAATATTTTATATATAATCTTTATAATTTAACAACTTAGTAATGTATATTATTATTATAATAATATACATTGTATTTATATGATAAATATTGTAAGACTAATTCATTTCAACTATATAAACACTACACATACAAATATATAGTCTTAATACGATAATAATTTTATAGAAATAAAATCTCATTTATAAAAAAATTAAATTCAACACATATTGACGTCACTAACTTTAACAATATTAAATGTAATTAATTTACAAAATAAATCTGTACATTTCTTATGTATATTAATTTTCTAAAATACACTAAATTTTTAAAAATAAAACTTGTATAAAATAAAATATAAAATTTTTATATATTAATACTTAATTAATAACTATAGAGAAAATATAATTTATAATAAATTTCACACCATACCCAGTTTTCAAATTAGTAAAGCACCAAGGTAAATTGTTTCTTAAGAAATTTATATCTGTGGTCATTAATTCTAATGATGCTCCTACATACATAGCTAAATCTACTTTATTAACTATCAATAAATCAGAGCTAGTAATACTAGGCCCGCCTTTTCTAGGAATTTTATCTCCTGCTGCTACATCTATAACATAAAAACTTATATCTGATAATTCTGGGCTAAAAGTAGCACTTAAATTATCTCCACCACTTTCAATAAAAATAATATCCAAATAATTAAATTTATGTATCAATTCTTCTATAGCTAATAAATTCATAGAAGCATCCTCCCGAATAGCAGCATGAGGACAACTCCCAGTTTCTATACCAATAATACGATCTGATTCTAATGCCTTAGAATCTATTAAAATACGTTGATCTTCTTTAGTATAAATATCATTAGTAACTACAGCTAATTGATAATTATTTCCCATATTTTTACATAATACTTCCAATAATGTAGTTTTACCGGATCCAACTGGCCCACCTACACCAATACGTAATGGTTTTTTATATGACATATCTTCTAAATACTCTCTTGTATTATAAGAAATATGAATATTTAATTACACTAAGCATTTTACAGAACATATTTAAGAACGAAACAAACGACAATACTGTGTTTCATGACAAGCAGATGCAATAGATTGCAATAAAAAACTACTACCTAATTCACTATCTGATATAGTTTTAGATTTTTCCCAAGCTTTAGGGAGTATTGTGATAAAATATCTTAATAAAGATTGAGCACTACTCTGACCAAACAACACTAATTTTAGTCCTACCATTACAGACGCTTCCAACATATTATAAGCATATCCTAATGCTAAATTATGCAAAGGAATACCGCACATACACCCTAACCATGCTATTGATGCTAATCCACTTCGTTCCAACGCTAATAACCAAATAGTATTATTTCTTTGATTAGTAAATAATGTTGGGTACCATTGCAATACTAATTTTTTCATAGCTTTTCCACGTTGTTGTTCTTCTAATCTAAGTTCATAAGTGTCACGATATGACAAAATATGTGATGTACATTGAAAAAAATTTTTTTCGTCAGAAATTTTTGTATAATAATAGCAACGTTTAAGCATAGGCCAATCCAAGTATACCAAAGTACCATTAATCCATTGCTCTTGCCAGGAACAAAAAGTTTTTTCAGAATTAACTAATTTGTATTCTATAGCCCATTCTAATCCTCTAGAATACATAAAACCACCTACAGGTAAGTTAGAACTAATTAACTGCATTAAAAATAATAATGATACACTATTTTGTTTGATACACATAATAATTTATTTCATAAAACTACTTATAATACTTTTATTATACAAAAATAAACAATTAATAATATTAATTACGCGTTAAACATACATAAATATTTCGTCTATATATTTCTAAAACGTTTTTATCAAATATTATAATATTTGATAAAAACAGACATATTTATAATGTATTATCTGCGTAACACATACAATCAATACATTTTATATGTATAATGTTTCTATACAAAAAAAAATAAAATGTTTCATTTATATTGATTTTGAATAAGTACTGTATAACTAATAACATAACGCTATTTTGTATATAACACATAACTGGTTGTCTTAATAAAATATTTATATAAACTTAAAATAAAAAATAACGCTGAGACATAGGCAAATCATCGGCTGGAGCACAAGTTAATAATTCTCCATTAGCCCTTACCTGATAAGTCTGAGAATCTACTTCAATTATTGGCTGCCAAGAATTATTAACCATGTGTTTTTTTTGAATAGTTCTGCATTTACTAACTTTCCCAATTAAACTTCGCAAATTTAAATCACTAACTATATTAGAATCATATGCAATCTGAGATAAAAATGTCATGCGTGTAGAATTGTTCGCTTTTCCATAGGCTCCAAACATTGATCGATAATGTACAGGTTGTGGCGTTGGAATAGATGCGTTAGGATCTCCCATCATAGAAGCAACAATCATGCCCCCTTTAATAATCAATTCTGGTTTAATTCCAAAAAAAATAGGCGACCATAATACCAAATCTGCTAATTTTCCAATTTCAATAGAACCAACTTCATGAGCAATCCCATGAGTTATAGCAGGATTAATAGTATATTTTGCAATGTACCGTTTAATACGAGTATTATCATTATATTTATCATTATCTAACAACAATGGGCCTCTTTGTAATTTCATTTTGTGTGCAGTTTGCCAAATACGTAAAATGACTTCACCAACGCGCCCCATAGCCTGAGAATCAGAAGAAATCATAGATACAGCGCCAAGATCATGTAATATATCTTCAGCAGCAATTGTTTCTTTACGAATTCTAGATTCTGAAAATGCTATATCTTCGGGAAGATGGGGATTTAAATTATGACATACCATCAACATATCTAAATGTTCATCTATTGTATTATTAGTATACGGCATAGTAGGATTAGTAGAAGAAGGCAACACATTATTATAACCACACATACGGATAATATCTGGAGAATGTCCGCCTCCAGCCCCTTCTGTATGATAAGCGTGTATTGTTCTACCGTTAATTGCAGATATAGTGTCTTCAAAAAATCCAGATTCATTTAAAGTATCAGTATGAATAGATACTTGAATATCGAAAGCATCTGCTACATTCAAACAACAATCAATGGAAGCAGGTGTTGCTCCCCAATCTTCATGGACTTTTAAACCAATAGCACCAGCAATTATTTGTTCTTCTAACGCTTTAGGTAAAGAAGCGCTACCTTTTCCTGTCAATCCAACATTTACAGGCAGAGTGTCCACTGCTTGTAACATACGAGATAAAAACCAAGGTCCTGGAGTACATGTTGTTGCATTACTTCCAGTCGCAGGTCCAGTTCCACCACCAATCAATGTAGTAATACCCGAACATAATGCTTCTTCTATTTGTTGAGGGCAAATAAAATGAGTATGAGCATCTATTCCTCCGGCTGTAATAATTTTTCCTTCTGCTGATATTATTTCCGTACCAGGACCAATATTGATTGATATATCAGGTTGTATATCAGGATTACCTGCTTTGCCAATGCCAGATATACGCCCATTATTTATACTAATATCTGCTTTTATTATGCCCCAATAATCAATAATAATAGCATTAGTAATAACTAAATCAGCACAATTTACACTACTCATTTGCCCTTGACCCATACCATCACGTATAACTTTACCTCCACCAAATTTTAATTCTTCTCCATATACAGTGAAATCTTGCTCTATCTGTATCCATAATTCAGTATCTGCTAGACGCACAGAATCTTTTGCAGTAGGACCAAATAACTTAGCATAATCATATCGAGATAATATATTTGTCATAAAACTAATTTGAAGTAATAGCACCCATTATTAATTTACAAAACCCATAAATTTTACATGCATCTACATATGCAACCAATTCTACGTTTCTAGATTGCCCTGGTTCAAAACGTATTGCAGTACCAGAAGGTATATTTAAACGAAATCCAAGCGTAACAACCCTATTAAATTTTAATGCAGTATTAACTTCATAAAAATGAAAATGAGAACCAACTTGTATAGGTCTATCTCCACAATTTATAACTGTTACTAAAATTTTTTTTCTACCAAAATTTAATTCTATTTCTCCGTGAGAAATATGCCATTCACCTGGAACCATGTAATTTTATGTTAATTATTAATAATATAATTTCTAAATAATAGGATCATGTATTGTTACTAATTTAGTACCATCCACAAAAGTGGCTTCTACTTGTATATTAGAAATCATCTCTGGTACTCCTAACATTACATCGTTCCTAGTTAATATATTTTTACCGAGCGACATTAATTCCGATACATTTTTCCCATCACGCGCTCCTTCTAATATTGTATAACTAATTAATGCCACTGCTTCTGGATAATTCAATTTTAACCCTCTATGACGACGTCTTTCAGCTAATAATGCAGCTGTAAAAAGTAATAACTTATCCTTTTCACGTGGTAATAATTTCATAGAAAACCCTTTACGTAAACCAAATGCGAGGTATAGTGACATCTTTTCCAATTACAGCAGGACGTACAATATACCAAATACGATGAATTAATTGTTTTATAAATTGATGATCCTTCCCTAATAACCGTACTATCAGTATAGTATCTAACAAAGATGCCCCACCGATATAAGAAGATCGTACAGGTTTAATTAATGTTCGTACTTTTTTTAATATTTCATAATCTGAAGGAATTGCAAATAACATAGCACTGATAAAAAATCCTCCTAATTTTTCAAAATATTCTAATTCAGTCACTTTAAATCGATCTTGTAATCCAACAGAATTAGATATAATAACATTTAAATAAATATCTGTTTCTTCTGGATAAAGTAATACATGGGATGATAGATACCCAAAACATAATGTTTCAAAAGCAATAACTCGAGCTCCTTCTTCTAAAATAAAAGTATTATGAATTTTTGCTTTTGTTTTAGGGAAAAAAATACTACTTTGCGGAACCCACTCTAAGGTAGTATTTTTTCTTAATTTAAACATATTCGTTTGTTCAGCATAAAGACCATTGCTGCGATAAAATCTAGAAGCGCCAGGAGTTGTAAGTAGCGCGCTACTATTAGGTTCTAATTGAACATTTAGTATTAACTTATCTCCTCCCACTAAACCGCCTGGTGGATGTAATAAATAAACATGCGGAATATCATCATTTCTGGGATAAAAACATTTTTTCACATAGAAAGGACCAACATGCTGACATTTCGTCAAAACACTTATTCCTTGTTTTAATGAAAAATTTAACTGTAACTTCCCCAACCATACTTGACTCGAGTGTTTATCCATTAATTTTTATCCATAACACATAGTATTATATGTAATAATTTTTACAATTACAATAATCACAGAAATTTTATATGTATAAATAATTGAATTACTGCTAAATATAAATTTATTCCCACTCAATAGTTGCTGGAGGTTTAGAGGAAATGTCATATACTACTCTAGAAACACCTTCCACTTCATTAACTATACGATTAGATACTATACATAAAAAATCATAAGAAAATTGCACCCAATTTGCTGTCATAAAATCTGTAGTTTCTACCGCTCTTAGAACAATAACCCACTTATATTTTCTTTGATCTCCTTGTATTCCAACTGAATATACAGGTAAAAATACTGCAAAAGCTTGACTCACTTTTTTATACCAATCATGCCGATGCAATTCTTCAAAAAAAATAGAATCAGCTTTTCTTAAAATTTCACAGTATTCTTTTTTTACTTCACCTAATATTCTAACAGCTAAACCAGGACCTGGGAATGGATAACTATATACAATATCATACGGTAAACCTAAATTTAGTCCAATATTACGTACTTCATCCTTAAATAAATATTTAATTGGTTCTAATAAATGAATATTTTTAATTCCAGTAAATCCGCCAACATTATGATGTGATTTAATTACATTTTTAAAAACAGAGAACGACATACCGGATTCAATAACATCTGAATATATAGTACCTTGAGCTAACCATTTTATAGAAACTAAATTACTGATTTGCTCAGAAAAAATTTCTGTAAATACTCTGCCAATTATTTTTCTTTTTTCTTCTGGATTCGTAATACCAATTAAAGCATCTAAAAATCTTTTTTCTGCCGAAATACGAATAATATTAAAATTATAATGTTTAATACAAAAATCATAGACTCTATTAGATATAGAGTTATCCAGTAATAAACCATTATCTATAAAAATACAAATAAACCGGCGACCAATCGCATGATGTAATAATATAGCAGTAACTAATGAATCAACCCCACCTGAGAATGCAAGTAATACCTGATCAGTTTTACCTACTGTAATACTAATTTTATTAATAATATCCTTAGTAATATTATTTATCTGCCAAGAAGATACACAACAACAAATTTCTTTAATAAAACGTTCTAAAATATTTTTACCTTTTTTAGTATGTGTTACTTCTGGATGAAATTGTATACCATATAAATTTTTGTCCTCATTAATCATAATAGCAACTTGTTGATTTTTATTGACACCCACAATGTTAAAGCCATCGGGAACAACAGTCACTACATCTCCATGACTCATCCATACATCTATTATAGGATAACCCGTATCATCGTCAATATAATCATAAATATCTTTTATAAGAACATTGTCGGACAATAACATAATTTCAGAACAACCAAATTCACGTTGCAACACTATATTCTTTACCGTCCCACCCAATTTGTACGCCATAATTTGCATACCTAAACAAATACCTAGTATTGGAATTCCTAAAGTAAACAAAGCATTAGGAATATTTGGATAAGAATTATTAACAATACTATGAGGACCGCCTGATAAAATAATACCATTAGGATTAAAATTTGATATTTTAGATATATCAGCATTCCAAAAAGAATAAGTTTCAGAGTATACACCCAACTCACGAATTCTTCTGAGTAATAATTGTGTGTATTGCGATCCAAAATCAATTACCAATATACGATAAGTATCGCAACAATTATTATTAATAATAATTTTATTATTGCTGGTAATCATCTATTAACAATCCATAAAGTCAATTATGATAAATTGTACCAATATTATTTCTGATAATAAGAAAACATTTAATTTTCACAAATAAATAATATAATTTAATAAAATATCGGATAATTAGGTGATTCTTTTGTAATTATTACATCATGTACATGACTTTCTTTCATACCAGATGAACTAATACGAACAAACTTGGCATGTGTTCTTAAATCATTAATAGTTCGACAACCAGTTAAACCCATACAAGAGCGTAATCCACCTATTAATTGATGAATAATTATTTCTAATTTTCCTTTGTAAGGCACTCTACCTTCAATACCTTCTGGAACTAACTTACATACAGAATCTCTTTGTTGAAAATATCTATCTGCAGATCCTTGAGACATAGCTGCTAATGAACCCATGCCCCGATAAGTCTTAAATGATCTACCTTGATAAAATTCTATATCTCCAGGAGATTCTTCAGTTCCAGCCAGTAATGAGCCAATCATTACGCAATGTGCACCAGCTACAATAGCTTTAGCGATATCTCCTGAAAATCTAATTCCACCGTCTGCAATAATCGGAATATTAACATTCTTCAACGCGCTTGAAATATCAGAAATAGCTGTAATTTGAGGAATTCCTACACCCGTTACAATACGTGTCGTACAAATAGAACCCGGTCCTATTCCTACTTTTACTGCATTAACACCAGAATCTACTAATGCCATAGCTCCTAATTTAGTAACCACATTACCTCCAATAATAGGCAAATTAGGGTATATAGCGCGAATGTTTCTAATACATTTTAATACTCTATCCGAATGACCATGGGAAGAATCAATTAATAAAACATCTAAACCAGCCTCTACTAATTTAGTAACACGTTCTTCATAATCACAATCTATTCCAATAGCAGCTCCCACTCGTAATCTTCCATAATTATCTTTACACGCATATGGTTTACGTTTTGCTTTTTCAAAATCTTTAGCTGTAATCATACCTTTTAAACAAAATTCAGAATCAACTAATAACACTTTTTCTACTCTTTTATTATGCATTTTACTTAAAACTATTTCTCGACTTTCCTTTTCTAAAACTGTCACTAAACGCTCTTTAGGTGTCATAACAGAAAACACATAATCTGATAAATTACTAGCAAATCTAACATCTCGGCTTGTAATAATCCCCACTAAATTCTTTCCATTAATTACTACTGGATATCCTCCAAAACCGTTGCGAACAGTAAGTTCTTTAACTTGTAACAAAGTCATATTTGGAGTAACACATTGCGGATTAGCAACCACTCCACTTTCATAACGTTTAACACGGTAAACTTCATTAACTTGCTGCTCCAATGACATGTTTTTATGAATAAAACCTAATCCCCCTTCTTGAGCTAAAGCGATAGCTAAAGCCGACTCCGTAACTGTATCCATAGCTGAAGAAACAATAGGAATATTTAAAAACACAGAACTAGTTATAGAACTTTTCAAAATAGTCTCAGTAGGTAACACTCTTGAATAAGCAGGCACAATTAAAACATCATCAAAAGTCAAAGCTTCCTTCAAAACATTAAACATTCTATTATCCATCACGTAAATCTAATATTTAATTGTATATATAACATGTTATATATGGTTGACCCCCGCGCACCTAACGGTTCCATTTCTAGCATAATTTTTATAATTAATCAAGTTTAAAGTATGAGATTTATGAGGATTTGTATTACTAATTAAAATTAGTATATTTATTAGAGACTAATAGTTTTAATAGGTTTCGAAAGTTATAAATAGATTTTATTTTAATTAGTATTAGTTTATTATGTTTATTTTGATGTATATAATTAATATTAAATTATTACTTGTATGTTATACATAACAGTATTGATATTAGATTTTTGTGAGTTAAATATTTTGATTGATATTTAAAATTATTTTAGATGATATGTGAAATTATTTGTTATATTTGAGTGGCGTAAATGAAAAAAATTACTATTTTACCTGAATCGTGTGGTTTTCTAGAACGTAAATCATCTGTGGATGTGGTATTAGTTGGAGCGGGTATTATGAGTATAACTTTTGGAATGTTTTTGACTTACCTTGAGCCAACTTGGAGTATTCATATATATGAACGTCTTGATGGTTCAGCTCAGGAAAGTACTAACATTTGGAATAATGCTGGAACTGGTCATGCAGCTTTTTGTGAGTTGAATTATACGCCGTATGGTAAGGATGGAGTTGTTAATATTGAAAAAGCGATTGCTATTAATGAAGCGTTTGAGATGTCACTTCAATTTTGGGCTTTTTTGGTAGAAAATGAAGTTATTCATTATCCAGGTTCGTTTATTAATAATGTGCCACATATGAGTTTTGTTTGGAATAAAGAAAATGTTGATTTTTTAAAACGACGTTTTCAAGCATTGCAAAATAATATTTTATTTAGTGGAATGATGTATTCTGAAGATTTAGAACAAATTTATAAATGGGCTCCTCTTATTATGAATGGACGTAGCATGTCTCAGAAAGTAGCTGCTACTTTTATGCAGATAGGGACAGATATTAATTTTGGTGAACTTACTAAACAGATGTTTAGTGCGTTAAAAAACAATATAAATTGTAGTGTATATTTACAACATGATGTAATTTCGTTGCATTGTAATAGTGATGCTACTTGGAGGGTGCATATACTAGATAAGCGGTGTAGACAAAAAAAAGATATTTGTGCGAGTTATGTTTTTATAGGCGCTGGGGGTAGGGCATTAAATTTATTACAAACTTCTAGAATTCCGGAGATTTTTAAATATGCTGGATTTCCGGTAGGTGGAAAATTTTTAGTTACTAAAAATCCTGCAATTGTTTCACAGCATTTTGCTAAAGTATATGGTCAAGCATCCATGCATGCACCGCCAATGTCAGTGCCACATATGGATACTAGAATTTTGAATGGTAAAAAATTTTTATTATTTGGTCCATTTGCTACTTTTAGCAGTAAGTTTTTAAAAAGTGGTTCATGGTTAGATTTGTTTAATTCATTAAATAGGCATAATTTATTTTCGATTCTACAAGTAGGTATAGATAATTTTGAGCTAATTAAGTACTTAATTAATCAATTAGTAATGTCAGATAAAAAGCGTATTGCTAAACTAAAAGAATATTATCCTAAAGCTAATTCATCAGATTGGATCTTAGTTACAGCAGGACAGCGCGTTCAGATTATAAAGACAAATGATGACAGTGATGAAAAAAGAGGGGTATTACAGTTTGGGACAGAAGTAGTTAGTTCTCATAACGGTACTTTATCAGGATTACTAGGTGCTTCTCCTGGAGCGTCTACTGTAGTTGCTATAGTATTAGAAATATTACAGAAAATGTTTAGAGGTAAAATGGATAGTATAGCGTGGAAAGAAAAGCTCATGGATATGATACCTACTTACAAGTGTAAGTTAAGTCATGATATTGTATTGGTAAATAAAATTAGACGGTACACTTGTGATAGGTTGGGGTTAAAGTATTTAGAAGCTGTTTCTCATAAAAAATGCAGTTAGATTTTATGTATTTTATTTATTATTTAAATATATTAATAGATTGAAGGTGTTATTTTTTATTTAGCAGTGATTTAGCGGTATTTTTGAAATATATATGCAATAGAATTCCAGTTATTTTAAGTGTACGGTAAAAAAAATTTTTTAAATATTGTTGATAGTGTTTAGGAAGTTTGTTGGCATGAGGACCGTGAATAATGAAAGTTAATGGATTATTTTTTCCAATATGAATGTGTTTTAATTTTATTTGTTTACTCTTATTAAAAGGTGGGGGAGGAACTTTAGTAGTAGCAGCGTATAAAATTGATATGAGTTTTGTTGTAGTGATATTTTTTATAGAATTTAGATGTGTGTTATGTATTGATTGGAAGAGCTTTTTTATTCCTGTTCCATATAAGGCTGAAATAAAATATATTTTTGTGTAGTGAATAAAATGTATTTTATTATATAGTGATTGTTTGATTGTATGTTGTGAAGTTTTAGAAATTTTATCCCATTTGTTTATTGCGATTATTAGTGCTGCACTATTTTTTAGTATAAAATGTAACAACTGTAAATCTTTATTGGAAATTCCCATACTTATATCATTTAAAAATAATACAATTTGTGCAGTTTTTATAATTTGGTATGTTTTAAGTGTATAAATTTTTTCTGTAGTATTGCGATTTTTTTGTATTCCGGCAGTGTCAATTAATATATATTTTTGCTTATTATAAATAATAGGTATGCTGGTACTATTTCTAGTAGTACCGGGTGCGCTATCAGCAATTACACGATTAGTTTTTAAAATATAATTAATTAAGGTAGATTTACCAGAATTGGGACATCCTACAATAGCTAGGGTTACAGCGTTTTTTTCTGTTTTTTTTATTATGGGTAATTCCGTATGTAATTTGGTACAAATAATTTTATTATTTGTTGATTTAATTTTTTTAGTATTATTTTTACTATGCAAAATTTTTTTATGTATATGATTTAGCAGATTATTTTTATTATGACCGATTTTATTTTTAGCAATACATAAGAATAATTGTTTTATTAGGTTTTTTATTCCATAACCATGCATTGCAGATATAAACATTATATGTTTTGTGTAGTAAAAAGGATATTCCCACAGGGAATTATTTATTAAGTTTTTGACGTTATCAATTTTATTGATAATAAAAAATATATGTTTTTTTTCTGTTTTTACTAAATTTTTTATTATTTCATTGTCTGAAGTAGATTGATGAGCGCGTTTGTCTGTAATATACAATAGAATATCAGATTCTTTTATAGCTAAATTCGTCTGATAAAAAATGCTACTTTGAATGGTTTCGTTTTTATTATTGTGTAATTCATCAATTCCTCCAGTATCAATTAGAATAGATTTAAAGTTTTTACATTGAAAGAAACCATACTGTCTGTCCCGTGTCGACCCCGGGTAGGGAGAAATTAAAGAATCGTTTTTTTGCGTTAGTTTATTAAATAGAGTAGATTTTCCTACATTTTTCCTCCCAATTAAGGCAATAATGGGCATTGTCATTTTAGTTTTTAATATTTTATGTTGTTAATTTATAAGTGTTCTTATTAAGACATAGTACTATAGTAGTTATTATAGCTCAATATTATAATATACATAATAGTTGGTAATATTTGTTTCGTATATTTTATAATGTATGGTGTGTTTTATTTTATATATATTGTATATGTATAATATTTTTGTATAAATTTTATCGGTAATATATTATTTTTATGTGTTATATATTTAAGATGTATTTTAATTTCGTATTAATTTCATGCAATTTCAGTATTTCTTCTGCATTTGTTTGTAAGTTTTTTAATATAATAGTTTTTTTTAAAAAATTTTCTTCATTTAATATTAGTAAAATTTTTGTTTTATTTTTATAAGCGAGATGTATTTGTTTTTTTATACTGTCTTTTCTGTGGTGTACTATTAATCGAATAGATGGGAATTCTGATCGAATATTTTCAGATATTAAAATTGCATGTTTTTGTATATCGAAATCTGAAGAATTAATTAAATATACATCGTTATGGATATTTTTATTAAAAATTTCATGATTAATTGCTTGCATTAATAATATTATGCGTTCTATTCCCATAGAAAAACCTATGGCGGGTACCGATGGTCCCCCGAGTTCTTGTATTAGTGTATCGTAACGGCCACCTGCACAAATGGTTTTTTTTTTGTTATTATGATCAGTAGTAGTAATCCATTCGAAGACTGTCTTATTGTAATAATCTAAACCACGTACTAAATATGGATTAATTGTATATGGTATTTTTGTCGCATCTAATAACTGACATAATTTAGAAAAATGAGTGTGTGAATCGTTATCTAAATAATCATTTATCATTGGTGCTGCATGTAATAGTTCTTTAGTTGCGTGATTTTTTGTATCTAAGATACGTAGTGGGTTGGAATGTAGTCGGCGTAAAGCGTAATGATCTAATTTTTTTAAATGTTTTTCTAAAAAAGATATTAATTTTTTACGATAATTCGTCCTAGATTGTATGGAACCTATTGAATTTATTTCTAAAGAGATATTTTTGTTGATGCCTAATTTTTCCCAACAACGCGCAGTAATCAGAATTAACTCAGCATCTATATTTGGTCCAGTACATCCAAAAGCTTCTGCGCTGAATTGGTGAAATTGTCTATGACGACCTTTTTGTGGTCTTTCATAACGAAACATTGGTCCATAGTACCATAGACGTTGTTCTTGATTATTATAAAATAATCCGTGTTCAATTCCAGCCCTAACACATCCCGACGTGCCTTCTGGACGTAGTGTTATGCTGTTTTCATTACGATCTTTAAAATTATACATTTCTTTTTCTACTACATCGGTAATTTCTCCAATAGATCGTTGAAATAAATTTGTATTTTCTACGATAGGAAATCGTATTTCTTTATATCCGTAATCGTGTACAATAGATTTTAGAGTATGTTCTATATATTGCCAAATTATAGTGTCTTTTGGTAAGATATCGTGCATACCTCGGATAGATTGGATACTTTTATTCATACTTGTATTATTAAATAAGATTGGTTATTTGTTTGTTATAGTAAAAATTTTTTATTCTAAAATTTAGATTTTTTTCTAATTCGACGTTCTAATTCTTCCACAATCCTGTCGTTATCACAGCGTGTTTTTTGTCGAATCCCATCTTCATATATACCGCTCTTTTTTTTTGCTCCGGCAACTCCGATAGTTGATTTTATCGCTTCACCTGGACCGTTAACTACGCAACCAATCACAGAGACATTCATGGGAGTAGTAATATCACTAATTTTTTCTTCTAGAGAATTTGCTACTTTAATTACATCAAATTCTTGTCGAGCGCATCCTGGGCAAGCTATAATGTTTACACCTTGCTGGCGTAAATTTAATGTCCTTAAAATGTCAAATGCTACTTTTACCTCTTCTACGGGATCTGCGGCCAAAGAAATGCGCATTGTATCTCCAATTCCTTCATTTAACAAAAATCCTAATGTTATAGCAGATTTTACTGTTCCGTTACGGAATGTTCCAGATTCAGTTAGCCCTATATGTAGCGGTTGATCTATTTTTTTTGCTAGTTCACGATATGCTTGTATTGTAATTAGAGCATCAGAGGATTTAATACTAACTTTAAATTGATGAAAATTTAGTTTTTCTAAAATGTTTACATGTTTCATTGCAGATTCTAATAAAATATTTGCTGTTATTTTACCATTGTATTTTTTTTGCAAATCATGTTCAAGAGATCCAGAATTTACACCGATACGGATAGATATATTTTTGTCTTGTGCACAGTGTACTACAGATTTAATTCTTTCAATATTTCCAATATTTCCAGGATTGATTCGTAAGCAATCTGCTCCATATTCTGCAGCTTTTAATGCAATACGATAATCAAAATGAATATCTGCTACTAATGGAACATCAGTAATTTTTTGTTTAATTATTTTAAACGTTTCTGCAGCGTCAATGGTGGGTATGGATATTCGTATAATGTCTACTCCTGCTTTTTTTAAAGATTGGATTTGTTGAATAGTTGCTGCTATATCTGTAGTACGAGTATTCACCATAGATTGTATTGAGATTGGTGCGTTATCTCCAATTGGGACGTTGCCTACATAGATTCGTGTAGATTTTCTACGTATAATGTTTGATAAATTTTTCATATTTCTTCCTTTAGATTGTTGAGAAAAATTTAATATACATGAGTTATATATTGTATAATTTTTTATTTACTATGTTCTAAATTATAGAATATTATAAGTAATATGCTGTTAAATATAGAACATACTATATTTATAATATGTTTGTAATGATATGTTATAATTTTTTATAGTTTGTGTTTATTTAATTTATATAATAAAGTTTTATTAGCGTAGTATTTACTATTAATAAAATTAATTAAGTAATATTGTTTACTGCAATATTGTTAGTGTAATTTGTACAGTTAGAAATATTAAAATTTATACGATTTGTTATTGTTCCTGTTAATTGTCCACAAGCAGCATTGATATCTGCTCCTCTAGTTTTTCTGATGATAGTGTTAATTTTGTACTGTAATAAAATTTGTAAGAATTTATGTATACGAATACGTGAGCTACAGGTATATGGAGTATTTGGAATTGGATTCCATGGTATTAAATTAATTTTACATGGAATTCCTTTAAGTTTTTTTGCTAATTGATGAGCATGTGATATATCATCATTAACATGATTTAATAGAATATATTCTATTGTTATTCGTCTGTGATTAGATTTAAAGTGTTTTGAGTATTTATTTACTGAATTTAATATATTACTAATATTATATTTATTATTAATTGGCATAATTTTGCTTCTAATATGATCATTTGGAGCATGTAGTGATATAGCTATTGGTATATCTACTATATCTGTTAGTTTTTCTATGCCAGGGACTATCCCAGCAGTTGATAAAGTAATACGTCTTTTTGAAATTCCAAAGCCTAATTTATCTAATATAATCTTTATAGCTGATGTGACATTTTTAATATTTAGGAGTGGTTCTCCCATTCCCATAAATACAATATTAGTAATTGGAGAATATTTATTATGTGTAATATTTTTATTTAGTTGAATAGTTTTAGATATTTGCCATACTTGACCCACAATTTCTGATACTTTCAAATTTCTATTAAATCCTTGTTGTGCAGTTGCACAGAAACTACATCCTACAGCGCATCCAATTTGTGATGATATACATAATGTAGTTCTATAGATTTCAGGAATATAAATTGTTTCTATTTCTTGTGTATCAACTTGCATAGTCCATTTTATTGTGCCATCTAAAGATATTTGTTTTTTTTTTATTATTGGAGCGCGTATTTCAGAGATTTTTGCTAATTTTTTTTTTAAATTTATACTGAGATTTGTCATTTGATTGAAATCATTGCAGTAATAATGATAAATCCATTTCATTATTTGATATCCTCGAAAAGGTTTTTCACCGATTTTTTGGAAAAAGTTTAATAATTCTTCTCGGTTCATATTCAGAAGATTTATTTTTGTGTTCATTAATGAGTCCCTAATTATTAATTTATTGTATATAAACATTAGCACACATACTTTATGTACTAAAGTAGCATGGTTTTATATTTTTAAAAAATATAAATTTACTTGTTATAAAAGGTTAATTCATATTAATATATGATGTGTGCTATTGATTAATTTTAATTTTTATGAACAGTTTATTTATTAATACGTAATATATATGTTTTTACAATTTGAGATATTTTAATTTAGTATAATTAAGTTGTTATTTTTTAAAAAAAATAAGAAATTTCACGTATGGCGGATTTTTTAGAATCAGAACCATGAATAGCATTTTTAGTGCAATTATAGCCATAATCAGATCGGATAGTACCCGATAAAGCAACAGTTGGGTCAGTAGCTCCCATGATTTCTCGATTTTTTTTTATAGCTTGATAACCCTTTAATATTTGTATAAATATAGGACCAGAAATCATAAAATTTATTAATTCGTTAAAAAAGAATTTATTTTGATGTGCTGCATAAAATTCGGATGCTTGTATTGAGGTAAGTTGTAGTATTTTGGCATTTACTATCATTAAACCTGAAGTTTCCAATCTATTAATTATAGCTCCGATAACATTTTTAGCTACTGCGTCAGGTTTGATAATAGACAATGTATGTTCTGTTTTAATAGACATAAATATTCCTATTGTTGATTAACATAGCGTGCAGTTTACTTGTTTAAGTTTTGTTAAATTTTAAATAAACAAAGTATTTTTATTTTTTTGATTTTTAAGATATCTGTGCTTATTAATAGTATATATCTTATGTGTTTATTTTAATTTTGTTAAAGACAAAGACTATATGTTCATTGTGTTTTGGTTATATATTCAACACTATATATTAGTGTTGGTATTTATTATTAATATAATATATTAGTCATTGTATTTAATTTCAATATAGTATTGATGATATGCTGAATAGCGTATTTTATCTCTGCTTCAGTAGTAAATCTACCAAAAGAAAATCGGATGGAATTATATGCAGTTTCATCTTTTTTGCCTAAAGCTTTTAATACGTGGGATGGATTTAATTCTCCAGATGCACAAGAAGCACCAGAAGATAAGGCAAAATCTTTTAATACTGTCATGAGTGTTTCTCCATCTATATTGTTAAAACTGATATTTAGTATCGTGTCAACACTGTATTTTAGATCTCCATTAATTGATATACCTTCGATATGTTTTAGTCCTTTCCACAAATTATTTTTTAGTTTTTTTAATTGTATCATTTCGGTTGTCATTGTTTCTTGGGCTAAACGGTACGCTTCACCCATTCCAACGATTTGATGCACGGGGAGAGTTCCGGAACGTATATTATTTTCTTGACCACCTCCATGTATTTGTGTAGTAAGATAAATTTTTGGGTCTCTATGTTTTCTAATATATAATCCACCGATTCCTTTTGGTCCATATATTTTATGGCTATTAAAAGACATTAAATCTACCGGCAGAATAGATAAATCAATGTGTAATTTCCCAACACTTTGTGTTGCATCTACGTGAAAAATTATATCATGTAGTCGACATAATTTACCAATGCTTGCAATATCCTGTATAATGCCAATTTCGTTATTTACATGCATAATAGATACTAAAATAGTATCATCTTGTAGTAGTTTACTGATTTGATTTAAATTTATTAATCCATTAGATTGTGGTATGATATAAGTAACTTTAAATCCGTTGCTTTCAAGGTATTTACAAGTATTTAAAACTGCTTTATGTTCTGTTGCGCTTGTAATAATATGTTTGCCTTTTTTTTGATAATTTTGACTTATTCCTTTTATAGCAAGATTTATTGACTCAGTAGCGCCAGATGTAAAAATAATTTCGCATGACTCAGCCCCTATTAAGTTAGCGATTTGTTTGCGTGCTATATTTATTGCTGCTTCTGCTTTCCAGCCATAGTAATGGGAACGAGCCGATGGATTTCCAAATATTCCATCTATAGTAAGGTATTGTAGCATTTTTTTTACTACTCTAGGATCCACTGGGGTAGTAGAAGCATAATCAAAATATATTGGTAATTTCATTTAAAATACTCCAATACTAAATTTTATTGCATATAAATATGAGAATTTATATTTCATACACATTATATGAAATATAAATTATTTAATATATTTGATCTTGATGGAATATGTATTAAATACATTCTATTCTATAGTATTATAATAATATTTAATTTAATAAAATTAAAAGTAATATATATTTTATTTTATGTATGTAAAACATTTATTTTAAATGATTGATTTAATAGTCCTTTTCTATCTAAAATAAAGAATAGTATATGATTTTTGCAAGAGGTATGTAAATTGAATTTTACATTATTTTATGATCTATAAATTAACTAACGTAGTATAAATTTATATAAGTTATGCTATGAGACTTAATTATTAATATCTTCTTTATAAGATTATTTTTTAGTTTTATTAGTGTATATGATAGTTTTTTATTTTAAAAATAAATTATATAGATTTTATCTAATGAAAATTTATTAATAAGATAAAATAATTGTAAATTATATAATGTTTAATAATTTTATATACTAAATATTTAGTTATAAAAATAAATTTTTATGTGTGTAGTATATAATATTAATACTTGTTTTATTTATATATAGAACATTACTGGATAAAATTATTTATGCATCCAATGTTGAATGTTGCGGTGCGAGCTGTAAGAAAAGCTGGCATTTTTATTATTAGACAATATGAATTATTAGATAAAAACATTATACGATCAGTTGATATAAGAGATTTTGTGTCACGGGTAAATTTTGAGTCAGATTCTATAATAGAAGAAATTATTCATAAGTTTTATCCATTGCATATTGTTATTACCACTAAAAATACTCAAAATTTTAATTTTGAATTAAAATCATATCAAAAAATGCAAGATACTTTTTGGATGATTAGATCTATAGATAGTAGTATTAATTTCATTAAGCAATTTCCTTTTTTCGCTTTGTCTATTGCGATTCAGATTAAAGGTCATGTGGAAATTGGCGTAATATATGATCCAATTCATAATGAATTATTTAGTGCTTGTCGGGGAAGAGGAGCTTGGTTAAATGGTTATCGTATTCGTGTGAACACCACTAAAAGTTTACACAATTCTATTTTAGCGATTTCTTGTATACTGAATAGACAGGATACAATGATTAATTTAATTAATAAATTATCTTTAAAATGTGTAAATTTTCGATATACTGGAGAAAGTATTTTAGATTTTGTGTATGTAGCAGCGGGTCGTTTGGATGGTTGTATTGCTATTTTAGTTAAAAATATTAATAGAAACCAGAAAATTTTAGCTAGCGCTATTTTAATAATTCGTGAATCTGGTGGTTTTATTATTGATTTTGCTGGTACTGATAATTATTTTATGTCCGGAAATGTAATTGTTGGGAACATAAAAGTTACGCGCATGATTTATGCAATAATTCAGGAGTCTGAATAGCAGCACTTAGATATATGTTGATTATAAAACATTTCTGTAAACAAAATATGCGTGTTTCAATGAAATTAAAATGTTTTTAGAAAATATTAAAATAATATTGTTAATTTTTGTTAATATTAGAGTAAATAGGATATTTTTTGCAAATTGTTTCTACTTTGTTTTTAATATCTAAGATTATTTTTTTATTATAAATATTATTTAATATATCACATATCCAATGTGATAATTGTTGGATATCATTTTTATTGAAATTTCGTCTAGTTATAGCAGGTGTACCTATACGTATACCAGATGTAAAAAAAGCGTTATTTTGATCGTCAGGTATACTGTTTTTGTTAACAATAATATTAGCTTGCTCTAAAGTATCGCTAGCATCTTTGCCGGTAATGTTTTTATTAGTTAAATTTAATAAAAATAAGTGATTATATGTTGTGTTTGATACAATAGTGAATTTACGTGATAAAAATTCTTGCACCATAGTTTTAGCATTTTTTATGATTATTTTTTGATATTCTGTAAAAGATGGATCCATTGCTTCTTTTAAAGCAGCAGCTTTTGCAGCAATAACATGCATTAAAGGTCCTCCTTGAGAACCAGGGAAAACAGCTGAATCTAATTTTTTGTATAATTCATAATCTCCACCTCTTGCTAATATTAAACCGCCTCTTGGGCCTGCTAGTGTTTTATGTGTAGTAGCGGTGACTACATGTGCATGTGATAGTGGATCAGGATATATTTTTGCTGCTACTAATCCCGCAATATGAGCCATATCGACAAATAAATATGCATTTATAGCATCGGCTATTTGTCGCATTTTAGCCCAGTTTATAATTCCCGAATAAGAAGAAAAACCTCCTATTATCATTTTTGGTTTATTTATTATAGCTATATCATATAATTTTTCGTAATTAATGCAGCCAGTGTATTCAACTCCATAGGATATGGAGTTATAAAATTTTCCTGAAAAATTTACTTTAGATCCGTGAGTTAAATGTCCACCATGTGTTAAATGCATCCCTAAAATAGTATCTCCAGGATTTAATAGAGCATTGTAAACGGCAAAGTTAGCTTGCGATCCAGAATGTGGTTGTATATTTGCATAATCTGCTGAAAATAATTTTTTTGCCCGGTTAATTCCTAATTGTTCAATCATATCCATATATTCACATCCACCATAATAACGGTTTCCAGGATAACCTTCAGCGTATTTGTTTGTTAATTGAGATCCTTGTATTTTCATAATTTGAGGGCTTGCATAGTTTTCCGATGCAATTAGTTCGATATGTTTTTCTTGTCGATTAATTTCTTGTTGTATTATTTGCCATAGTTCAAAATCATAGTTTGTATATATAGACATAATTATCACCATGATAAAAGTAAAGATGTTATTATAGCGTGTATATAATATTTTAGGTATTAATTATTTTAATGTGTATTAATAATGACGTGTGTTTAATAAAAATTGTATCATATAAAAAATATATTTTTGTATAAATGAAAAATTTAAATGAAATTATATTCATGTAGGTTAGGGCTGCAGATAGAACGGTTGTTCTGTATCGATTGTATTTTATATTAAGAAATTTATTAAAATTTTTTCAATAATTATTTATTTAGTGAATATGAACAGTATTATAGATGAATTTAGTTAGTTATATGTTATATATAATTAATACGTATGGTTTTCGTAATATAAGTTATTTGAAAATATGTATGTATATTACATACATATTATTTTTTATAGTTTTTGCGAGAATTCCGTTGACGTTTAAAAAAATAATTTAATTGATTAGCACATTCTTGTTCTAGTATTCCGGTTGTTAAAGATATATTATGATTTTTTGTAGGATGTTGTAGCATATTTTTCAAATATGTTGTTGTATACCCAATTTTATTATTTTTTGCTCCACACACTAATCTATAAATACGAGCATGAATAATAGCACCTATACACATTATACATGGTTCTAAAGTTACGTACAAAGTAGTATCTAATAATCTATAGTTGTTTAAAAATTTACCTCCTGTACGTAATGCTATAATCTCAGCATGAGCGCTTGGATCATTTTGGTGAATGGAAGCATTCCAGCCTAAACCTATTAATTTATTATTTTTAATAAGTACTGCTCCGACTGATATTTCTCCCATAACACTAGCGTAGTTAGCTAGTGTTATGGCATGACGCATCCATAATATATCTATGTTCTCTATTGTATACATAAATTTTATATATTTAAATTTATTGCTATTGTAGTATGGCCATTTGCATGAAAAATATTATTTCATGAGCTGTGTTTATCGTTCAAATATAGCCAATGCGTACGCATAGGTTTCAGTATCGGATAGAGTGATATGCATTTTTTTTAAAGATAATTTTTTTGCTAGAAGCTCAGCATATGCAAATAAATTTATTGTTGGTTTGCCAAATTGATCGTTAAAAATTTCTATTTGATTAAATGTGACGCCCTGACTTATTCCTGTGCCAAATGCTTTGGTTATTGCTTCTTTTGCGGCAAAACGCTTAGCTATAAAACGAATACGGAAAGATTTTTTTTTATTTTGATAAATCGTCCATTCTAATTTGCTAAGAATGCGTTTAGCTAATTTATCACCACTGTAGGTTATTATGTGGTTTATTTTTTTTATATCTACTATATCTATACCAATTCCATAGATCACTCCTGACCTCGTCTAGAATTTTTTAATAAATTTTTCATATCTTTTATTGCTTGTGCTAATCCACAAAATACAGATTTGCTTATTATAGCATGTCCTATATTTAGTTCTTGTATCCAAGGTAATCTAGCAATGGGTTTAACGTTATAGTAATTTAGACCATGTCCAGCGTTAACCCTTAACCCTTGTTTTACAGCATGTTGTGCGCTTGTTTTGATACGGTTTAATTCTAAGTTTTGCATTGTTTTATCAGTTGCGTTTGCGTATAAACCAGTATGTATTTCTACACAGTTTGCTCCTATTTCATGTGCAGCTTCAATTTGTTGTTCATTTGGTTCAATAAATAGTGACACTCTTATACCTGAGTTAGTAAGTTTTAATATTATATCTTTTAATTTTTTAGTATTATTGATGATATTTAATCCCCCTTCAGTTGTGAGTTCTTGTCGATTTTCTGGAACTAGGCAGCAATAATGTGGTTTCAATTCACAGGCCGCATATACCATAGAATCAGTAGTTGTTATTTCTAAATTCATAGCTGTTTGTATGGTTTGTCGAAGTAATTTGACGTCATTGTGCGTAATATGACGGCTATCTTCTCTTAAATGAATAGTAATACTGTCTGCTCCGGCTTGTTCTGCAATAAATGCAGCATATACAGGATTGGGGTATTGTGTTCCTCTTGCGTTACGTAATGTTGCAATATGATCAATATTTACACCTAATAGTAAATCGGACATAACATATGCTCTACAGTTTATTATATTTTATTTAAAGATAGTTATTTCTAAAAATAGAAAGAATTTTATTCTATTTACTTATTTAATTTGTTTGGAATTAGACATGTAATCTCTATTACATAGAGATTAATAATTATTAAATAAAATTAAAAATTTTTCATATTTTTAAATATAATTATAATTATTTTTAAATAATTTAGTTTAATTATTCAGATTACTATAAATATAGTAACGATTATTGTATCATATTTATATTATAAGTATGATTTATTTTTAAAATATGGTGTATTGATTATCAGATAGTTGATAGCAGCAGGATGCTGTTATTAATTCATGGTATGATTAATTTATGTACATTTAATGAATATTAATATATAAGTTTATATGCAGTATATCAGACTCATGTGGTAATTTAATATTGATAAATTATTTATATTTTTATTTATAAATAAAAACTACTTATTAGTTATAAGCAGTAAATATTTAGATAATTTTAAATATTTTTTGTTAAATAGATTTAAATGAATTATTTATTTATATGATATGAATTTGTGATTTTTAGTATTTCTAAAATTTTTTTTGCTGAATTTTGTTCAGCCTTACGTCTGCTGGAGCCGTATCCAGTGACTGGATACGGTAGTTTACTAATATAACAATTAATAGAAAATATTTGGTTATGTGCTTCTCCAATAATTTGATTTAATTTATATATAGGTAAAGATAGATGATAATATTGTAGATATTCTTGTAATAGTGTTTTTGGATCTTTTTGTTTATTGTTATGTGGATCTATTTGATTTAATCGGGTTTTGTACCAATGAGAAATTAAAATTGCAATAGTTTTTATATCACTGTCTAGTAGTATACTACCTATGAGTGCTTCTATTGCATTAGCTAAAATAGAGTCGCGTTGGTATCCTCCGTTTTTTAATTCACCTGATCCTAGTTGTAAATAATTGCTTAAATTAAATTCTCGTGCTATTTGCGCTAAGGTATGTTTACAAACTAAATTAGCACGCATTCTACTCATACGTCCTTCAGTGACATTTGGAAATTGGTGATATAGAGTATTAGTGATTACGTAATTTAATATAGAATCTCCTAAGAATTCTAATCGTTCATTATGTTGAGAACTGTAACTTCTATGAGTAAGTGCTTGCAACAATAAATTATTTTTACTAAAAGTATAACCGAGTTTCTTTTGAAGAGTATTTAGTGACATAACATATGTTCTATATTGAATATAATTAATATAATATTAATTATTCTAATAATTTAGATTTGTTAAAATTTTTGAAAATTAAATGTTTATTCAAGGTATAAAATTTTATTTAACATGAACTGTGTTAAATTATAGGATGTATCCTATTCTGTGTATTTGAATGTTAAATGGCCATGTTTTTTCTGACTGTATAGTAATATTCATCCAGATTATTGATGCTTTTCCTATTATATTATGTATTGGAACAAATCCCCAACATCGACTGTCTGAGCTGTTGTCTCTGTTATCTCCCATAACAAAATATTGTTTTTCTGGAACTATCCACTCAGATATTAAATGTGACTTGTTTTGGTTATAGATTTTTGCTGAGTTTTTATCTCCTGGAGGTATCATGGTTAAAATATTATACTTAACATCATTAAGTGATTCTGTGCTTTGTATTAGTCTAATACCGTTTGGATATTTTTTTTGTGAGTTTTTTATAGAAACGAAATTAGTTTTAATTTTTCCATTGTCATTTGTATGGAATGTTTGAACAAAATTGCTTGAGACAATGTTACTGTAAATAATAGGTAGTGGATTTTTTAAATTTTCTACAGAATTAGTTTTTTGAGTTTCTTTAAAACAGGGGTATATTATAAGTTGTTTAGTAATTACATTGTAAATTACTTTATCTCCTGGATTTCCAATAACTCGTTTAATATAGTGTAATGTAGGATTATTAGGATATTTAAATACTATTATATCCCCTCGTTTGGGGGAGCTGACATTAATGAGTGTTTTATGTGTGATTGGGTTTTTAATGTTGTACACAAATTTTTTTACTAAGATAAAATCTCCTATTAGTAAAGTTGGCATCATAGATCCAGATGGTATTCGGAATGGTTCGAATATGAATGATCTTATTATAAATACTGTTAATAACATTGGAAATATGGAAGAGAAAAATGCTGTAATATGTGTGACGTATGTTTTGATTAGAATAAGACATCTGTTTTTTTTGAGTGTTTTGAAAGGAAGTTCTTTATATTGAGTTTTATTGTAAAAGATTTTATATAATATTTTTGCAAACCAAAAAATACCTGATATTCCTGTGAATGTAGCTAATATGCAGACAAATGTATTCATTATTTAAATTAAATTCCTTTAATTATTTTTATTAATATTACATATTTCAAAAAAAATATTATTTGGAAAATTAATATTTCCTATTTTTTTCATACGTTTCTTACCTTCTTTTTGATTATATAGTAATTTTTTTTTCCGAGTAATATCTCCTCCGTGACATTTCGCTAAAACATTTTTTCTTAACTGTTTAATTATTTCACGAGATATTATTTTTTTTCCAATAGCAGCTTGAATGACAATATCGAATTGTTGTCTTGGAATTATTTTTTTTAGTTTGTTTATTAACATGCGTCCGTGGGATATAGATTTATCTTGATGTATTATCGTAGATAGTGTGTCGATGCGTTTTTTATTAATTAATATTTCTACACATACTAAGTTGGCGGTTTGAAAACGATTGAATTTATATTCAAATGAAGCATATCCATGTGATATTGATTTTATTTGGTTAAAAAAATCTAATATTATTTCAGATATAGGTAATTCATAAGTTAATATAATCTGAGTATTATAATATGATATAGCAATTTGATTTCCTCTTTTTTTCGCGCATAAGGTAATAATTTCTCCAAGGTATTTTTTGGGGAATAATATGTTGCATGAAGCAATAGGTTCTCTGATTTCTTTAATTTTTTTTAAATCGAGTAATTTTGATGGATTATCTATGTGTATTGTTTTATTGTTATTTGTTAGGACTTCGTAAATTACGCTTGGGGCCGTAATAATTAAATCAAGTGAATATTCACGTTTTAATCTTTCTTGTATAATTTCCATATGTAATGAACCAAGAAATCCGCATCGATATCCTAGACCTAAAAATGCTGATCTTTCTGGTTCATAATATAAAGATGCATCATTTAAACTAAGTTTGTAAAGAGCGTTTTGAAAAGTTTTTTGGTCTTTTGACCCAAGCACAGGAAATAGACTAGCGTATACATATGGGTTTAATTTTTTAAAACTGTTGCATAATTCTTTTGCAGGACGGTTTAGTAAAGTTAAGGTATCTCCTACAGGGGTATGTGTAATATTTTTATTAGTACATACCAACCATCCGACTTCTCCGCAATTTAGTACTTTTCTCTTTATTTGTTTTGGAGTAAAAATTCCTATTTGATCAACAGTGTATTTTTCTCCTGTATTCATGGATTTTAATATATCGCCTGTACGCAGTTTTCCATTTTTTATACATATCAATGATACAATTCCTAAATATTTATTAAACCAAGAATCAATGATGAGTGCTTGTAAAGGAGCGGTTTCGTCTCCATTTGGGTGTGGAATATCATGAATTAAACGTTCTAGTAGTTCTGGAACACCTATACCAGTTTTAGCGGAACATTGTATAGTTTCGTTGGAATTTATTCCGATGATATTAAATACTTCTTGGGAAGCCCGAAGAGGGTCTGCGGTTGATAAATCAATTTTATTGAGTACTACAATAACTTTTATGTTCATTTTTTTTGCAATTTGGTAATGTGCTATTGTTTGGGCTTCTACTCCTTGTGTAGTATCTACTACTAGTAAAGCTCCTTCACATGCCGATAAAGATCTAGAGACTTCATAAGAAAAATCAACGTGCCCAGGAGTATCAATTAGATTTAATGTATAAGTTTTATTATTTTTAGCAGTATAATGGAGTGTTGCATTTTGAGATTTTATGGTAATACCTCGTTCTCGTTCTAGTTCCATGGAATCTAGTACTTGAGATGTCATTTCCCGAGCGCTTAATCCTCCGCAAGTTTGAATAAATCTATCAGATAATGTTGATTTTCCATGATTGATATGTGCGATAATGGAAAAATTTCGTATATATGTTATCATAGTAAGTTTTTTAAAATAAATTATGTAGTTTTAATAAAGCTTTTTATTAATTTATATATTTCAATATATTTAAAATCGAGTATATAAATACTTTTAAGTATGTAAATAATATTTATTACATTAAAAAAAAATTTATTCTTGTGTGTATATCTTTATAAATAAAAATAATTTTTTGGTAACTTGCGTTAAGTTTGTAGATTTTATAATTTTCATAAATTTTACTATATTTACAGAATTTCTTATATATTATAAGAATATAATTTTTTAGATTATTTAGTGAGAATTGTGTAATGAGACAAGAATTAACTTGGAAATATTTTTTATCAGAAGAAAAGAAAATGTCTTATTTTAAGAATATATTTTTTTTTTAAGAGAACAACAGAATAAAGGTATTATAATATATCCGAAACAGAAAGATATTTTTAATGCATTTCGATGGACTAGTTTTAAATCTACAAAGGTTGTAATTATAGGACAAGATCCTTACCATGGTCCTAATCAAGCGCATGGTCTTGCTTTTTCTGTATTACCCAATGTTTCATTACCTCCTTCACTAAAAAATATTTATACAGAATTATCTTCTGATATTCCAGATATAGTAATTCCACGTCATGGACATTTAAAATGTTGGGCGCAGGAAGGGGTATTATTGCTTAATAGCATTTTAACTGTTGAAAATGGTAAAAGCGGATCACATGCTAATATTGGATGGGAGATTTTTACAGATAAAGTTATTAGTGTACTGAATTCTTATAAAGAAAATATTGTATTTATGTTATGGGGTCAGTATGCTCAGAAGAAGGGGCGTTTTCTTAATAAAAGCAGACACCATGTGTTAATGGCATCACATCCATCCCCTATATCTGCGCAAAAAGGATTTTTAGGATGTCGTCATTTTTCTATTGCTAATATGTTTTTATTAAAAAAAAATAAAAAAATCATTGATTGGCAACCTAAATAGGAATTTTTTATTATGCAGTAATAAATAGACTCTAATTTTTCAGAAAACACCCCTATTACTACATAACGTGAATAAATATACTATATAAAATATTTATTTTTTAGTTTGTTTCATTTGAAAAAAATATTTTGTTATTCACGCATCAATATATAACTCATAGTATTTACAATACTAATACCATTTAGTTATATATAGCACATGTAATAAATACATATACGTATATTTATTATTTAATTTTTTATAATGCATCATATATTCAGCATTTTTTTTGTGAAACTGTTACCATAGCTGGTCTAATTAATCGATTATTAAGAGAGTATCCTTTTTGAATAATCGTTAATACTTGGTTTGATTCGTGATCTGGAGATTCTACTATAGATATTGCTTGATGTATATCTGGGTTAAATGGCACAAGAATATCTTGTATAGGTTTTAATCCGAATTTATATACTGTATCTAAAAATGATTTTAATGTTAATTCAATACCTTCTATTATTGAAGATAGCTCGGTATTTTTTTTATCTGTTATATTTAATGTACGCTCTAGATTGTCAATGACCGGCAACAGTTCAAATATAAATCTTTCTAATCCAAATTTATGTATCTTTTCTATTTCGTGAGAATTTCTGCGACGAATATTTTCTATTTCCGCTTTAAGACGTAATACTATATCGCGTTCATGTTCTTTTAATTGAGCTAATTGAATTTTTAATTTAATAATTTGTTCATTTTTTGGATCAATAATATTTTCTACAGTTTGTTTAGATTCTGTAAGTTCTTCTTTATCTGTTTTTGGTAATATTTCAGTAGTATTTTTTACGTTATTATTAAGCATGAATTTTCTCCTTTTTTGTAGATCATATGTTCTATAATGCAGTTATTATAAGGATGAATAATAGGTATTCAAGATATCATTTATAATGAATAACAGTTATAACCAAAACAGAAAGGATTCATAATTATATGACTTCTTCTATTTTTAATACTATTGGTATTATAGGATATTCTCGATATCCGAAAGTTATACATACGTATAATATTTTATATAATTGGTTATGTAATCAAGGTATCACCGTGATGATTGAACATCATACCGCTGATTTGTTAAATACACAAAAAATACCGAAAGTAATTATAGGTGATCTTAATGAAATTGGGAATCATGCTGATTTAGCGATAGTTGTAGGAGGAGATGGTAATATGTTGAGAGCTGCAAATATTTTGGCACAACATGATATTAAAGTGATTGGCATTAATAGAGGCACTCTTGGTTTTCTTACTGATTTAGATCCTAATTCAGCATTGTTGGATTTATCTGATATGCTATCAGGTAATTTTATTAATGAAAAGCGTTTTTTATTAGATGTTATAATAGATTGCTATAATAATACTATTAGATTAGGTAGTGCGATGAATGAAGTCATTTTACATACAAGTGCTGTGGGGCGTATGATTGAATTTGAATTGTATATTGATGATAATTTTACTTTTTCTCACAGAGCTGACGGATTAATTATTGCTACTCCTACTGGATCAACTGCTTATGCTTTATCTGCCGGAGGACCTATTTTAAGCCCTTCAGTCGATGCAATTGTATTAGTATCTATATGTCCGCATACTTTGTCGTTTAGACCGGTAGTAATTGGTAGCTCAAGTGTAATTTGTTTGAAGTTTTCGAAGGTTATATCTGAATTAAAAATTGGTTGTGATAATCAAAAACCTATTCTTATATGTTCAAAAAAGAATATTTTTATACAGAAAAGTAGGTATTATTTGGATTTAATTCATCCTAATAATTATAATTATTTTAAAATGTTAAATATTAAGCTTGGTTGGTCAAAAAAGTTTTCTTAAAGAAAAATGTTAGTTTTTTATTAAAAATTTATTAATTGTGGTAAATTTGTATGTCAGAGAATAATACTATGGAGATAAAAATATTTAATAATTTATTGTATACTATAGTTATAGTAATGATACTTTTCATGGTATTTTCTGTATTGGAACAATGTATATCTAGTTGTATTGATGTTAGACAAGGTATGTATTTATCTCAAGGAGATATGAAAAATATATGTATTGGTATGAAAAAAAATGAAATTTTTTCTAGTTTTGGGTCACCAGTGATATATAGTTTATTTGAATCAAATGTATGTTATTATGTGTATTATCACATGTATGGTAATAAGATATTAAATCATCAGATTTTAAAGTTAACATTTGATTTGGATGATATCTTAATAAGGATTAATGATTAATTTTTATATAAAAATTGTTTATTTTATATACTACAAGAACAGATATTGACTAATAATTTAATTTTTTTTAACAAATAATTTTTTGTGACCGTATATTGTATTAGCTCTAGATATAAAAGAGTTCATTATGTTTTTATACTTTTCTTGGAAGATATTTTGGAAAAGCTTTTCAATAAATATTGATTTGAATTCATAATAAGAAATGTATGTAATTTTAGTGATAGTAGTAGTAACGGGAATGAAATTCCAGTGTCCATAGAATGATTTAAATGGACCTTTTATTAAAAGAATTATAATGCTTTTATTTTCTATGAAGTAATTATGAGTTATTAAAGAAATTACGATTCCGTTTGTGGTTATATGCATTTCTGCGATTAATTCATTGTTACTTTTTTTTAAAATTGTACTAAGACAACATCCAGGTAAAAATTTAGTATAAGAACTAACATCATTTACTAGATGAAACATTTGTTTTATATTATATGGTGCTAATAAAAAACATTCTATATTAGGCATATGTGATATTTATATAGTGAAATCTGTATTAGTTAGTATATGTAAAATTTTAACATTTAGAGTATAAGTTTTGATAAATATTACATCAATAATATTTTTTTTGAAATAGAAAAATTTTAGCAGTCTTATGAATAGATTAATTTTAAAAAAAATTACTCAAAATACACGTATTTATCATAAATATTTTATTGAAAAAAAAATTGAATCCGGTATTGCATTATTAGGATGGGAAGTAAAATCTGCGCGTTTTAATAGAGTTGCAATTGATAATTGTTATGTATCTGTTTGTAACGCAGAAGCTTATGTGTATAATGCTGTGTTTCAATCAAATAAAATTCAATATGATAACGGGATATATAATACAATTCGGGTGCGTAAATTATTGCTAAAGAAACATGAAATATTATTTTTGATGGAAAAAGTTGCACAACAAGGTTACACTGTGGTAGTTTTAGATTTGTATTGGAAGAATTCTTGGATAAAACTGACCATTGGTATTGCTAAAGGGAAAAAACAGCATGACAAAAGAAATGCAATAATTATGCAAGATTGGAATAGGGAAAAAATGCGTATCATGAAATACAAATATGTTAAATAAATAAAGTTCGTGCAAAGGGTTAGTATTTGTGTTAGAATTAAAAAGATTTTTTTATGGAATTTTAATTAAAAATTGGGGCTGATTTTTGGATTCGACGGGATGTTGAATATTTAGAGCGCATGTCGAGGTGAGGTAGGCCTCGTAAAAAACCTCAAAAAAATAATTGCAAATAATCGTTCATATAATGGATCCGTTGCCTTGGCAGCCTAAGTCAGATTAATACTCTGAGGGTTCCCTTTCTTGTTTTAGTATTTACTCTTAGATATTAAAAGATTTCTTAAGAAAGGTTATAGAGATAAGAGGAAGCGTTATTGTTTGTTTGCTTTAACACATAGCGTTTTTTTGAAAAGCTAATTAGTTTAGTGATTGATCTTAATATATCTAGACTAGTGAAATGTTCATTAAGATCTAAGCATGTAGTTTGCAAAAAATATTAAATATTTCTGGACGCGGGTTCGAATCCCGCCAGCTCCATATTAAGTTTTAAATTTATTATTTACAGATAGTAATAATGGTATACATAAAATGTTCGGTATGGTGTTTAAATATTTTTATAAGAAACATAGCAACATTGTTGTGAGGTGTTTTATTTTTTGTTTATAAGTCATTATTTATTTTATTATAAATAGTAGAGTTTATTTTTTTGGTGTTTTGGTGTGTCAAGTATATCAATAATGTTGATATGGTTATTTATTATTGCGAATAAATTATATTGTGAGATATATAGTTTTTTAGATTTATTTAAAATAAGGTTGTATGGATTATTTATATTTGTTTATCGCTGTTCTTTCGGAAGTTGTTGCAACTGCTGCTTTAAAAGAGTCTGATGGTTTTAGTAGATTTTGGCCTATTATTTTGGTAGTAATAGGCTATTCTGTTTCTTTTATATTATTATCTTTAGTATTACGCACTATACCCATAGGAATAGTATATTCTTGTTGGGCTGGTATGGGGATTGTCTGCATTACTACGATAGGGTATTTTTTATATAATCAAAAATTAGATAGTATAGTGATTCTTGGAATAGTTTTTATTATTATTGGTATAGTATTAATTAATTTATTTTCTGTGGTTAAAAATTATTGATAAATTTTACTTAAATAAAAAGAATTTTCTATTTTAGTTGTAGAATATCTTAGTGTTAAAGAGTATTGAATGTAGGGTTGGATATTATTAATTTTTCGATTGTTATTTTAAATTATTTTTTTGGATATTTTGGTTGTTATTTGATTGATATATATTAAGGTTTTTAATTTTATTTGTTATAAGTATATGTGTTGTTTTAATATAGAAAATATTTTGTATGTTTTTTATGAAAAATAAAAGGTATGATTTTTTAAGTTCTCGTGATGTACATTATCAGTTTCTTGTAGAATTACCGAAATTAATTCAAAGGACAGATGGTTTTAAAATTTTATATTCTCCTAAGGAGTTTTTTAGTGAGTTATTACTTGCTATTTCTCAAGCTTACAGGCGTATCTGTTTAGTTGCGTTATATTTGGAAGGTGATCAAGGAGGAAAAAAAGTTTTTGATGCTTTGTTAAGAGTAAAACAAATTCGTCCTCAAGTTAATATAAAAGTTTTGGTAGATTGGAATCGTGCTCAAAGAAGACGTTTTGGTCCTTATAGGAAAAGTGGAAATGCAACGATAAAAAACGTTGATTGGTATGCGGATATTATGAATAAATATCCGCATATGGATATTCCAATTTATGGGATACCGATTAATGTCAATGAAGTTTTGGGAGTATTACATTTAAAAGGGTTTATTATTGATGATCAAGTATTATATAGTGGCGCTAGTTTGAGCGAGGAATATTTGCATGTGAATGATAAATATCGTTATGATCGGTATCATATCATAAGGAATCGAAAATTATCTAGTATTATGTTGAATTATATTGATGAGGAATTATTATCTGCAAAAGTAACAAATAAATTAGGTTGTCGGGATTCTTTAGTAAATCGCTTGATTAAGCGTAATAATATTCGCTTGTTACGTCGTAATTTACGTCGAGTTTGTTATCGTTATCGAGGTAATAATATTTCTTCTGGGAATTTAGCTATTGCGCCATTAGTGGGCCTGGGAAAAAATAGTGCTTTAAACAAAGTTATTTATCATTTGATTTCTTCGGTGAAAAATAAAATTGTGTTGTGCACTCCTTATTTTAATATGCCTAATGTGTTAATGTGTGCTGTTGTTGGAGTTTTACGTCAAAATAAAAAAGTGGAGATTATTGTGGGAGATAAAGTAGCGAATGATTTTTTTATCCCTATGAATAAGCCATTTGCTTTGTTTGGTATATTGCCTTATTTGTATGAAGTGAATTTGCGTTTTTTTTTGAAGCAATTACAAGAATATATAGATAATAAACAATTGGAAGTACGTATATGGCAAGAAGGGTGTAATGGTTATCATGTTAAGGGTATTTGGGTGGATGACGAATGGCAATTACTTACTGGTAATAATCTTAATCCTAGAGCTCTAAGTTTAGACTTAGAGAATGCTTTACTTATTCATGATCCGCGTGGAGTATTGTGTATGCAAAATAATAAAGAATTGAATATGATTCGTACCCATACGAAATTAGTTATGCATTATACAGTATTACAAAAAATTTCAGATTATCCAGAAAAAATTGGACAATTGTTATCTAACATGCATAAAATAAGATTTGATAAATTAATAAATAGAGTTTTATAAAAATTTTATTTATTATTACTAATATTTTAGTTTAGTTAGAATGGGTATTGGAGATTATCGATCATAATTCACATATTATGATCGATAACTAAAAAAATCTAAGAATTGCGAAGTTAAGTTCTCACGGGTCATTAGTATCGGTTAGCTGAACGTTTCACAACGCTTACACATCCGACCTATCAACGTCATAGTCTTTAACGTCCCTTTAGGGGGAATTCTCTTCCCCAGGGAAGATTCATCTTGAGGCAAGTTTCCCGCTTAGATGCTTTCAGCGGTTATCTTTTCCGCACATAGCTACCGGGCAATGCCATTGGTATGACAACCCGCACACCAGAGGTGCGTCCACTCCGGTCCTCTCGTACTAGGAGTAGCCCCTCTCAATCTTCCAGCGCCCACGGCAGATAGGGACCGAACTGTCTCACGACGTTCTAAACCCAGCTCGCGTACCACTTTAAATGGCGAACAGCCATACCCTTGGGACCTACTGCAGCCCCAGGATGTGATGAGCCGACATCGAGGTGCCAAACACCGCCGTCGATATGAACTCTTGGGCGGTATTAGCCTGTTATCCCCGGAGTACCTTTTATCCGTTGAGCGATGGCCTTTCCATACAGAACCACCGGATCACTAAGACCTGCTTTCGCATCTGTTCGAATCGTCATTCTTACAGTTAAGCTAGCTTATGCCTTTGCACTAACCTCACGATGTCCAAACGTGATTAGCTAACCTTTGTGCTCCTCCGTTACTCTTTAGGAGGAGACCGCCCCAGTCAAACTACCCACCAGACACTGTCCTTAATCCGGATAACGGATCCAAGTTAGAGTATCAAATATTAAAGGGTGGTATTTCAAGGTTGGCTCCATAAAAACTGGCGTCTTTACTTCATTGCCTCCCACCTATCCTACACGTCAACATTTAATATTCAGTATCAAGCTATAGTAAAGGTTCACGGGGTCTTTCCGTCTTGCCGCGGGTACGCCGCATCTTCACGGCGAATTCAATTTCACTGAGTCTCGGGTGGAGACAGTCTGGCCATCATTACGCCATTCGTGCAGGTCGGAACTTACCCGACAAGGAATTTCGCTACCTTAGGACCGTTATAGTTACGGCCGCCGTTTACCGAGGCTTCGATCGAAAGCTTTTCTTTTTGCAAAGATAACTTTCTCAATTAACCTTCCGGCACCGGGCAGGCGTCACACCGTATACGTCCACTTTCGTGTTTGCACAGTGCTGTGTTTTTAATAAACAGTTGCAGCCAGTTGGTATCTTCGACTGGTTTCAGCGCTGGAAGCAACATATTTTTTATGTTGTTCTTTTACTTACTCCCAGTGTGCCTTCTCCCGAAGTTACGGCACCATTTTGCCTAGTTCCTTCACCCGAGTTCTCTCAAGCGCCTGAGTATTCTCTACTTAACCACCTGTGTCGGTTTATGGTACGATTAGATATAACCTAGAGCTTAGAGGTTTTTCTTGGAAGCGTAGCATAAATTACTTCGCCATATTTATTATGGCTCGTCATCACGCCTTAGTGTAAGAAAGATTGGATTTTCCTGATCTTTCCACCTACACGTTTAAACCGAGACTACCGTCCCTCGGAGAATCTAGCTTTCTTCGTTACCCCATCGCAGTCATATCTAGTACAGGAATGTTAACCTGTTTCCCATCAGCTACGCCAATTGGCCTCACCTTAGGGGTCGACTTACCCTGCCCCGATTAACGTTGGACAGGAACCCTTAGTTTTTCGGCGAGCGGGTTTTTCACCCGCTTTATCGTTACTTATGTCAGCATTCGCACTTCTGATACCTCCAGCGTGTTTTACAACACGCCTTCTCAGGCTTACAGAACGCTCCCCTACCCAATAAACTTTATAATTTTCATAAATCTTTTTTCCTTTATTAAAAGAAGCCTATCTATCTACTAGAAACAGATAAGATAGATAGTTAAAGATTCATTCATGTCATATTATTTATTGTCGCAGCTTCGGTGCATGATTTAGCCCCGTTAAATCTTCCGCGCAAGCCGACTCGACCAGTGAGCTATTACGCTTTCTTTAAATGATGGCTGCTTCTAAGCCAACATCCTGGCTGTCTATGCCTTCTCACATCGTTCTCCACTTAATCATGACTTAGGGACCTTAGCTGGCGATCTGGGTTGTTTCCCTTTCCACGACGAATGTTAGCACCCGCCGTGTGTCTCCCGTAATAACATTCTTTGGTATTCGTAGTTTGCATCGAGTTGGTAGTCTGGGATGACCCCTAGTCGAAACAGTGCTCTACCCCCAAAGATGAATTTACGAGGCGCTACCTAAATAGCTTTCGGGGAGAACCAGCTATCTCCCGGTTTGATTGGCCTTTCACCCCTAACCACAAATCATCCGCTAATTTTTCAACATTAGTCGGTTCGGTCCTCCAATCAGTTTTACCTAATCTTCAACCTGTTCATGGTTAGATCACCGGGTTTCGGGTCTATATCCTGCAACTCAACGCCCTTTTAAGACTCGGTTTCCCTACGGCTCCCTTATTTTATATAGTTAACCTTGCTACAGAATATAAGTCGCTGACCCATTATACAAAAGGTACGCAGTCACACACTAATGAAACTGTGTGCTCCTACTGCTTGTACGTACACGGTTTCAGGTTCTATTTCACTCCCCTAGCCGGGGTTCTTTTCGCCTTTCCCTCACGGTACTGGTTCACTATCGGTCAGTCAAGAGTATTTAGCCTTGGAGGATGGTCCCCCCATCTTCAGACAAGATACCACGTGTCCCGTCCTACTTTTTGAATTACAATTACTGATTATATTTTCGGATACGAGGCTATCACTCTATTTTGCTAATTTTTCCAAATTATTCTCCTAATATATCCAATAATATTACATAATTCTGGCTGTTCCCAGTTCGCTCGCCACTACTAAGGGAATCTCAAATTGATTTCTATTCCTCAGAGTACTAAGATGTTTCAGTTCCTCTGGTTTGCTTCATTTAGCTATGAATTCACTAAATGATAATGCACTTTTTAATTTGCATTGGGTTTCCCCATTCGGAAATCACCGGTTAAAACGTTTCGAATCAACTTACCGATGCTTTTCGCAGATTAGCACGTCCTTCGTCGCCTTTGACTGCCAAGGCATCCACCGTGTACGCTTAAATCACTTAACTTCGCAATTCTTAGATTTTTTTAGATTCATTACCATGAATATGGTCTTATTTACATTTACATTCATTTAAATGTAAATATTATCCACATTTATGTTTTAATGTTAAGTTATAAGCATTTATCTTGATTGTTAAAGAGCAAAACACTAATTATTTATCTATTTTTATTATTTTATTAATACAGCTAGTATGTTATCACTATATATTATGTCCCCTAGGGGCTTCGAACCCCTGTTGCCGCCGTGAAAGGGCAGTGTCCTAGACCTCTAGACGAAGGGGACGTAAGCTCTCTAGCTTTACTACATATAGTGCTACTTACTACAAGAAAAACACAGTACTTTCCGGTATATTTTCATAATAATCATTAAAATTTATATAAAAATTACTGTATTAAATAATTTATGTGAGCACTCTTACTCATATGTAATTAATAATTAAGGAGGTGATCCAACCGCAGGTTCCCCTACGGTTACCTTGTTACGACTTCACCCCAGTCATGAATCACAAAGTGGTAAGTGCCCCCCAATATGGTTAGACTACTTACTTCTTTTGCAACCCACTTCCATGGTGTGACGGGCGGTGTGTACAAGGCCCGGGAACGTATTCACCGTGACATTCTGATCCACGATTACTAGCGATTCCGACTTCATGGAGTCGAGTTGCAGACTCCAATCCGGACTAAGACGTATTTTGGTGAGGTTCGCTGGCTCTCGCGAGTTTGCTGCTCTTTGTATACGCCATTGTAGCACGTTTGTAGCCCTACTCATAAGGGCCATGATGACTTGACGTCATCCTCACCTTCCTCCGGCTTATCACCGGCAGTCTCCTTTGAGTTCCCGACTTTACTCGTTGGCAACAAAGGATAAGGGTTGCGCTCGTTGCGGGACTTAACCCAACATTTCACAACACGAGCTGACGACAGCCATGCAGCACCTGTCTCAAAGTTCCCGAAGGCACTCTCATATTTCTATAAGATTCTTTGGATGTCAAGAGTAGGTAAGGTTCTTCGTGTTGCATCGAATTAAACCACATGCTCCACCGCTTGTGCGGGCCCCCGTCAATTCATTTGAGTTTTAACCTTGCGGTCGTACTCCCCAGGCGGTCGATTTAACGCGTTAGCTTCGAAAGTCACAGCTCAAAGGCTACAACCTTCAAATCGACATCGTTTACAGCATGGACTACCAGGGTATCTAATCCTGTTTGCTCCCCATGCTTTCGTACTTGAGTGTCAGTCTGCGTCCAGGGGGCCGCCTTCGCCACTGGTATTCCTCCAGATCTCTACGCATTTCACCGCTACACCTGGAATTCTACCCCCCTCTACGAGACTCTAGCTTATTAGTTTCAAATGCAGTTCCTAAGTTAAGCTCAGGGATTTCACATCTGACTTTATAAACCACCTGCGTACGCTTTACGCCCAGTAATTCCGATTAACGCTTGCACCCTCCGTATTACCGCGGCTGCTGGCACGGAGTTAGCCGGTGCTTCTTACATGGGTAACGTCAATTAACATTGATATTAGCAATATTAAGTTCTTCCCCATTGAAAGTGCTTTACAACCCGAAGGCCTTCTTCACACACACGGTATAGCTGCATCAGGGTTTCCCCCATTGTGCAATATTCCCCACTGCTGCCTCCCGTAGGAGTCTGGACCGTGTCTCAGTTCCAGTGTGGCTGGTCATCCTCTCAGACCAGCTAAGGATCGTAGCCTAGGTGGGCCATTACCCCGCCTACTAGCTAATCCTATCTGGGTTCATCCAAAGGCATAAGGTCTTTTTTATAATAACAAAAACTTATTCTAATAATAGATCCCCTACTTTGGTCAAACCGACTTTATGCGGTATTAGCTATCGTTTCCAATAGTTATCCCCCTCCGTTGGGCAGATCCCCAGATTTTACTCACCCGTTCGCCGCTTGCCAGACAGAATAACAAAAAATGTTACTCCCTGTTTGCCGCTCGACTTGCATGTGTTAAGCTTACCGTCAGCGTTCAATCTGAGCCATGATCAAACTCTTCAATTTCAAAAAAATCTATCATCAATGTTACACACGAGTTATATCATATGATCATACAATATAACAAATGCATACATATTAAATAGTTTAGTACATTACACTTATATGCGTTTAAGTGCCCACATAAATTATTTAAATAAAGACTTAATTTTTAAAGAACTGTTCTATGTATTATACAAACAACATAAAATTAATTTTTATCATTAATTTTAATGTATGTCAAGAGTAATTTTATTTTATATTTAAAAAATTTAAGATAGGCTATCTGATAGAATTTTATTAATTTAAGAATAACAACTATACTTAATACATAAGCCTATGTATTAAGTATAGTTGTTACTATGTCATAGTATTATGTAAATATTTAATTATTAATTATAAATATAATATGTTATGAGGATTTTATGATGAAATCGTTGTTATTTATTCGTCGTGCTTTAATAAGTGTTTTTGAAAAATCTAATGTTTTAAAATTTTCTCATTCTTTAAATCAAAAAGGTGTTCAATTGCTTGCAACCGGTGGTACAGCGCAAGTTTTATTAAATTTTGGTTTACCAGTATGTAAACTTACTGAATATACTAAAGCGCCAGAAATAATGAACGGACGCATTAAAACATTACATTACAAAATATTTGCTGGTATTCTTAGTAGACCAGCATTAGATAGTTCTATTATGCATGAAAATAATATTCAGCCTATTGATATGGTAGTAGTTAATTTTTATACTTTTAGTTCTTTATTTTTTAAAAAAAATAAATGTTCTGCTGAACAAATATTAGATTGCATTGATATTGGTGGACCTAGCATGGTTAGGGCAGCAGCAAAGAATTATAAAAATGTAGTGGTCATAGTGGATAATAATGATTATAGCAGAGTTATAGAAGAATTAGATGATAATCGTGGATCAATAAGTTTACAAACTCGTTTTTATTTAGCTACAAAAGCGTTTAAATATGTCGCTGCATATGATAGTGCAATTGCTGATTATTTTGATGCTCAAATAAAAAGTGATGTTTATATTCCAGTTGTAAATGGAAAAAATTTTGAAAAACAGTCTTGTGATGCTTTTCCGAAAGATTTAAATATTATGAATATTAAATTTAAGAAAAAACAAAATATGCGTTACGGAGAAAATCCACATCAATACTCTGCATTATATGTAGTAGATTTGGAGCAGCGTACTGGATCTGTAACTACCACTCGACAATTGCAAGGAAAACCGTTATCTTATAATAATATTATTGATGTAGATACAGCTTTGGAATGTGTGAAACTATTTGATCAGCCGACTTGTGTCATTATAAAACACGCAAATCCCTGTGGTGTTGCTACATCAGATACAACATGTGATGCTTATATGAAGGCTTATCAATCAGATCCCGTTTCTGCTTTTGGTGGAGTTATTGCATTTAATAGGGATTTAGATGGAACCACAGCACAAATGATTTTAGAAAATCAATTTGTAGAAGTGATTGTTGCTCCAAATATTCATGTAAATTGCATTGAAATTTTGTCTAAAAAACAATTAATACGAGTTTTGGAATGTGGGATGTTAGGTTTTAGTGAAAAATTTGTAGATTTTAAGCGAGTTAATGGTGGATTGTTAGTACAGAATTATAATAATTCTATTTTAAATATAAAAAATTTAGAAGTAGTGACTTTACGTCAACCAACATCTGCAGAAATTAAAGATGCTTTATTTTGTTGGAAAGTAGTTAAATTTGTTAAGTCTAACGCAGTTGTTTGTGGTAAAAATTGTCAGACTATTGGTATTGGTGCAGGGCAGATGAGTCGGGTATCTGCGGTTAAAATAGTTAATGATTGTGTTAATAACAACGGGGTTTTATTAAATGAACACAAAGAATTAGTTATGGCTTCTGATGCGTTTTTCCCTTTTTCTGATGTAATACATATTGCTTTTCAGATGGGTGTTAGTTGTATTATCCAACCAGGAGGTTCTATTAGAGATAAAGAAATTATTAAAATTGCTGATAAATACAATATTTCGATGATTTTTACGCATATGCGGCATTTTAGACATTAATTATATGGAAAATGATATGATTATTGATAAAAACGCAGCTCTTTGGTTATAGACTAAGGATTAATTTGTTTATTTAAAGTTAATATTGTCAAGGATTAAATATTTATTATAATATTGTATATTACGTAACTTTTATTATAAGTAAATTATATAATTTATCGAAAAAATTCATTGTTTATGTGTAATGAACGTGCTTCATTATTATTTGGGATGTAATTTAAATTTTACTAGAGTCATCTAGTGAATTTTTATAATTGTAAAAGTAATATATTTTATATATAAATATTTTTGCATTTAATGTAACCTATACATGGTTGGTATAAATATATTTATTTAAGTTTTATTGACTGACGTTTCTTTTATATGTTGTGCATTTAACAATTCAGCTAGGTTAGCAGATGCTTCGTCTGCGGTTATTTGTGTAGATATATTTTTTGTATTAGTAGATTTATTGGAAGAGTAAAATTGATGTTGTTTAACAGTACTAGTTTTAAAATTATTAGCATTATTATTTTTACGACGTTGAAGTTGATTATGTATACGCTCTTGATGATAAGAGTATCCAGTTCCTGCTGGGATTAATCTTCCAACGATTACATTCTCTTTGAGACCACGTAATTCGTCTTTTTTTCCAGCTACGGATGATTCGGTGAGTACACGTGTAGTTTCTTGAAAAGATGCTGCAGAAATGAATGATTCTGTAGTGAGCGATGCTTTAGTAATACCTAGTAAATTACGTACAAAGCGTATTTTTGTTTTTCTTTCTTTTTCTAATTGTCTATTAGCAATTTTTATACGCGCGTATTCTATTTGTTCTCCTGCAAGAAAATCAGAATCTCCTGATTGGATAATAGTAGCTTTACGTAACATTTGACGTACGATAACTTCTATATGTTTATCGTTAATTTTTACCCCTTGTAAACGATATACCGCTTGTACTTCATTAACGATATATTGCGTGACTTCATGGACTCCACGCAACCTTAATATATCATGCGGAGATTCTGGACCGTCTGAAATAATATCACCTTTGTCTACATATTCACCTTCAAAAACATTAAGGTGTCTCCATTTTGGCACCATTTCTTCGTAAGTATCTTCATTATTATTAATAGGAACGATCATTAAACGACGTTTACCCTTAGTCTCCTTTCCAAAGGAGATAACTCCACTAATTTCTGCTAGAATCGCTGATTCTTTTGGTCGCCTTGCCTCAAATAAGTCAGCAACACGTGGTAATCCTCCAGTGATATCTTTGGTTCCGCTATGTTCATGTGGTAATCTTGCTAATGTATCTCCACATATGATTCTAGAACCATCAATTAATTGAATCACACTTTTTCCAGGTAAAAAATACTGTACTGGAACTTCTGTTCCTGGAAGACAAATGTCATAACCATTGATATCTACTATTTTTAGAGTTGGTCTTAAGTCTTTAGCGCCAATCATTCTTTCAACTGTATCTAAAACTACTATAGAAGTTAACCCTGTTAATTCATCAGTTTGTTTAATAACACTTTGTCCATCTATCATATCAACAAACCGGACAAATCCGCTAACTTCTGCTACTATTGGTATAGTATGTGGATCCCAATAAGCCACTATTTCTCCATGTGTTACTTCTTCTCCATTTTTTTTATTTATTATGGCGCCATAAGGTATTTTATAACTTTCTTTGGTACGGGATAATTGATCTATAATTTTTAGTTCTGTATTACGTGATGTAATTACTAATTTTCCATCGCCATTTACTACAGATTTAACATTTTTTAAATGAATAATGCCTCGATTTTTTATTTTAATGTTTGATTCTAAAGCAGATCTAGATGCAGCTCCTCCTATATGGAAAGTGCGCATGGTTAGTTGGGTTCCTGGCTCACCTATAGATTGTGCGGCGATTACACCAATGGCTTCGCCTTTGTTGACAAGATGGCCGCGAGCTAGATCTCTTCCATAACATTTGGTGCATACACCAAAATCAGTGTCACAGGTGACCACAGATCTGACTGTTACAGTATCAATGGAATATTGATCTATAATATCGCACCAGTGTTCATCTAGTAATGTATTGCGGGGTATTAATATTGTGTCATTATTTTTTTGATGCGATTCTAATAATATATCTTCTGCTGTAACTCGTCCTAATACTCGTTCTCTTAAAGGTTCCTTGACATCTCCTCCTTCAATTATGGGGCTTATTGTTATTCCAGATAATGTATTACAATCGTCTTGAGTAATAACTAAATCCTGTGCTACGTCCACTAGACGGCGTGTGAGATAACCAGAATTCGCTGTTTTTAAAGCAGTGTCAGCTAAGCCTTTACGTGCTCCATGTGTAGATATAAAGTATTGTAGCACGTTTAATCCTTCTCGGAAATTTGCAGTTATAGGGGTTTCAATAATTGATCCATCTGGTTTTGCCATCAAACCTCTCATACCTGCAAGTTGACGTATTTGTGCTGCTGAACCGCGTGCTCCTGAATCTGCCATCATAAAAATGTTATTGAATGATGCTTGTGATTCAATTTGATTGTTACGGTCTATTACAGTTTCAATAGCTAAGTTATCCATCATTGCTTGTGCAACGCGTTCATTAGCTGCAGCCCAAATGTCTATAACTTTATTATAACGTTCACCTGCAGTGACTAATCCAGTTTGAAATTGTTCTTGTATTTCGGCAACTTCAGATTCTGCTTCTTTTATAATATTAGCCTTTTTTTTAGGTATAATCATGTCATCAATACCTACAGACGCTCCAGAACGAGCTGCATAAGCAAAACCAGTATACATGATGTTGTCAGCTAGTATTACCGTGGCTTGTAATCCTAAAGTTCTGTAGCAATTATTTAACATGTCGGATATGGCTTTTTTACCAAGTACTTGATTAACTAATGTAAATGGCAGCCCCCTAGGTATTATCATCCAAAATATAGCACGTCCTATTGTGCTGTTTATAATGTTTGTGTGTTTCAATAGTTCTTTTGTGTTTTTGTTGTATTTATATTCAGTAATACGTATTTTTATACGTGCGTGTAGGTCAGCTAAACCTAAATTATATAAATATTCCGCCTCCTTTGGCCCCGTTAATATCATACCTTCACCTTTAGCGTTAGTACGTTCTCGAGTCATATAGTATAATCCTAATACTACATCTTGAGATGGAACAATAATCGGTTCCCCATTAGCAGGGGATAAAATGTTATTAGTAGACATCATAAGAGCTCTGGCTTCTAATTGTGCTTCTAGCGTCAATGGAACGTGCACAGCCATTTGATCACCGTCAAAGTCAGCGTTGTATGCAGCGCATACTAATGGGTGTAATTGAATGGCTTTTCCTTCGACCAATATAGGTTCAAATGCTTGAATACCTAATCTGTGTAATGTAGGCGCGCGATTTAGCATAACTGGATGTTCTCGAATTACGTTATCAAGAATATCCCAGACTATTGCTTCTTCTTTGTCTACCATTTTTTTTGCCGCTTTTATAGTACTGGCAAAACCTTGTAATTCTAATTTTCCGTAAATAAATGGTTTGAATAATTCTAACGCCATTTTTTTAGGTAATCCACATTGGTTTAATTTTAGGTAAGGTCCTACAGTAATCACAGAGCGGCCAGAATAATCAACACGTTTCCCTAGAAGATTTTGACGAAATCTACCTTGTTTTCCTTTAATCATATCAGCTAGAGATTTTAAAGGTCTTTTATTAGATCCTGTAATGGCGCGACCTCTGCGTCCATTATCTAAAAGCGCATCAACTGCTTCTTGTAACATTCTTTTTTCGTTACGTACTATAATTTCTGGGGCAGTTAGATCTAGCAGTCTTTTTAATCTATTGTTTCTATTAATAACACGTCGATATAAGTCATTTAGATCTGAAGTAGCAAAACGACCTCCATCTAGCGGAACTAATGGTCGTAAATCTGGGGGTAGAACTGGTAAGACGTTTAAAATCATCCATTCAGGTTTATTTGCAGAGTGTATAAATGATTCTATCAATTTTATACGTTTTGTAATTTTTTTTCGTTTAGTTTCAGAATTACTATCATTTAGTATTGTTCGAAGATATTTACATTCACTTTTTAAGTGTATGTTTTTTAATAAAATTTGAATGGCTTCAGCTCCCATTTTTGCTTCAAATTCATCTCCGAATTCTTCTAATGCATCTAAGTATTCTTCTTCAGTTAAAATTTGGCGACACTCGAGGTTGGTCATACCACTTTCAATTACTACATAAGATTCAAAGTATAAAACACGTTCTATATCGCGTAAAGGCATGTCTAATAATAAACCAATACGTGATGGTAATGATTTTAAAAACCAAATGTGAGCGGTAGGAGAGGCTAGTTCTATATGTCCCATGCGTTCACGTCTTACTTTACTTTGTGTTACTTCTACTCCACATTTTTCACATACTACACCGCGATGCTTTAAACGTTTATATTTGCCGCATAGACATTCAAAATCTTTAATTGGTCCAAAAATACGTGCGCAAAATAAACCATCTCTTTCAGGTTTAAAAGTACGATAATTGATAGTTTCTGGTTTTTTTACTTCTCCGAAGGACCAGGATTTAATCATATCTGGAGAAGCAAGTTCTATTTTGATTGAGTTAAATTCTTCTATTTGAGTATTTTGAGTTTTAAAAAATTTTAATAAATCTTTCACAGACTAGCCTTTATTAGAGTAAATATAATTATATTTGTGTATAAAATATTCTGTTTAAAATAGCAGGTACGTTAATTGTACTACTAATCTTCTAATTCTATGTTTATTCCTAACGATCGAATTTCTTTTAATAGGACGTTAAAAGATTCTGGCATTCCAGGATCCATAGTATGATTTCCTTCAATAATGTTTTTATACATTTTAGTGCGTCCGGTAACGTCATCTGATTTTACAGTGAGCATTTCCTGTAATGTGTAAGATGCTCCATAGGCTTCTAGCGCCCACACTTCCATTTCCCCAAACCGTTGTCCACCAAACTGTGCTTTTCCCCCTAATGGTTGTTGAGTTACTAAACTATAAGAGCCTGTGGATCGCGCATGCATTTTATCATCTACTAAATGATTTAATTTTAGCATATACATATAACCTACAGTCACTTGTCTTTCAAAAGCTTCTCCTGTGCATCCATCAAAGAGTGTTATTTGACCAGAAATAGGTAGTTCAGCTAATTTTAAAAGATCCTTAATTTCTTTTTCTGTAGCGCCATCAAATACTGGTGTAGCTATAGGGAGGCCTTGTTTTAAATTTTCAGCGAGCTTCAGTATGTCTTCATCTGATAATGCATTAAGATTTACGTTTTGTCGTGATCCTGCTCCTATATCATAAGCCTTTTGCATAAATTTTCTTAATTTATCAATTTTTTTTTGTTGTTCTAGCATAGAATGGATTTTATTCCCAATACCTTTTGCTGCCATACCTAGATGAGTCTCTAAAATTTGCCCAATATTCATACGAGATGGGACTCCAAGTGGATTAAGCACTATATCTACAGGCACTCCGTATTGGTCATATGGCATATCTTCTATTGGATTAATTTTAGAAATAACCCCTTTATTTCCATGTCGTCCAGCCATTTTATCTCCGGGCTGTATTTGTCGTTTAACAGCGAGATATACTTTAACTATCTTGAGTATACCAGGTGCTAGTTCATCTCCTTGGGTAATTTTACGTTCTTGAGCTTCCATCTTTTTTTTGAAGATGTTTTTTAGATTAGTATATTGTTTTGAAAATTGAGACAATTGTTGTTGTGTATTTTTGTTAGGAACTATGAAATTAAACCAATTGTTTCTATTAGTTATTGATAATTGATCTTTTGTAATTCCACTATTTATTAATATATCATAAACTCTATTAAATAATACTATTTCGAAAATTTGTAGTTCTTCATTTAAATCTTTTTTAATTTGTTCTATTTTTGCGGTTTCAATAATTAATGAACGTTTATCTTTATTTATGCCATCTCTGGTAAATATTTGTATATCAATTACAGTTCCACATACTCCATTAGGAACACGTAAGGATGAATCTTTGACATCGGAAGCTTTTTCCCCGAATATAGCGCGCAATAATTTTTCTTCTGGTGTTAGTTGTGTTTCTCCTTTGGGGGTAACTTTTCCGACTAGTATGTCTCCTCCTGTTACTTCTGCTCCTATATAAATTATTCCTGATTCATCTAATTTAGATAAAGCTGTCTCTCCTATATTTGGAATATCAGAGGTAATTTCTTCTGGTCCTAATTTAGTATCACGTGATATACAAGTTAATTCTTGTATATGTATACTTGTAAATCTGTCGTCTTGAACAACACGTTCTGAAACTAGCATAGAATCTTCAAAATTATATCCGTTCCAAGGCATAAAGGCGATTCGCATATTTTGTCCCAAGGCTAACTCTCCTAAATCTGTAGACGGGCCATCCGCTATGACATCACCTTGTTTTACTATTTCTCCCAAAGAAACACATGGTTTTTGATTAATGCAGGTATTTTGATTAGATCTAGTATATTTAGTTAAGTGATATATATCCACGCCTGATTCGTTGTTATGTGTCTCGCAGTTATTTACGTGAATTACGATACGTGATGCATCTACGTATTTAATAGTGCCACCGCGTTTCGCTATTACAGTTACACCAGAATCTATAGCTACTGCTCGTTCCATTCCAGTACCTACTAATGGTTTTTCGCTGCATAAGACAGGGACTGCTTGACGTTGCATGTTTGCGCCCATGAGTGCCCGATTTGCATCATCATGTTCTAAAAAGGGAATTAAAGAAGCAGCTACTGATACTATTTGTTGTGTAGATACATCCATATAATTTATTTGATTTGTTTTGAATAAACCAGATTCTCCTTTATATCTACATGTGATTAAATCATCAATAAATTCCCCTTTTTCATTTAGATTAGTATTAGCTTGTGCAATTATAAAATCGCCTTCTTCAATTGCTGATAAGTATTGAATATTATTACTCACTACACCGTTATGTACTTGACGATAAGGTGTTTCCAAAAATCCGTATTGATTAGCTTTAGCGTATACAGATAATGAATTAATTAATCCGATATTTGGTCCTTCTGGAGTTTCAATGGGGCAAACTCTACCATAATGTGTAGGATGAACATCACGTACCTCAAAGCCTGCTCGTTCTCTGGTTAATCCACCAGGCCCTAATGCGGAAATGCGTCTTTTGTGAGTGATCTCTGATAATGGATTATTTTGATCCATAAATTGTGATAATTGACTAGAACTAAAAAATTCTTTTATTGCAGCTGATATTGGTTTAGCATTAATTAAATCTTGTGGCATTAGTTCATCTATATCGCCTAGAGCTAGGCGTTCTTTTACTGCGCGTTCTACTCTGACTAGTCCAATTCTAAATTGATTTTCAGCCATTTCTCCTACAGAACGTATTCGTCTGTTTCCTAGATGATCTATATCATCTACATTTCCTTTACCGTTTCTAATATCGATTAATTTTTTTATTACATCAACGATATCGGATTTTTTTAAGGTGACTGATGTGTCTGTTTGGGCGCGTTGCAATGTGTGATTGAATTTCATTCTTCCTACAGCAGATAGGTCATAGCGTTCTTCTGAAAAGAATAAATTTTCGAATAGATATTCAGCGGACTCTTTAGTAGGAGGTTCTCCAGGACGCATCACTCGATAAATTTCCATTAAGGCATCAGATTTATTAGTAGTAGTATCAATCCTTAAGGTTTCAGATATATAATTACCATGATCTAGATCATTACTAAATAATGTTTCTATAGTTTTATATCCTGCATTAATTAAGTTATTTAATATATTAGAAGATATTTCAGTATTAGCTGTAGCAATGATTGTACCTGTTTTTTTGTCAATATAATCTTTTATAATGACTTTACCTATAATATAATCTATAGGAACTTTAATTTTTGAAATATTATCTTGTTTTAATTGCAGAATATGTTGTGCTGCGATACGACGGCCTTTTTGTACATATATAGTATTATTAGCTGTGATATCAAAAGATGCTGTTTCGCCCCGTAATCTTTCTGGAACTAAATGCATATATAGAGAATCATGTTGAATTTCATATGTAACTGTGCAAAAAAACGTTTGCAATATTGCATCTGTAGTGAAGTTTAACGCACGTAATATAATAGTAGCTGGTAGTTTTCTTCTTCTATCAATTCGTACAAATAAATTATCTTTTAAATCAAATTCAAAATCTAACCAGGATCCACGGTATGGAATAATACGTGCATTATATAAGACTTTTCCAGATGAATGTGTTTTACCTTTATCACTGTCAAAGAAGACTCCTGGACTCCTGTGTAGTTGGGATACTATTACACGTTCAATTCCGTTAATAATAAAAGTACCATTATCAGTCATGAGAGGAATTTCGCCCATGTATACTTCTTGTTCTTTAATATCTTTTATAGTGTTCTTTGATCCATTGCGTTCGTAAATTACTAGTGCTAATAACACTCTGAGTGGAGCAGAAAATGTGGTGCCACGAGTTTGGCATTCTTTCGTGTTGAAAGTGGGGACGCCTAATTTATATTTTAGATATCTTAATTCAGCGTTTCCATTATAGCTTTTTATGGGGAAAATTGATTGAAATGCGATTTCTAATCCACATTGTTTTTTTGTATTACTTTGGATAAAACTTTGAAAAGAATCAATTTGAATAGATAGTAGATATGGAATGTCCAGAACTTGAGGGCGTTTTCCAAAATCTTTACGTATACGTTTTCTTTCAGTATAGGAATACACCATGAAATTCCTCGAATAATTAATGATATAGGTGAGTTTAAAAATTTTAATTTAGTAGTTTTGTAAATGATAGTCAGTATTTAGTATTTTTAAGTATTTGATTGTATATAAAGTATGTATTACACAATTTTACTGTGTTTCAACTAAGCGAATTTTATTATTTAATGGAATAAATTTTATTTAATTAAAGTTAATTTATCAGATAAGAGCATTGGTTTTGTTGGTTATCTTATTTTATTTAATATCTACAGATGCTCCTATTGTTTCCAGGGTTTTTTTGATAGATTCAGCATCATTTTTATTTATTGACTCTTTTAACATGACAGGAGCTGATTCAACTAGTTCTTTTGATTCTTTTAATCCCAGTCCAGTGATACTACGTACTGTTTTTATAACAGGAATTTTGTTGTTTCCTATAGCAGTCAAAAATACGTTAAATTCAGTTTGTTCTTCTACAATTTTTTGTACTACTTCAGTAGTAGTAGATTCTAATGGCTTAGTGGAAGTAATGCCGAATTTTTTTTCTATCATAGAAGTTAATTGTACTACATCCATCACAGACATATCAGAAATAGCGTCTAAGATTTGTTCTTTTGTTAGAGACATAATAATTTCCAAAAATGTAAAAATATAATTTTTTATATGTATATTGTATACAATATATTATTATTAGTTTAATTAAGTGTTTAAATCTAATTGATTTGGTGTTTGTTGTGTTTATTAGACCATAAATATAATATACTTATTAAGTTTCCTATGCTATTTATGTGTATAGCATTAATTAATTTATAAATAGCTTCTTGTTTATTGGGCAAGTTATATAAAATACTGATTTGCGACGCAGGAATAAATTTACCTTCAAAGGCTGCTCCTTTTATTTGGAAGTTTTCATGATGTTTGGAAAAATTTACAAAAATACGCACAGAATCTTGTGGTTGTTTCATAGAAAATGCTATTATGTTTTGTCCGAAAAGCGTGTTCTTTAGACACTCTAAAGAAGTGTGTTCTATTATTTTTTTTATCAATGTATTTCTAATAACGTACACATGTACGTTAAGATTTCTTGCTTCTTTTCTTAAATAAGAAATCTCATTTACTGAGATTTTTTCTATAGAGGCTATCACCGCAGATAATGCTTGTTGGGCAATTTTGTTAATATTACAGATTATGTCTTTTTTTTTCTGAAATCCCAATACCATTACTATACCTTTAATAAATTTAATATGTATAACATACTAATTATATCCTATTTAATTAGTGTAATTTGTAGTAATTTTTTATTTTATGCGTTAAATTAACTACAATTATGAATTTTTTATAACACGATATTTTATTTTAAAATTAAATTTAGTTTATAGTTTTGTGTAAAACTGATTAACAAAGATAACCACAACCTTGCATCAACAAGGTAATTTCTGTATAGATTACAGAATCGTATTATTTTAGCATATGATAGAATCATCAGCGCATCCTTACTGGATTATATCATTTAATTTTAGAAAATTATATAATTTATTATTATAAATGTTGCATAATAATATATTATGCTTGCTAAAATTTAATTATAATCTGTAAAGATGCCAAATTTTTGATAAAAATTTAAATAGCATTTATATATTGCTAAATGCTATTTTGATCAATAGTTACTGACTTACCCATAGTAGTGGAGATATTTATTTTTTTTATATAAGTTCCTTTGTGTGTGTATGGTTTGACGTGTTTAATCGATAAAATTAATGTTTCTAAGTTTTCTCTAAGATAAGAGGTATCGAAATTAATTTTTCCAATAGTAGCATGAATAATACCATTTTTGTCATTTTTGTAACGTATTTGCCCTAATTTAGCTTTTTTTACCGATTCTGATATATTATTGGATATAGTGCCCATTTTAATATTAGGCATTAAACCCTTGGGTCCTAAAATAGGACCAAGTTTGTTGATCAATGGCATTACATCAGAAGATGCAATAATTACATCTGGTAAATATTTTTCTATCTTTATTTTATTGCATAAATCTTCTAATCCGACTATGTCGGCTCCTGCGTCTTTAGCTAATTTAATATTTTCCCCCTGCGCAAAAACAGCAACTTGTATATTGCGTCCAATTCCATGCGGTAAAACGACAGAACTACGTATATTCTGGTCAGATTTACGTGTGTCAATACCTAAATTAATCGCAACATCAACACTTTCGATGAATTTTGCTTTTTTCATTTTTTTTAATATTTCTAATCCATCGGATATGTTATATTGTTGAGAGTTGTCACAATCTTTTTGCATTATATATATTTTTTTATTTTTTTTTCTATTTTTTTTATTTTTGTTAAATTTGTTCATAGTATATTAATCTTCCACTTCAAGCCCTATAGAATGAGCTGTGCCTATAATAGACCGTGACATTGCTTCTATGTTAGCTCCTGTCATATCGTCGGATTTAATTTGTGCGATATTATAAATTTGGGTGCGTGATATTTTTCCTGCATTTATTATTTTTGTTTTTCCTGATCCAGACGTAATATTTGCAGATTTTTTTAGTAAAAATGCAGCTGGAGGGGTTTTAGTAATGAATGTAAACGAACGATCGTTATATACTGTAATTATCACTGGAATTGGTAGAGTTTTTTCAAGTTTTTCAGTTTTTTCATTAAATGCTTTACAAAATTCCATGATATTAATCCCTTGTTGACCTAAGGCTGGTCCAATGGGAGGGCTGGGATTAGCGGTGCCAGCTAAAATTTGTAGTTTAATGCGAGCTTTTATTTTTTTTTTTACCATATTAATCACCTATAGAACAAGAATCAATAATGTTTATTAGATAATATATCTAATATTTTTTAGATAATTATATTTTTCTGTGTACATATGTTTATATATGTAAATAATATTTAAAATTATGATTTTTCAACTTGAGAAAAATCTAGTTCTACTGGGGTAGATCGACCAAAAATAGATACTGATACTTTTAAACGATTTTTTTCATAATCTACTTCTTCTACAATAGCATTGAAGTCAGAAAATGGACCACTGTTTACTCGAATTAATTCTCCAGGCTCGAATAAAGTTTTAGGACGCGGTTTATCACCTATTTGTTGTAATCTGCGCATAATATTATCTAGTTCTTTATCTCCGATAGGCGCAGGTTTATCGCATGTTCCTCCAATAAAACCCATAACATGTGGAATGTTTCGTACCAAGTGCCAACTGGATTCAGTCATTACCATTTGTATTAATACATAACCAGGAAAAAATTTACGTTCACTTTTTCTTCTTTGTCCAAATCGCATTTCCACTACTTCTTCGGTAGGCACTAGTACTTCACCAAACATTAATTCCATGTTATGGAGTTTAATATGTTCACGTAAAGAGCGAGCTACTCGATTTTCGAACCCAGAAAATGCTTGGATAACATACCAACGTTTTTTTATTGAAGTATTAGTCATTTTTTTATAGTTTTAACCCAAATGATATGATATACACTAGAACAGTGTCTAAACCCCACAGTAATAATGACATAATAATAGTTACTCCTATTATAATAAGAGTAGTGTTTAGTCCATCTTTATAAGTAGGCCATACTACCTTTTTTAGTTCAATATGCGCTTCTTTTCCAAATTTAATTATTAGTTTTCCAGATGTAGTAGTTAATATAATGCATGAAGCGACACTTATCACCAGCAGTAGAACAACGCTGCGCATGTAGATATTATATTGACAATATAAATAATTACCGATGATAGAGCTGATCAATAATATGCCTGCGCTTATCCATTTTGTTATTTCTAATATATATTTTTCTTTGTTTGTTTTATTTTTTTGCATGTAATATGCATTATTTATTGTGTAAGTTTAAGAATTATATTGCAGAATATAACCATTAGTTGTTAATTATGTAATGATTTAAGATATAACTTTAGATACAATACCAGCTCCTATAGTACGTCCACCTTCTCTGATAGCAAATCTCAATCCTTCATCCATAGCTATTGGAGAAATTAGCTGCACTAACATTTTAATGTTATCACCGGGCATTACCATATCAATATTTTTTGGTAGTTCAATAGTGCCAGTAACATCTGTAGTACGAAAATAAAATTGAGGACGATAACCTTTAAAAAATGGAGTATGTCTGCCTCCTTCGTCTTTATTTAAGACGTATACCTCTGATTCAAAACAAGAATGAGGTTTTATGTATCCAGGTTTAGATAAAACTTGCCCTCTTTCTACTTCATCTCTTTTAGTTCCACGCAATAAAATACCAACATTTTCTCCAGCGCGCCCTTCATCCAATAACTTTCGAAACATTTCTACTCCAGTACAAGTAGTTTTTACTGTATTTTTTATACCAACAATTTCTATTTCTTCTCCAACTTTAATGATACCACTTTCTATGCGTCCAGTAACAACAGTGCCTCTTCCAGATATAGAGAATACATCTTCTATAGGCAGTAGAAATGGTTGATCAATAGCACGTTTAGGTTCAGGGATATAGCTATCTAATATATTAGATAATTCCAATATTTTGTTTGACCAGAGTTCATCGCCTTCTAATGCTTTTATTGCAGATCCACGAATTATAGGAGTGCTGTCTCCTGGAAAATCATATTGAGATAATAATTCCCGCATCTCCATTTCTACTAATTCCAATAATTCTTCATCATCAACCATATCACATTTATTGATAAATACAATAATATGAGGTACTCCTACTTGTCTAGCTAATAAAATATGTTCTCTAGTTTGGGGCATAGGTCCATCGGTAGCTGCTACCACTAGAATTGCTCCATCCATTTGTGCAGCACCAGTGATCATATTTTTTACATAATCGGCATGTCCTGGGCAATCTACATGAGCGTAATGTCTGGATTTAGTGTCATATTCGACATGCGAAGTGTTTATGGTAATACCGCGTGCTTTTTCTTCTGGAGCATTGTCGATTTGATCAAAGGCACAGGCAGACCCACCATAATATTTAGATAAAACAGTAGTTATAGCAGAAGTTAAAGTAGTTTTTCCGTGATCAACATGACCAATGGTGCCGACATTAATGTGTGGTTTTATGCGTTTAAATGTTTCTTTAGACACTTTATATTCCTCTTATTTTATAGTAAGGCCAGTATTAATTATTTATTTTATTTAATACGAGTATTTATAATAGTTTGTGTAATGTTATTAGGAACTTCATTATATTTTAAAAATTCCATAGAATAGGAAGCGCGTCCTTGAGTCTGTGAACGTAAACTAGTAGCATATCCGAACATTTCAGATAAAGGCACATGGGCATAAATTATTTTATCATTAAACTCAGAATTTTTTAGATTGTTAATTATACCACGTCTGCGGTTTAAATCTGCTATAACATCTCCCATATATTCTTCAGGGGTCTCAATTTCTACATGCATAATAGGTTCTAGTAATATGGGATCAGCTTTCATAAATCCTTCTTTAAATGCTATGGAAGCAGCAATTTTAAATGCTATTTCTGATGAATCAACTTCATGATAAGATCCATCAAACACGGCCACGCAAATATTTACTATTGGATAACCGGCGAGTACCCCATTGTGTATTTGTTCTTGTATACCTTTATCAATAGATGGGATATATTCTTTTGGAATTGCTCCGCCTATAATTTCATTTAAAAATTTATAATTTATTTCTTTTTTTGTTGTTTTATTTTTATGTATAGGTTCGATGCGTAACCAAACATGCCCAAATTGCCCTCTTCCTCCTGATTGTCTGATAAATTTGCCTTCTTGTTTTACGCTGTTTCGGATAGTTTCTCGATAAGCAACTTGTGGTTTTCCTACATTAGCTGTTACATTAAATTCTCGTTTCATGCGTTCTACAAGTATTTCTAAATGTAATTCCCCCATACCAGCTATAATAGTTTGTCCAGAATCTTTATCAATCCAGACTCGAAAAGATGGATCTTCTTGAGCTAATCGATGTAAGGCTAAACTCATTTTTTCTTGATCTACTTTAGTTTTTGCTTCGACCATAACAGAAATTACTGGTTCTGGGAATTCCATACGTTCAAGAATAATGGGAGCATTAGGATCACACAAAGTATCTCCAGTAGAGACATCTTTTAACCCAATAGCAGCAGCAATGTCTCCAGAATGCACTACTTTAATTTCTTCTCTTTTATTAGCATGCATTTGTACGATTCTTCCAAAACGTTCATGTTTTTCTTTTGTAGCATTAAAAATGTTATCTCCGGAATTTACGACGCCTGAATATACTCGAAAAAAAGTTAAATTTCCTACAAATGGATCTGTAGCTATTTTAAAAGCTAGAGCTGAAAATGGTTCATGATCGCTAGCGTTTCTTGTGATCTGTGTAGAGTTATTTTTAATTACTCCGGTAACAGATTTTATATCGCTTGGAGCTGGTAAATATTCTATAACAGCATCTAACATTGCTTGTACACCTTTATTTTTAAAAGCTGATCCACATGTTACTAATACAATTTCATTGTTTAGAACTCTTTGACGTAATGCAGATTTAATTTCTTTTTCTGTTAATGAATTATTTTCAGATAAATATTTTTCCATTAATTCTTCAGAGGTTTCCACAGCAGCTTCTATTAAATATTTATGCCATTTATGTGATAATTCTGTGAATTTTTTAGGTATATCGCTGTAAGTAAAGGTAACTCCTTGGTCTGATTCATTCCAATGAATGGCTTTCATTTTAATTAAATCGATAATTCCTTTGAATTCATCTTCTGAACCTAAAGCTAATTGAATGGGCACGGGATTTGCACGTAGTTTAGTTTTTAACTGATTTACGACTCGTAAGTAGTTTGCGCCCACTCTGTCCATTTTATTTATAAACGCAATACGTGGTACTTTGTATTTATTTGCTTGACGCCATACTGTTTCAGATTGTGGTTGTACGCCTCCTACAGCACAATAAATCATTACTACTCCATCAAGTATGCGCATAGAACGTTCTACTTCTACGGTAAAGTCAACATGACCAGGAGTATCTATAATATTAATACGATGCGCATCGAATTGTTTTGCCATACCAGACCAAAAGCATGTTGTTGCCGCAGAAGTGATAGTTATACCTCGTTCTTGTTCTTGTTCCATCCAATCCATTGTTGCAGAACCAGTATGTACTTCGCCAATTTTATGATTTACACCTGTATAAAATAAAATTCGTTCAGTAGTAGTAGTTTTTCCTGCGTCGATATGCGCACTGATACCAATATTACGGTACCGTATAATCGGTGTTACACGAGCCATTTCTGCCCTCAATAAGTAATATAATATAGTTTTTAATAAAATATTTTGTTTATTTCATTTGAAAATTTATGAGCTTTAGTATTGTAAAAAGTATATATAAAATTTATATAAGAATGTTAGTGATTATTAAATTTTAAGTGTTAAAAGAATTCATTTAAATTTAATAGTATCAATCACCAGCGATAATGCGCAAAAGCTTTATTGGATTCTGCTATTCGGTGTATTTCTTCTCGTTTTTTTACGGCGTTTCCTTTGTTTTCTGTAGCATCTATTAATTCATTTGCGAGACGTAATTCCATAGATTTATCTTGTCTTTTTCGAGCTGATTCAATAATCCACCGCATTGCTAAAGTATTTCTACGTGTTAGACGTACTTCTACGGGCACTTGATAAGTGGACCCTCCAACTCTTCTGGATTTTACTTCTACAATAGGACGTACGTTATTTAAAGCTATTTCAAATATTTTTAAACAGTCTTCTTCTTTTTTGTTATGATTACGCTGGAATTTTTTAGACAACATATTTAATGCTGAGTATACTATTGTTTCTGCAATGGATTTTTTTCCATTTAACATTAAAATATTAATAAATTTTGCTAATAAATCAGACCCGAATTTTGGTTCTGGGGAAATGTTGCGTTTCATGATAAAATGACGGCGCGACATACATTTTTACTCCTTTTAAAATTTACCCCTATTACTAGGTAATGCAGTTGTATCGGTGTAAATTTAATATGATATATATTTAAAATATGACGCAATAAATGCGCTCGATGATTATTTATATAATGTTACTATCGTTACTGTCAATGGGATTTTTTGTTTTTTGTACCGTATTTAGAGCGGCCTTTTTTTCGAGAATTAACGCCTGAGCAGTCAAGAGCGCCTCGAATCACATGGTACCGTACACCTGGTAAATCTTTAACGCGACCTCCTCTAATCAGAATAGAAGAGTGTTCCTGTAGATTGTGCCCCTCCCCTCCTATATAAGAGGTTACTTCTAGCCCATTAGTTAATCGCACGCGACATACTTTTCTTAATGCAGAATTCGGTTTTTTTGGAGTAGTGGTGTATACTCGTATGCATACGCCTCTTTTTTGAGGACATGCATTTAACGCTGGAACAGTGCTTTTAAAGGTCTTTTTGGGACGTGCAGTGCGTACAAGTTGGTTGATGGTAGTCATTATTAAATTTCCTATCTCTTAATTTTCAATTATATTAATTTTTATTATACATTATTAATGGCATTTTAGATGTAATGTTGGTTCAAAAATGCTATTATTATTGAATAATAAAGTCAAGAGAATTATATTACTACCCAGTAGTTTGTTGCTACTTTATAGAAAGATGTATTGATTTTATCGTTATTGTTATAACACAAATTTTAATATAATTAAAAAATTATTCTGATTTATTTATCAAATAGGAATTTTTATCAAAATTACACTATGCATAAATTATACAAAATTAATACGAATAATTAAATAGTGTATTAGCATATAATTAGTTGTTTTGCAAAAGCGCGTTATTAGTTGCTATATTACGTGTCTTCACATTATTTCATAAAATATTATGTTTTATATATTATAGATTTAAGTATATTAACTATATACTATTAGTGTAGTCATGTTTTTGAGAAGTAGTATACTGAAAATAGAGAGAGTTTGATTCGCATTTGTTGTATTTTAAATTGGGGTATATTTAAGTTAATAGATAATTCCGGTCAACGCTAAAGAAATAATAGAAATAAATAAAATAAATTTAATAAGTAATGATTTCATAGATTGCCTTGTTATAATAATTTTATATGATTATTTATATAGAATGTTTTCTAATTCTGAGTAGTTAATTTTTTATTATTTTAAATTTAATACTATAGATATATTTATATAGTATACTATTAGTGTTTATAAAAGTTAATAGTTTAAAAATATTATGAGTGATATGTCTATTAAGTATTAAATTAGTGTTTGTTTATATTTTAAATTAGACAGGTAATACTTTAAATGATATTAAACTTATAGGGGTGTTAGTATTTTTATTTGACAAATATGATGTTTCATATTGATTAATAAATCGATCATGATTTGATTACATTGATAATAGATTATAATATTGATGTGTAATGTTTATACATATAAACTATATTTAGTATTTAACTTAAGTGATTACTTAAGTTAAATGTATTGTTTGTTGAGCGTTCGTTTAAGTATATTAATTGTTTAGTTTAAATGTTCATTTTGTTAAATAATACAGTTTTGTTAATAACAAAAATATCTAATATATAGGAATTAATAGTATGTGGTGGTATAACGCTATTGGTCATACTAATAACTATAATACAGTAAATGGTTAGTATGAATAATTTTAGAAGTTTTATTTATTGAGAGTTATGTGAATGTTTCGGTGTGTTATGATAGATTTATAGATTAGTTTTTGATAAAAATTTTCTATTATTTACAATAGAATTATAATAATGTTAATTGTTTGTTTGCCAATAAAAATTTGATTTTTTTTGAAAAATTAATATTGTTTGATTTTAGGAGAAAAAACTATAATTGATAATTGCATAATATATTACACATTGTGTAATAGAACTTAATGTAATTAAGGTACCGGAGGTAGTTTTATAAATATTGATAAAAATTTCTATTTTTAGAAATTAAGATGTTTATGAAATTAAATAGTGTTAGATTGATTTTTGGGTATTTAGTGCGCTCAATAAAAGTAGAGGGTGTTATGGAAATATTGTTACTATAGTAGTAAATTTAATATTTATAGATGAATATATTTTGAAGCGTAATGGTTGTTTAGAACTGCGTGATTTAGTAGTTTATATGTTGAATGGTTATTTCTAATGTAATTTTATAGAAAGTTAGCTAGGATATTGTGTCCTTGTTCACTTAATACGCTTTCTGGATGAAACTGTACACCTTCTGTTTTGAAGGTTTTATGACGGATACCCATAATTTCTATTAAGTTGTTGTTATTTATAACATTCCAGGCTGTTATCTCCAAACATTTGGGCAGGGTATTTGTCTCTACTATCCAGGAATGATAACGTATCACATTTAATGGTTGTGTTATTCCTGAAAAAACCCCAGAGTTATTATGATAAATTTTGGAGGGTTTTCCATGCATTATTTTATGCGCACGTCGTAGTTTGGCGCCAAAAAATTGGGCTATTGCTTGATGTCCTAAACATATTCCAAGAATAGGCAATATTTTATGAAAATAAGCAATTACTTCTAGTGAGATGCCTGCGTTTTTTGGAACGCCAGGTCCTGGAGAAATAATTAAATGTGTAGGGGATAATTGTTTAATATCTGCTATGTGAATATTATCATTTCTTTTGACTTGTACGATTTTTCCCATTTCTCGGAAATATTGATATAAATTCCAAGTAAAGGAATCATAATTATCTATAATAAGTATTTTATTCATTATAAGATCCTAATTATTTTAGGCTTGTAATTAAAGGTATAGTTATTTAACGATGATATTTATATGTAAAAATACAAATTATGTATATGATATATTATAGTGATATTTTATGTATTTAATACGTGATTTTTTTGTAAAAAATATTACATAATTATTGTGTATTTTTGAATGAGCTATTTCATAGAATCTTTGCTTTTTACATTTTAAATTTAAAATACTACTGTATTAGTGTATAAAAATGAAACTAATTATTTTAAGTTAATAGTCCAATTGTTTTTTGTACTTTATATAACATGAGTTGAGCTTTTTTTCGCGCTTTTTTTGCTCCAGCATCTAGAATAGAATATAACTTATCTTCGTTATTACGTTCAATACAGTAACGATCTTGTAGTGGTGTTAGTATTAGTGATATCGCTTGTATAATTGCAGTCTTTAGTTGGGAATAAGTTTTATTTAGAAATATTTTTTCTAAATATACAATAGGTTGCTCACGTATTCCTGAAAGAATTTCTAATAAATTAGAAATACCAGGTTTCTTAATAAGATCATATTTAATTATTGGTGGATTATCAGTATCAGTAATTGATTTTTTTATTTTTTTTGATGCGATGCTAATATCATCTAAAAGAGTAATAATATTATTAGGGTTATGATCAGATTTAGACATTTTTTTGTATGGGTCTAATAGTGACATAATACGAGCACCATAGTTGGGAATTAATATTTTTGGTATAACAAAAATAGTATTATTGTATTTATAATTAAAGCGTTTAGCAATATTTTGTGTTAGTTCTAAGTGTTGTTTTTGGTCTTCACCTACCGGAACAAAATTAGTTTGATATAGCAAAATATCTGAAGCCATTAATACTGGGTAATTAAATAATCCAAGATTAATGTGATTTTTTTGTTGAATAGTTGATTTTGTTTTAAATTGATTCATGCGTTGTAGTTCCCCAAAATATGTATAGCAGGTTAATAACCAATTTAGTTGACTATGTTCTGGGACATGAGATTGAATAAATATTATGCTATTATTTGGATTAATACCGCATGCTAAATATAATGCTAGAGTGTCTAGTGACATTTCATATAATTTATATGGCGTTTTATTATCATGATTTGTAATAGAGTGTAAATCAGCTATACAATATATACATTGATAGTTATATTGCATTTTAACCCATTGTCGTATTGCTCCGATATAATTACCAATAGTAAGTTGTCCGGATGGTTGAGTGCCACTAAATACAATTGGTTTATTCATAGTATTATTTTATAATGTAAATATAGTATTTTGTTTTTATTGTTTAGTTTATATTAATAATTACTTTAAAATATTTGATTTATTAAATTTTAAATCGATTAAATTTAATTGATTTAAAGTATGCATATAATTAGTAATTGAGATTAGTTAATTTAATTAAATATTATGGTATATATTGTGTTATTTTTTAATTAAAAGTATTATTTTTTATGTTTTTGATAATATGCAGCGAAGAGTATTTATAATTTTATGATAATTTGGAGCTTTAAAAATAGCGGATCCTATAACAAACAAATTAGCGCCAGCTTTTGAAATTTCATATATATTGCTTGTATTAATTCCTCCATCTACTGATAAATCAATATTGCGATTAACATTATCTATAAGTTTACGTGTTTTACATATTTTTTTTAAAATTGTTGGAATAAATACTTGTCCGCTAAAACCTGGATTTACTGCCATTAATACGATTAGATCAATTTTATCCATTAAATATTCTAGATAATTGAGCGTGGTGCTAGGGTTAAAAACTAATCCTGCTTTGCAGCCATGTTCTTTAATTAATTCTACAGATCGATCAATATGTTCTGTTGTTTCTGGATGAAAACTAATGTAATCCGCTCCCACAGAAGCAAAATCTAATATTAATTGGTCTATTGGTTTTGTCATGAGATGCACATCTATAGGAATATTAATGCCATATTCCCGCAAAGATTTTAATACCATAGATCCCATGCTTAAGTTTGGAACATAATGATTATCCATTACATCAAAATGTAATATATCTGCTCCAGCAGATATGACATTAGTAACATCTTCTCCTAATTTAGAAAAATTTGCTGAAAGGATGGATGGCGCTATTAAGAAATGTTTCATTATAATTCTCGACAAAATTTAATGTTATAAAATATAAATAGATCTTAAAATTTAAGTGAATTGTTTTGTTGATGTATTAGTGGTATTCTTATTATAAGAAATACGTATTTTATATCTTATAAAATATAATATATTACATATACTATTATATGTTTTATATATAGTATATAGTTAAAATTTAATATGTTGCGCAAAATACCATATATGTAGTTTTAATTTTTAATTAAGTTTTATATATAAATTTAAATTTATATTATAATATAATTTATATGTTTAAATGTTGTTATTGCATTGTGTGGTTCTAATTTTCTAAAAAATTAGAACAATAAATATATACGTAATTATACGTGTTTTCACGTTATTAATATTAAATATTCTTAATAAGAATTATTCTGAATAGATAATGATATTACTTCCGGTTTAACATTAAAAAATGTTTTTACTTTTCCTATAGCAATAGGTAACACTAAATTTATTTGTGTTGAATTTGATTTCTTGTCGCGTATCATATATTTCATATAATTTTTAGGCGTCATGTTTTTAGGGCCTTGTACAGGTAAATTAGCTCTTTTTAATAATAATATTACACGTTTAGCATCGTTTTTATCAAATTGTTTTAAATGTAATGCAGCGTTTATCGCCATAATTATTCCTGCTGATACGGCTTCTCCATGAGACCATTGTGCATATTTCTGATATGACTCTATTGCATGTCCATAGGTGTGACCTAAATTTAGTGAGCTTCTGGCATGTTGATCATATTCATCTAGCTCAACTATGTATTTTTTTAATTCGCAACAACGACGAATACAATATGTCATTGTTGATGGATTTAGAGTTAATAAATTGTTTAAATTATTTTCTAACCAGTTAAAAAAATTTGCATCAAGTGCGATAGCGTATTTTATTATTTCTGCTAATCCTGCAGAAAAATCTTTAGTTTTTAGTGTATGTAGAACACTTGGATTAATAAGTACTGCAATGGGTTGATAGAAAGCACCTATCATATTTTTCCCAAGTGTATGATTAATGCCAGTTTTTCCGCCAATAGCTGCATCTACCTGTGAAAGCAGTGTCGTAGGGACTTGAATAAAACGTATTCCACGCTGGTATGTTGCAGCAGCGAATCCAGTTATATCCCCAATAACTCCTCCTCCTACAGCAATTAGGATTGTATTTACTCGGTCATAATTATTTTTTAATAATTTGGTAAATATTTGGTTGAGTATATTTAACGATTTATTTTTTTCACCATCTGGTAAAATTAATTGATCAGTTTTAATTCCTGATCTATTTAATAGAGTGGTTAATTTATCTAAATATATAGGCGCTACTTTATTATTAGTTATAAATACGATTTGATCATTTATGTTTATTGGCCAAAAAGATGAAAAATCATCAAATAATTTATTTGTAATAATAATAGGATAAGTTTTTTTGTGCAATCTGACAATAATTTTTTCCATAATAAAATTATATATTTTATATATGATGATATTTAATAAATTTTATAAAATTGCTAAGTATTTTTTTGATTACGCAGTGTTATAATTTTATTAATTAGAACTTTGATATTTTGTTCGTCAGTTAATATTGTTATATCTGCAATTTCTTCATACAGAGGATTCCGTTCTTTAGCTAATTTTTCTAAAAATGTACGAATATTTTGTTTTGATGTTGATTTTCTTAATAAAGGACGTCTTTTATCGTGTTTTGTTCGAATTAATTGTTTATCTATAGTTGTTTCTAGATATACCACTAGCCCACGTGTTAATAAATTATTTCTGGTTATATGAGAAATAATAGATCCGCCTCCAGTAGCCAAAACTATACCTTGTTTTTTTGTTAGTTCATTGATAATTTTTTCTTCTCTATCACGAAATTTTATTTCTCCCTCTACATCAAATACCCAGCTAATATTTGCTCCAGTATGAGCTTCAATCGCTTGATCTGAATCAAAAAAACTCATGTTTAATTGATTTGCTAATTGGCGTCCAATAGTGCTTTTTCCTGCTCCCATGGGTCCTATTAAAAAAATGTTATTTTTCTTTAACATACGTTGTTGCCATTATAAAATTATTTATAAATATTTTATGTTTATTTTTCATAAATATTTAATCAATTTTTGTTTTTGTTTAAAAGCGTTACTAACAAAAAATATTAAAAATTTTTAATTGTATAATTTAATATAAGTCGTGCATATAATTTCATATTGTTAACTGCAAATGGCATATTATAGTATATGTTAATTTTAATACAAATTTTTTTGTAGATGCAATGTAATACACAAACTTATTTATTATTTTATACTTGCAAAGTTGCTTGCAAGTATATAGTTTTGTGTTAATAAATATTAATTTATACTCGTATTAATACATATATTTTTAATATTGGTAATAATATATAATATATAGTGCTTTTTTATTAGTAGTAAAGTAATTTTATAGAAATTATTATATAATTTTATGGTACTAATATTTTTAGTGTCATCTTGTTAGTTATAGTTAATGTAAAACTAAATGTATATATATTAATTGGTCGATAAATAGCTATAAGTTTTTGATCTTTGTACAAATTTAAAAATAAATTTATATAAAATTTTTATTGATTTTTTATATTGTTGTAGTGTCAATTGAATATTGACAGAGTTTATATTTGTATATTTCATACATTTTTTTATTAGGTATTTACTAAATTAGTTAGGATTAAAGATTTTATTTATATTAAGCTTTAATATATAGTATGTATTAGAACGCATATTAAGTATGTAGTTTATATTTTAATGACATCCTGTTATTTTTAAGGAATTTTGTTAAGTTTTATGTTTCAGTGCATTGAATTTATTTTTTTACAAAATATTAATTTTTGGTAATGTTTATTTTTGATAAAATTTAATTGTGAAAAATGAACGTTGTGTATTAATAATTTTAATTTTATTGAAAATTAAAGATTTTGTTTTAAATAGAATAAATTTCATTTAAAAGGTTACGATATGTTAGTAAGGAAATATGGGAATTTAGGTATAAATATTGTATTTTATAATGCGCATGAATTAGATTAATTTTATATTGATAGTTTTATTTTAGAGCATTGTGTACTATAAAATAGTATTTTAAATAGTTGAAAATTTATTTTTTATAGTGTGTAAAGTTCTTGTGAAGATTTTATATGGATTTACTAATATTTTTATATTAAGAGTTAATATGATATAACCATAATGGTTTTTGATGAAGATAGTTGTATTAATAATACATAATAATTTTGATGTATTAAATTAAATTGATTATAATTACTTATAAAATATTGTTATATAACCGGATTCATAAATTAATAGATTATGATTAATATATCTTCTGCAGCGCAGGAATATTTTATTAAATTATTGTCGGATAAGAAAAAAAATACTCAGATTAGAATTTTTGTAATCAATCCTGGTACTGATCAGGCAAAGTGTGGTATTTGTTTTTGTTTTCCTGAAGAGTTTAAATATAATGATGTTATTATCAAATTTGAATGTTTTTCTGTTCGTATAGAACAGAATTATACGGTCTTTTTAAAAGATACGAAAATTGATGTTATGGTAGTTGATACATTAGAAACACAACTTACTATTAAAGCTCCGAATATTTATAAAAATTCTGATGACAATATTGAGAGTATATCTGGTTCTTCATTAGAAGAACGTGTTAATTATGTATTGCAACACCAGATTAATCCGTATTTAGCTCTTCATGGTGGGCATGTATCATTAATCCGAGTTACCCAGGATTTTTTTGCGGTTATTAAATTTTATGGTGGATGCAATGGCTGCGCGATGGCTAATAATACTATAAAGGAAGGGATAGAATTTACTTTAAAAAAAAATTTTCCGGAATTAAAAGGAGTACAAGATATTACGCAGCATCAACATGGTATTCATTCATATTATTAATATTTTTATATGTAAAACATAATATTTTCTGTTCTATTTTCTATAGATATAGAGTTTTATACAAATATTTTTTATAAAATGATTGTCAAATATTTTATTATATTTTTTAAATTCGTATGATATATTGAGTTTTGAGTCATGAATACGTATATATTGGCACAATGTTATTGGAGCTTGGGTACAACTAAATTTAGTTAGGTTACTAATTTAATTAGCATTCTGCGTAATGGTTCAGCTGCTCCCCACAATAACTGATCACCAACACTAAATGCTGAGATGTATTTTTTTCCTGCATTGAGTTTACGTAATCGACCGATTGGCACAGTGAGCGTACCGGAGACCCCCACTGGGGTCAGTTGTTTTAATGAGTGTATAGCTTCATTTGGGATGACTTTTACCCATTTGTTATGAGATTGTAATATTGTTTCAATCTCTTTTAGAGGGATATTTTTTTTTAGTTTTATCATAAAAGATTGGCTATGGCAGCGCAATGCTCCAACACGTGCGCACATACTATCAATTATAATAGGTTTATTATCAGTATAATTAAGAATTTTGTTGGTTTCTGCTTGTCCTTTCCATTCTTCTTGTGTTTGTCCGTGACACATATAATTACCAATCCACGGGATTATATTGCATATTAAAGGTGCTTTAAAACAATCTGTTGCTAATTTATCGGTTTTACTAAATGTAGTAATTTTATTTTCTAATTCTAAAATTTTCATAGCAGGAGATTTTGTTAGAGTATCATCTATAATGTTATATATTTGTTTTATTTGAGTAATTAATTCATATATAGCCCTTGCCCCATATCCAGATGCTGCTTGATATGTAGACACAAATATTTTTTCAATTAAATTATGAGCAAATAATCCACCTAAAGACATTAACATTAAACTTACAGTACAATTGCCTCCTACGAATGTTTTTATTCCATTATTTATACTGTTTTCTATAAATAAATAATTAATAGGGTCTAGGATAATAATTGCATCTTTATTCATTCTTAAATGTGAAGCACTATCAATCCAGTATCCTGTCCAACCAGTTTTATTAAGTTTCGGATATATAATATTGCTATATGCGCTGCCTTGACATGTAACTATAATATCTAAAGAATGCAATAGGTCTATATCCCAAGCGTTTTGCAACCGAAATTCTTGTGAATGCTGAATATTTGGAGCATTTTTTCCTATTTGAGATGTAGAAAAAAATATAGAATGAAAGTGTTTGAAATCATGGTTTTTTTTCATACGGTTTATTAATACGGAGCCTACCATGCCTCTCCATCCGACAAACCCAACAGTTTTCTTAGTCATTTTTATTATTTAATATCATTTGTATATTTTATTAATATTAAAAAGATTGAATTTTATTTAAATGTTTTATGTAAAATATTACATATTCTAATATGTGATAACTAACATATTTAGTTATGTAAATATCATGTATTATATTGTGTGTAACAATGTTTATAATTTACTGCATAAAATTCGTAATGTATATAAAACATAAATAACTTTTAGGAAAATAATAATGAATGAAATGATATCGGCTACAATTTTGTTATTTTTGATAATGGATCCTATAGGAAATTTGCCAATTTTTATGTCAATTTTAAAAGATTTAGATCCAAAAAGACGTCAAATTATTATCATAAGAGAAATGATAATTGCTTTATTATTAATGTTAGGATTTTTGTTTGTTGGAGAATATATTTTAAAATTTCTTAATTTGCATACGGAAACAGTTTCAATTTCTGGAGGTATTGTTTTATTTTTAATTGCTATAAGAATGTTATTTCCTTCAGATGAAGGAAATAACACTGGATGTTCTCCAGGTGAAGAACCGTTTTTAGTACCGCTCGCTATTCCTTTAGTTGCTGGTCCTTCGGTATTAGCAACATTATTATTATTATCGCATCAATACCCACAAGAAATTAAATTATTAATTTTAGCATTGGTTGTAGCTTGGGGATTATCGATGCTAGTTTTAATGTTATCTAATGTGTTATCTCAATTATTAGGGGTTAAAGGTATTAGCGCACTAGAGCGATTAATGGGATTGTTATTGGTTATGATTTCTACACAGATGTTATTAGATGGGGTACATAGTTATTTTAATTTATAAAAATTAAAGAATTTATAGTATGTAATAATGTTATATTTTTATATAAAAATATTTGAATTTGTTAAAAATTGATAATTGTATTATATACATACATATATAATAGTATGTAAAGTTGTATATTAGAATTGTGATAATTTATTAATTGTGGAAGAGTATTGTAAAACTAAAATTTCTTAATAATATATTATTTATCTAATTACTTAGAGTGTTTATTTGTATAGATTATATAATAGGGTTAATAAATAATATTATATTAGATTATATTATTGAGAAATTTTGTATTTTATTAGGGTAATAGAAAAAAATTCAATAGATGACTTAGTTTTAAGTGTCATTAGTAGTTGTTTTAATATCATACGTAATAAATTAATTACTAAGGAATAATTTTTTGTTTTTAAGTGGATACAATAATTATTGATGGAATTAAGTGTATTCCATTAGAAAATTGAATTTTTAATTAACAAAGATTTAAATAAAACTAAATTCTCAGATTGTATAGATATTGTAAGTAATATGAAACAGCTTCGTTATTATTATTACCAATTATTTCTAAAAATGGGAGTTTTTCTTTTAATCTTTGTTGAGCGTTTTCCATAATACATCCTTTTCCTGTCATTAAAAGCATTTCTTGATCATTCATACCATCTCCAAAAGAAATACAGTCTTTCATTTGATACCCTAATAATTTAACTACCTTTTTTAAGGCATGTCCTTTAGAGATGCCTTGTGGCATAACTTCAAGGCAAGTTGGTAATGAGAAGCTAATATTAATACGATGACCCCATAGTGTGTTAAGTTCTTTCTCTAAAGAAAGTAATTGCTGATAATTATGACTAGTAAAATATATTTTACAAATATTATCTAAAGATAACGTTTTTCTACAATAAATATGGAAATTAGTGGCATATAAATAATTATAAGAGGGTGTACCTGGTGATATTAATCGGTTGATTAACCATTTGTTTTTTTGAAATACATTAGTAATAATATTTGGATTATAATGTGCTATATTTAATAATGAAGACACAACTTTGGTGTCTAAATTATGTGAATCAATTAATTTCCCATCGGCATTATGTATTCTGGCGCCGTTTGAAGTAATCATATATGAATTAATTTTTAAGTCATCACGTATTGGTATTACGTTTTTATGATGTCGACCAGTAGCAAAAATGAAATGGATATTGCGATGTGTTAACATTTTTATAATTTTTTTTGTAAATGGTTTTAATTGATGCGTTGAAGTTAGCAAGGTACCATCTAAATCGGATGCAACAATATGAAACATGGTATGTGTTATCCTTATATAATTTTGTTAGTAAATATTTTTATTAAAATGTTTAGTTCTATTATAATAAGAGTGAATTCTAAAAAAATTTATGTCAGATAGTATGCGCGCGTATCTTATTATATGAATATAAAATAACAGAATTGTTATTCTATATGAAATTATTTAATTGTGTAAGTCGCAAGAGTTTTGAATTTTAATAAGAATATTGTGAGTCTTTAGTGGGATTTAAAATATTACAACCAGTTTTTATATTTAAAATAAACGTATGGAGCTACGCTAGACAGAATCATTAGAATGACGGCGCCAGGATAACCAAAGGTCCATTGCAGTTCAGGCATAAATTCGAAATTCATTCCATAACTAGATGCTATTAACGTAGGAGGCAGGAATATTACTGAAAAAATTTTTATGATTTTATTTTGTTCAATATTAATAAATCCCATTACTGATTGGTTTAAAGCGTTGATTTGGTGAAATATATATTTGTTATGTGGTAATAGTGATTTAATGTTATCTAAAATATTATTAGCGTATTGTTGTTGTGTTTTAAGTAATTGCGCATTATTTATAATAAATTTTATTGCTCTTTCAGAATCTAATAAATTAATTTGTATTTTCCATCCTATATTTTCCAAATCAGATAAATCAGATAATGTATGTTCGTATTCGTCAATTTTTTTTTTGTTTATAATAGTGATACTTAGTTGTTCCAAAATTTTATAAATATGTTCTATTTTATTTGTTAGATCTTCAATTTTTGATTCAAATAAACTTAATAGTAGTTCATAGGCATTTTCATTAATTAGCTTATGAGTATTTAAATATTTTTGATGTATGCAGAATACTGGACATTCTTCTTGACGTGAAGTAAATAAACATCTATCAAAAATAGTAAAAGATACAGTAGTATTATTTATTTTTTTTTGATTATTATATGAAAAAAAGAAAGATTGCATATACAAGATGTTTTCATCTTTTAAAAATCGTTTAGTTTTATTAAAATTTTTTGGCGTAAAAAATTTTAATTTTTGTTGTAAAGTTATATTTTTAATAATTTTATGTACGGCATCGCTTGAATCTATTATATCAACCCAAGTTATTTTTTTTAAAAATGATATGTTTTCTTTTTCGTTAATACGAAATAAATGATTATTTTTTAATTGAAATATGTTAAACATATATCATTCTGTCCTCAACAGATAAAAGAATATATTTAATTATAGTAATTGTGATTAATACTAATTTAATGTTATGTATAGTGTGATATAAAATATTTATATAAAGAATAGTTGCATAAAAATTGTTTTTGATAAACAAATAATTTATAATAGTACATATAGTTACTATACATGTTTATTTTGAGATTTTTCAAAATTATTGATAGTAATGCATGTGTTTTGTCAGTCTTCTTACTAAGATATTTAATATGACTGTGTTAATTAATAAGATTAATGAGTAGTATGTTATGCTTAGAATTAAAAATTTGTCAAATATTTCTTAATGTTTGTATATATTTATATTTAATATCCAAATATTGCATTTGGATATTGTGTTATGATAATTATCAAGATAATTGATTTATTTATTATTTAAAATAATGCAGATATATTTTTGTCTAATATGTTTTCATAAAATTTTCTCGTATTTTTAAAATTTTTTAGATATTTATTTAAATACATAAAGTTTTTGTATTTTACAAGGAAAAAATTTTTTTGAAAAATACATTATTCATTTATATTATAAATATAATATATTGATTATTTTGCTGTATTCCAGATAATGAATATTAATGCATAATATTATGACAATTTTTTAGTTTTTAAAATATTAAAAATATTTAAATAATTTTAACTATTTTATATAAGTTGTATTAATTTCAATATTTTATATTTTCATTTTATTTTTTAATATAAATTTTTTGTTTTTATCTTGGAATAATAAAGAAATTATTTTAATGAGGCATTAATTATCTTTAAGTATATAATATTTTATATATATATATTTTTTGTATAAATGATTAAATGTGTCATTTAACAAATTGTATACATTTATTTATATGATATAGTTTAATATATTCTATGTTATGATACAAACTTATTGTTAAGTATAATAAATAGTACAATAATTTAAGTTATTTTATTTAGTAATTTTATGTGTTTAGTATAGATTAGTTGCATTTGGTTAGCTAACCATTTCCGAATTATTCCCAGTGAATTTCGTTTAGTAGAGTTACCCAATTATTAATTTTGGGTTATAGGAATTTCGTTAACGAGACTAATGTTGAGATTTTGAAATTTGGTAAGAATTTTTTATTTATTGTGACGTAATCATTTATATAGTGATTATATCTATTAATCCAGCAAGATTGCATACCAGCAAATATTGCGCCTTTTATATCTGTATTTAAATCATCTCCAACGTGTAAAATATTTTTACAAGGTAGACCTAGTCGTTTTGATGCTAATTGATACATATCTGTGTGCGGTTTAGCTCGTCCATCTACTCCTGCGCGTAATATATCGTAAAAATATTTGTGTAATCCACAAGAATTAGGGTTTGCATTACCATTAGTTATTGCAATTAATGGCCATTTAGAGCTTAAAGCCGATAATATATTATGTGTTTTAAAAGAAATATTAATTTTATTTCTCCAGTATATAACAATATCTGTAGCAGAATCAGCAGCTGATTCTGCTAAATTCTTAGTAAGACCAGCATTGAGTAAAGTTATTCTTAAAGATTCCCAACGTAAATAATTTGCGTTATGGGGAATGTTAGGTGATACTATTTTTAGTAGTGTGCGCGTGCGATTATAATCTTTTTGTTGTAGTGTTAATAATGCTGGATGATATTTTTGCAAAAATGATATTGATTCCGATTCAGCCTGATTAATTATTGGATGATTATTGTATAGAGTATTATCTAGATCTAGCGTTATAGCTCGGAATGGTTGCAATATACGATAAAAATGCATACATTATACCTGTTCTATTAATTAATAAAGTATGTCATACTATTATGATTTATATCAGTACTCAATGTTATGTTAGAATCCATTGCATAGCACGATGTTGAGTTAATAAGTTGTTGTAAATGACATTGTGTTATGTGTTTATTATAGAATATATATAATTATTTATAATAGGTTTTTTTATTTTAAAACCGGTAAATATCCATCATAAACGTAGGATGTTGCTCCTGTCATGTATAATGGATGGCCTGCGCCTTTCCATGTTATTAATAAATGTCCCGAAAAAAAATTAACTTTTACTGTTTCGCATAATATTTTTTGTTTAATACCTACAGCAACTGCTGCGCATGCTGCAGTTCCACATGCTTGTGTTTCCCCTACACCTCGTTCATAAACTCGTAATTTTATATTATTTTTATTTATAATTTGCATAAAACTTATATTTATTTTTTTTGGAAAGCAATGGTGATGTTCTAATATGGAACCTAATGAATTTAGTTTAGTAAAATTAATGTCTTTAACTAAGATAATACAATGAGGATTACCTATAGACACTACTCCGCACAGTATTATATCCTGTGGCAGGAATAAAATATAATTTTTTTGGTAATTTAATACATTAAATGGAATAAGTTTTGGGTCAAAAATTGGTAATCCCATATTGGCAGATATATTAGTATCGTCTACTTTAGAGAGAGTAATGTTGGTGGATCGTGTACTAATACGTATACACTGTTTATCAGTTAATTTTTTCATATAAACGAATCGTGCTACGCAACGTATTCCATTTCCACATTGATCCACTTCTGTTCCGTCTGCATTATAAATGCGACAATGGAAATCTATTTTAGGGTTGTGAGCTGATTCTATTATTAATAATTGATCGAATCCAATTCCATAATATCTATTAGATAAATATTGTATTTTTTTAGAAGTAAAATTTATATTTTGAGATATTGAGTCAATAATGATAAAATCATTACCTAACCCATGCATTTTTGAAAAGTGCATATATTCCTCATATTATTACATAATAGTGTTTATATTATATGAGAGATTATTTTATAAAAGTAAAACGTGAATTATATCATAATTAGTATTATTTTGTGTTAAATAATTTTTATTAAATTATCGTGATTAAAGAATTGCTTATTTTATATTGATAAAAAATTATTTATTTATTTAATGTGAAATATTTGTTTCAATAAATTTTACTTAAATAAAGTAAATTAATTCTTGAAGATATGCTTTAAAGATAAATGTATTAGAATTTATATGTGTTATTTATATAAATAAATTTTATAACAAAATAAGGTTTAAGAATCAATAAGATTTTAAAAATATTAATACTAATTTAGATATTGAATAATATTATCATATTAATGATATTTAACATGTTTTTTATTTTTAATTATTATCATTTTGATATATAAATGTTTGAGAATTTTAATAATTCAAATTGTATATAAATACTGTTTTTGATTTGGAAAGAGTATATTTTTAATATATAACATATTTTTAAATAAAAATATTTTTATATCCTTATAATTTAATCAATGTCATCATTAATAGTTATTAATTTATTTTATTTACAATAAATATTATTATTTTTATAAAGTTATACAATTTATGTAATATGATTAGATATTAATTATAGTTATGAATAATAAAGTTTTAAGAATTGCTACAAGAAAAAGCCGCCTTGCTATGTGTCAAGCAAAATATGTTTGTGATGAATTAAAACGGTATCATCCATCTATTAAATTAGAGCTGGTACCGGTTGTGACAACAGGCGATAAATATTCGTTTTATTCTATGAAAAATAATATCAAAAAAGGAGCCTTTATTAAGGAATTAGAATATGCTTTAATAGATTCGCGAGCTGATATTGCTGTTCATTCTATGAAAGATATGACAGCATCTTTACCAAAAGGGTTAATATTACCAATTTTGTGTAAACGTCATGATCCACGTGATGCATTTGTTAGTTTGAAATATTCAAATATATATGAATTACCTGCTGGTGGCATTGTAGGTACATCTAGTATACGTAGGCAGTGTCAGATTTTAGCGCAGCGCCCAGATTTAATATTAAGTAATTTGCGAGGTAATGTAGACACTAGATTAAACAAGTTACGATATGAACATCAGTATGATGCAATAATTTTAGCTGTAGCTGGTTTGGAACGATTAAATCTTAGTAAATATATTCGTGTTTATATTGATCCAACTGATGTATTACCAGCTATGGGTCAAGGGGCTATAGCTATAGAGTGTCGTGCTACTGATTTTGATACATTGTCATTATTGTTACCTTTAAATCATAAAGATACTGCATTATGTATTACCGCAGAGCGTGCTGTTACAACTTATTTAGGGAGTTATTGTCAATTTCCTGTTGCTAGTTATGCTGAGATTATAAAAGATCAGATATGGTTGAGAGCGCTTATTGGGCTGCCGGACGGTAGCAAAATTACACGTGTTGAGGGTCGGGCGCCTATAGAACAAGCAGAAAATTTAGGGATAATTTTAGCAAAAAATTTGTTATTTCGTTTTCGAAATGACGTATTCCTTTAATAAAAGGAAATTATTAAATTGTAAATAAATTTATGACTATTTTAGTGACGCGTCCATCTCCTTATGGAGAAAAATTGGTTAGTAAATTACTTTCTTTTGGTAAGAAAGCATTTCATTTACCATTAATTTATTTTTCTACTGGAAAAACTTTATATTTATTAGAAAAACAATTAAATTTATTGTCTAAAGGAGATTTGTTATTAATAACATCACAGCAAGCTATTAATTATGCTCATCGTCGATTAATTGATATTAGAAAATCTTGGCCTATTGGATTAATATATTGCGCAATTGGTAGGTCAACCAGTAAAAAAATGCATAATTTGTCAGGAATATTAGCGAAATATCCTATAGACGAAGAAACTAGTGAATGTTTGTTGCAATCGCCTGAATTAATGCATATTAATGGCAAGCGTGTTTTGATTTTACGAGGTAATAATGGTCGTACTATTTTAGATGATGTTTTAAGACAAAGAGGCGCAATGGTTTTATCTTGTGAATGTTATAGCAGGAACTTATTAAAGTATGATGGGTTGGAACAGTGTCTCAATTTATTAAGATTAAATATTGAAATATTAGTTATTACGTCTGGGGTAGTATTGGAGCAATTATATTATTTGATTCCTAAGTTTTATCGAATAGGTTGGTTAATACGGTGCAAATTAGTGGTAGTAAGTATGCGTTTAGCAAGTGTAGCACGAAATTTAGGGTGGACGGATATTATTATCGCAAAATCTGCGGATAATAATTCTTTAATTCAAGTTTTGGTTGAAGAATTGTAAAATATTAAAAATGTAATTTATTAATTTATATATAACTAGAGGTGGATATATATGAAAGTTTGGAATGAATACATACGTTTTCGGCGAGAGAGGATTTGAACCTCCGACCTCCTGGTCCCAAACCAGGAGCGCTACCAAACTGCGCTACTCGCCGAGTTATTATATATGGTGTATATATATACAAATTTTTAATTACTTTGATATTTTAAAAGAAAAAATAATTTCTAAATATCTTATCGTGAGATAAGTAGCATACATATACTTTGCATCATATCTTAATGTAATATTTTGCGAAGGGAGAGGGTTGAACTCTCATATCTTGTGTAAAGATCCTAACTCCTGAAGCTAGTGCGTTTACCATAATTTCGCCACCTTCGCATTTTATATATTTATTAGTTCTTTATATTTATATAGATAGTGATAATAATATAATTAACTGGGTGATTGATGGGACTCGAACCCATGACGACTGGAACCACAATCCAGAGCTCTACCATCTGAGCTACAATCACCGTAATTTTAATATTAGCATATATATTATATCAGTTTTGTTTTATATATGTATTGTATATTATGCATAGTGTTTTATAGAAATTTGAAAAATCAAATGCGTCCGACAGGATTTGAACCTGAAACCTTTGCCTCCGGAGGGCAAAGCTCTATCCTATTGAGCTACGGACGCGGTTAATAATTAAATATGTTATTTAAATTAATCTAAAGTACAAGTGTAATTGTAATAATATTACAATTACATAAAACATAATTAATATCTTTAATATTAGAACAGTATTCTATAAATATAGAATTAAAAGTATATAATATTTTCGCTATTTTAAAATTTAATTAAGGCAACAAAATAGTATAAACCAATAATATTCATTGTTATTGGTTTATGTAATATTTAAATATTTAACGCATCTAATCATTGGTAGATGATATAAAATTGTGGTTATTTTTATTTTCTAAAACTATATATCTATAATAGATTTTATTTTTAGATTTTTATAAAGAACATAATTTAGTGTTTTAGTAAAATTAACATCTTTTCATCATATTGAAAAATTCGTCATTGGTTTTAGTCATAGATAATTTGTTCATCATAAATTCCATAGCGTCTATTTCGCTCATTGGATGAATAATTTTACGTAAGATCCATATTTTTTGTAGTTCGTCTTGAGTTGTGAGTAGTTCTTCTTTTCTAGTGCCAGATCGGTTATAATCAATTGCTGGAAAAACACGTTTTTCAGCTATTTTTCGTGACAAATGCAATTCCATATTTCCAGTGCCTTTAAATTCTTCATAAATAACTTCGTCCATTTTTGATCCAGTATCAATTAACGCGGTTGCTATAATAGTAAGACTGCCTCCTTCTTCCATATTACGAGCGGCACCAAAAAAACGTTTTGGTCTATGTAACGCATTAGCGTCTACTCCACCTGTTAGTATCTTTCCAGAGGCAGGTACAATAGTATTATAAGCTCTGGCTAGTCTAGTTATAGAATCTAACAAAATAATAACATCTTTTTTGTGTTCTACTAATCTTTTTGCTTTTTCAATGACCATTTCAGATACTTGTACATGACGAGATGCTGGTTCATCAAAAGTGGATGCAATCACTTCTCCATTTACTAAACGTTGCATTTCAGTTACTTCTTCTGGTCGTTCATCTATCAGCAACACTATTAAAACACAATCTGGATAATTATGACTAATACTTTGCGCTATATTTTGCAATAATATGGTTTTTCCGGCTTTAGGAGGAGCAACAATTAATCCTCTTTGCCCACGTCCTATAGGAGACGCTAAATCTAATACTCTTGCGGTTAGATCTTCAGTAGAACCATTGCCTCGTTCCATGCGTAATCTTGAATTAGCATGCAGAGGTGTTAGATTTTCAAATAGAATCTTACTACGTGCATTTTCTGGTTTTTCGTAATTTACATCGTTAACTTTGAGTAAAGCAAAATAACGCTCTCCTTCTTTTGGAGGTCGGATTTTTCCAGAAATAGTATCTCCAGTGCGCAAGTTGAAACGTCTTATTTGACTGGGAGATACGTAAATATCATCAGGTCCAGCAAGATAAGAACTATCGCTTGATCTAAGAAATCCAAATCCATCTTGTAAGATTTCTAAGACACCATCACCAAAGATGTCTTCTCCTGTTTTAGCATGTTGTTTAAAAATAGCAAAAATTATGTCTTGTTTACGCATACGCGCTAAGTTTTCTAACCCCATACTTTCTCCTAGATGGACTAGCTCAGAGACTGGTGTATTTTTTAATTTTGTAAGATTCATAATTACCGGATTCTTGAATTAGAAGTATATATCTGTCGATATCAAAGAGATATGTTTTAAAAATAAAATTTTATTTTAAAGTAAGACTATTAGTATTTATATTTTATATGTTTAGTTAAATACTAGTGTCAGGTATTTAATTATTAGAATGTTATTGAAATAATTTAAAAATCTTCAATATTTAACAGTTAAATTAAATGTTTTTATTTTATGTATATATATTATATTTTAATTACAAAGCGTAAATATTTTATATATTTATAAAATATTTTATTAAATTGAAAATGATATATTACATTCTACTGTAATATTACAGTAACGTCTACTAACATATGTAAGAATTTTAAAAATATAGACATAAATTTATGATATATATTGTTGTAAAAATTCTTCTAATTCTTTTTGAGACAATAATCCTATTTTAGTAGATAAGACTGCGCCATGACACATCAGTAATAGTGTTGGGACACTACGTATATTATACTGTTTAGTAGTTATGGGATTTTCATCAATATTTAATTTTGCCACTTGTAATACATCACAAAATTTTTTTGCAATATTTTCTAAAATAGGCAGCATTGCTTGACAAGGTTTGCACCATTCCGCCCAAAAATCAATGAGAAATGGATTATTTTTGGGAGCGTTAGAAATAGTTAACACTTTTTTTTTAAAATTGGTATCAGTTAGATGAATAATGGTGTGATTCATTTTTTTCTCCTGAATATTAGTGAATTATTATTTATTAAATAATTTTATTAATCGATATATATAATGTGTTGTGATAGCGTATTGTTATTGTTTTATAAAATCAACTAAATTTTAATTTTTAAAATTATGTATAATGAATGTTATACAGAAATAAAATTTATTTTATTTCTGTATAAATGAAAGGTTTTTCATATTTGTCATGTGATTTCTCAGTGTAACTCCAATTTTTTCTATTGTATGATTTCTAATGGAATTATTAATATTACGTAATTTAATATTATCTATTTTTATATTTTTGTGCATTGTACCTATATCACCATCTTCTAAATTAGACATAAAATTTGTTTTTAACAGTGGTACCGCAGTATTACAAAACAAATAATTACCGTATTCAGCAGTATCAGAAATTACTATGTTCATTTCATATAATCTTTTACGTGCTATAGTGTTTGCGATTAAAGGTAATTCATGCAATGACTCATAATATGCTGATTCTGCAGAGATTCCAGATTTTATCATAGTTTCGAAAGATAGTTCTACACTTGCTTTTACTATAGCTACCATCAATACTCCATTATCAAAATACGTTTGTTCAGAAATATTTTGCTGAAATATTGGTGTTTGTTCTAAAGTTAGTTTATTAGTTTGTTCGCGCCATTCCAGCAATTGTGCATCATTATTATTCCAATCTGCAATCATATTTTTTGAAAATGTTCCATTAAGTATATTATTCATATGTTTTTCAAAGATGGGTTGTAGTATTTTTTTTAGTTCTTTAGATAGTATATGAGCTCTTATTTTAGCAGAATTAGACAATCGATCCATCATTAATGTAATTCCTCCTTGTTTTAATGATTCAGTGATGACTTCCCAGCCATTTTGAATAAAGTTACTAGCATATTTATGATTTATCCCATGATTAGTCATGTGATCAAAACAAATAATTGATCCGGTCTGCAACATTCCGCATAAAACGGTTTGTTCTCCCATAAGATCTGATTTAACTTCTGCAATAAATGATGATTCTAATACTCCAGCTTTGTGACAACCCAGAGCAAAAGACCAAGCTTTTGCCAATGTTATTCCAGTGTTATACATATTGTTTTCTTCGTGTACGGCAATTAAAGCTGGTACTCCAAAGCCTTTTTGGTATTCTTGACGCACTTCTGTGCCCGGGCATTTTGGCGCTACCATAATTACGGTAATATCTGGACGAATTTTCTTTCCAATTTCTACAATATGAAATCCATGAGAATAACCTAATGTAGCTCCATATTTTATTAAAGGTTCTATTTGTTGTATAACTGATGTATGGTTTTTGTCAGGTGTTAAATTAATAATAAGATCAGATTGTGGAATCATTTCATCGTAAGTTCCTACAGAAAAACCGTGTTGTTTTGCGCGCATCCAAGATTTGTTTTTATTAATTATAGAATCTTGTTTTAAAGCGTATACAACATTTATACCAGAATCTCTCATATTTAAACCTTGATTTAAGCCTTGTGACCCGCAACCTACTATGGTTATTTTTTTAGATTGTAATGCTTGTATTCCATCTGAAAATTCGTGTTTTTCCATAAGTCGACATTTTTTTAAATGTTGTAATTTTTGCATAAAAGTAAGTGTATTGAAATAGTTGTTCATCATAATGTATGCCTTTAGTATAATTAATATTTGTATAGTTTATATAAAAATTATAGTGTATTTATTTTAAAAATACTTTAAATATAGGATTTGTAGTAACGTCACGCCATTCATATCCTAATTTGGATAAATGTTGAAAAAATTCTTCTTTTTTTTGATGAGATAGTTCAAATCCAGCTAGCACGTGTCCATAATCAGTTCCATAATTTCTGTAATGGAATAAAGAAATATTCCAATTTTTTCCTAAAGTATAAAGAAATTTGAGCAATGCACCTGGAGATTCTGGAAATTCAAAGCTAAAAATACGTTCTTGTAAGGGATGAAATAAACGTGCTTCTATCATATATCTAATATGTAATTTTGCTATTTCATTATTAGAAAGGTCTATTACTTTAAAACCATTAGTAAGTATTTTTTGTATTATTATATTTTTTTCGGAACTTCCATGTTTTAGACGTATTCCAATAAAAATACAGATATTTTTAGATCCGTTATAACGATAATTGAATTCTGTTATAAAGCGCTTTCCTAATATTTTATAAAATTTTAAAAAACTACCTTTTTTTTCCGGTATAGTAATTGCTATAAGTGCTTCGCGTTGTTCTCCTAATTCGCAACGTTCTGAGATGTAACGTAATTCATGAAAATTTATATTGGCCCCAGAAAGAATGTGCGCTAATCGTTCTCCGTTTATTGCATATTTTTGAATGTATTTTTTCATTCCAGCCAAAGCTAAAGCACCTGATGGCTCGGCAATAGCGCGTACATCTTCAAATAGATCTTTTATAGCAGCACAAATAGCATCATTATCTACCGTAATTACATCATCTAAATATTTTTCGCACAAACGAAATGTTTCGTTACCTACACATCTTACAGCTACACCTTCTGCGAATAGACCAACTTTTTGTAAATGTACTGGCGTTCCAGCAGATAATGCAGCGCATAAAGATGCTGATTCTGTTGATTCGACGCCGATAACTTTTATATGTGGCATAAGATGTTTAATGAGTACTGCTATACCTGCGGCTAACCCACCTCCACCAACTGGGACAAAAATACGATCTAAATGAGCATCTTGTTGCAAAAGTTCCATTGCTAGTGTTCCTTGTCCCGCAATTACTGTTGGATGGTCAAATGGTGGAATAAAAGTTAATTGATATTTTTTTGCTAAATACATAGCCTTAATTTTTGCTTCATCAAAATTTGTGCCACATAGTAGTGTTTTCCCTCCAAAACTATGTACAGCTTCTACTTTTATAGCAGCAGTATTAACAGGCATAACGATTAGAGATGTAATTCCTAGATAAGCAGCAGAAAAAGCTACTCCTTGCGCATGGTTTCCAGCTGATGCTGTAATTATTCCAGAAGATTTTTGTGTTTCGTTAAGACTAGATATCATTGCATAAGCTCCGCGCAATTTGAAACTATGCACTGGTTGTCTGTCTTCACGTTTCACTAATACTGTGTTTTTAAGACGTTTGGATAGTTTATGCATAATTTCTAGTGGCGTAATTTGTGCCACTTCATATACGTGAGAACGTAAAGAAATTTTTAGATATTCCGCAGGACATGGGTTATGAATATATGATTGATATTTTGTCATTTATGTATTTCATATTGATAATTTTGATTTATCACGTACAGCACCTTTGTCAGCACTTGTCACTAAATAAGCATACGCTCTTAAAGAAACAGATACATTTCTTGTTCTATTCAATGGAGTCCATGCTTTTAGTCCTCTTGAGATTTCTGTTTGATATCTTATTTTCAAGATATTTTCTGATACAGCTAATGTAATGCTGCGTGCATTTATATCAATATGAATAATATCTCCGTTATGTATCAGCGCGATTAATCCTCCATTAGCTGCTTCTGGCGATATATGTCCTATAGATAACCCGGATGTTCCACCTGAGAATCTTCCATCTGTTATTAACGCGCAACACGCATCTAGTTTCATAGATTTCAAAAAGGAGGTAGGGTATAGCATTTCTTGCATGCCAGGACCGCCTTTTGGCCCTTCATATCTAATAACGATTATGTCGCCCGGGTATATCTTATGTGTCAATATGGCTTCTCCGGCCTCTTCTTGGCTATCATATACTTTAGCTGGCCCGCTGAATTTTTGAAGATCTTTACAGATTCCAGCTGTCTTGACAAGACAGCCATCTATAGCAATGTTTCCGTATAATACCGCTAAACCTCCATCTTGGCTATAAGCATATGTTTTAGAACGAATACAACCAAATTTTCTATCTGTATCTAATGAATTCCATCGATTTTTTTGAGAAAATGCTTGTGTAGTACGTATACCGGCTGGAGCAGCTGCATACATATTTTTTGCTTTAAAATTTTTTTTATGTGTGGTAAGAATATCGTATTCTAATAAAGTCTCTACTAGAGATTTATTTAAAATATTACGTGTATTTTCATGTAATAATTTGCAACGATATAGTTCGTTCAATATACCCATTACTCCTCCGGCTCTATGAAAATCTTCCATATGGTATTGTGGAGTATTTGGGGCCACTTTACATAGATGTGGAATTTTTCTAGAGAGTCTATCGATATCAGCTATACTAAAATTTATTTCTCCTTCTTGCGCCGCTGCTAGAAGATGCAAAACAGTGTTAGTAGAACCACCCATCGCTATATCTAACATCATTGCGTTTTCAAAAGATGCTTTATTAGCAATACTTCTTGGAAGTACAGAATAGTCATTATTTTCATAAAAAGATTTAGCTAAATGAATAATATATTTTCCAGAATTTATAAATAATTTTTTTCGATCGATATGTGTCGCTAATAAAGATCCATTACCGGGTTGTGCCAGTCCTAATGCTTCTGTTAAACAATTCATAGAATTTGCAGTAAACATTCCTGAGCAGGACCCACAAGTTGGACATGCTGATTCTTCAATATTTTGTTGTTCTTTTTCAGATATGTTTGGATCAGCAGCATAAGTTATTGCATCAACTAAGTTTAGTTTAACGTTTTTGTTAAATAATGTTGTTCTTCCAGATTCCATGGGTCCGCCTGAAACTAATATAGTTGGAATATTTAAACGTAATGCTGCCATTAACATGCCTGGTGTAATTTTATCGCAGTTAGAAATACATACCATGGCATCTACACAATGAGCATTTATCATGTATTCTACAGAATCAGCGATTAGTTCTCTTGATGGCAAGGAATACAGCATACCACTATGGCCCATAGCAATTCCATCATCTATTGCGATAGTATTAAATTCTTTTGCAATACCTCCATGCATATGGATTTGTTCTGATACTATTGTTCCTACGTTGCGTAAATGTATATGTCCTGGGACAAATTGAGTAAATGAATTTACTACTGCTATAATCATTTTATTAAAGTCTTTATTTGTCATTCCAGTAGCTCGCCATAGTGCTCTTGCTCCAGCCATATTTCTACCATATGTAGTTGTAGTAGAACGATATTTCGGCATAATATTAAACCCTCAGTTTTTACTATTTTAAAAATATTAATTTTTGAAGTATCATGGATAATTTAAAATAAGTTATATTTTTATATAGGATCTAACCAATTCCATTTATCTTCAGTTTTTCCGGTAAATAAATTAAAAAATAGATTTTGTAGTATTGTAGTAATAGGGCCTCGTATACCTGAACCAATTTGAATTTTATCTATACTACGGATTGGCGTTATTTCAACAGCGGTTCCGGATATAAATGCTTCATCAGCTATGTATAGAGATTCTCTGGATAATATTTGTTCTTTTATTTCTAAACCGGCATATATTGCCAATTTAATAATAGTATCTCGTGTTATTCCAGGTAGAATAGAAGATTCATAAGGGGGGGTTAGTATAATATTGTTTTTAACTATAAATAAGTTTTCTCCTGCGCCTTCTGCAACATGACCGTGTATATCTAATCCTATTCCTTCTTGATATCCATAACGATGTGCTTCGTTGCTAATTAACATAGATGACAAATAATTCCCTCCAGCTTTAGCTAAGTTAGGAATAGTATTCGCAGGGACTCTTCTCCAAGAGGAGATCATGACATCTATACCTTTTTTTAAGGAATCAGCACCTAAATAAGATGACCATAAGAATGTTGCTATCGCAACATTAGCGGTATAATCAAGTATTGGGTCAATTTCTAATCCTATATCTCCAATAAATGCGATAGGACGTATATATGCATTAGTTAAGTTATTTTTTTGTATGATAGTTTTGCAAGCTTGCATTAGAGCGTTGATATTCCAGGGAATAGGTATTCGGTAGATTTTGGCAGAATTGTGTAATCTTTGCATATGTTCACGGTGACGAAATATCACTGGTCCTTTATGTGAGCTATTATAACATCGAATTCCTTCAAATACTGATGATCCATAATGTAGTGCATGAGACATGACGTGTATTGTGGCTTTTTTCCAAGGAATTACTTGTCCGTTGAACCAAATAAAATCGGCTTTATTCATTGTATACCTTGTGTCTAATATTAGAAATTTTCATAGATTTTATTATTATAGAATTTATTGAATTTTAAGATAATATATATCTATTAATTTTTTTAATTGTTCAGATAATATATATATTTTTTTTTTGCTAGAAACCGTAATAATAAGATGTATGTTTTTTCTATTATTTGTATTCATATATGATGACATATATAATGTGTGTAGTTCGAATCTTCTATGACGTATAACTCGGAGTATACGTTCTAGTACCTCTGGGCAAAATCTAGCTTTAATAGACAAAGAATGATATATCATATTATATTATTTCTCCAGCATAGTTGCATTAGAGGATCCAGGCGGTACTAACGGCCAAACATTTTCACATTCATTGATAATTACGTGTAGTAAAAAAGTACCTGTATATGTAAATAAAGTTTTTATTGCATTGGAGATTTGAGATTTATAGGTTATAGATATTCCATCGATTTCAAATGCTTGTGCTAAAATTAAGAAATTGGGGTTATCTGTTAGGGTAGTTTCGCTGTAGCGCTTTTTAAAAAATAATTGTTGCCATTGACGTACCATACCAAGGCGTTTATTATCTAATAAAATAATTTTTATAGGTAATTTTTTACGTTTAATAGTAGCGAGTTCTTGTACATTCATCATGAATGATCCATCGCCAGAAATACATAGTACTGTGCTACGAGGTCGTCCAATTTGAGCGCCAATAGCAGCAGGTGTGCCAAACCCCATTGTACCTAATCCTCCAGAAGTAATAAAGTTTTCTGGTTTATTAAATCTCATATGTTGCGCAACCCACATTTGATGTTGCCCAACATCAGTAGTAATGATGGTATCATCCGGAGAATGCTCGCTAATTTTATTCAGCAAGTAAGGAGCATAAATTTTATTACTAGATGATTCATAAGACCATTGGTATTGTGTTTTTAAAGATTTTATTTTTTTTCTCCATGTATCAATAGATAGAGGTTGTGTTAACATAGGTAATAAATTATTTAAATTCCCTAATAATGTTACGTTTGCTATGCGCAGTTTATTAATTTCTGCTGGATCAATATCTAAATGGATGATTTTTGCTTTTGGAGCAAAGGTATCCAGTTGTCCTGTTACTCGATCATCGAATCGAGCTCCGATTGCAATTAATAAATCACATTTTTGTACTGCCAAATTAGCTGCTTGATTTCCATGCATACCCAGCATTCCTAAATAGCAATCTTCTGTGTAATCTGGCGCTCCCAATCCTTTCAATGTTACTACAGTAGGTATTTGTGTTACAGAAATAAATTTACGTAATTCACCTACTGCTGCAGCTATATTTACACCGCCTCCTACATATAATACGGGTTGAAGCGCTTGTGACATTAATGTACGCGCTGTTGCTATGTCTTGTTTAATATTGCGTTGTATGTATTTATTGTTAATATAAGCATTAGGTTTATTAAAAGATTTAATAATAGACAATTGAATATCTTTTGGAATATCTATTAGTACTGGCCCTGGTCTACCTTGAGTAACTATGAGGAACGCTTCTTCAATAATATTAGGTAAATCACTTAATGATTGTATTAAAAAGCTGTGTTTTGTACAAGCTAAAGATAAACCTAAAACATCTATTTCTTGAAATGCATCAGTACCAATTAAATCTGAACCTACTTGTCCAGTAATAGCTATTATAGGAATTGAATCTAATAATGCATCAGCCAATCCTGTAATTAGATTAGTAGCTCCTGGGCCAGATGTAGCGCAACATACTCCAATATTGCCAGTAGCTCTAGTATATCCAATAGCGGACATAACAGCTCCTTGCTCATGTCTGCATAATAAATGCTCTATTTTAGAATCAAATAATGCATCATATATCGGCATGATAGCGCCACCAGGATAACCAAAAATGATGTTTACGCCTTTTTTTTGTAATGTTTTTATTAGCCACTGGGCTCCGTTCATATTTTATTTTCTCATATGATTGTATTGGTTATTTTATTATTAAATTAGTGTGCTGTAATAGATTTTATCTGCAAAGTTTATATGAGATATATAAAATTGTACTGTTTGTGTAGTTAAATTTTTTATACATATAAATATTATTTTTATATAAAAAGATTGTTATTCTAATAATATTATTATATTAATTATTTTATGTAATGTAAATATTGATATTATTATTACATAATATTTTATGGGAGAGGTATTATAATCAGTGTGTTTGTTATTTTATAGCATTAAGAATATATAAAATTCTTTGTAATATATTTATGCTAATATATAAAAGCTATCATTTAATTGATTTAGATATTAATATTGTACTGATAATGTTATTTTATAATATTATTAATATCTTTTATATACTTAAAATGATTAATGTTATACATATAAATATTTTGTAAAAAAGGTGTTTTATAATTGAAATTTTTCAGAAAATTAAACATGATTTCGTATAGTGACAATTATAATTGTATGTTTTTATTGAGCTAATTAATATTTCATTGGTACAGTAATAACAGAAAATATTAACAGGGGTGAAGAGATTTGAACTCCTAATTCCCGGTTTTGGAGACCGATGTTCTACCGTTGAACTACACCCCTAGTGATAAGAAGGTCTCGATGCGGTGCGGACGGGATTCGAACCCGTGACCCCCGGCGTGACAGGCCGATGTTCTAACCGTGCTGAACTACCGCACCTTCTTAATTTTTATTTATTTTATAAAAGTTAATACAATAATATATTGTTGTGGTATTATTTGAAATATATCATAAACAATGTTGTTATGGAGCTAAGCGGGATCGAACCGCTGACCTTCTGCGTGCAAAACAGATGCTCTACCAATTGAGCTATAGCCCCATCGTTAATAAACATAAGGACTATAACAAATTTAATATTAATATGCAAATATTAATATTAATTGCCATTTATTTAAACATTTAAATTTATTTAATTTAATATTAAATGTAGTATTACATTAGAGTTAATTTTATAAATTTATAAGTAATGTATTATTATGTTTAGTAGTTTAATTGGAGTAATTTTGTATTAATAGAAATTATTAATTGATTGTTTTATTTTCATAAAAATTATTTAATTTTATAAGATTAAATATTAATTTAATTTTTTGTAATATACATTATAAATGTATAAATTTTAATAATAGTTATTCAATGATAAATTTAATTATTAAAAATACATTCCAATCAAATTAGATTTTAGTGATAAAGATAATTTAGTTAAAATATTTGCAATATGAAATTGATTAATAGTATTTATATTATATATGAGAAATTTAATTTTGTATTTAGTGGTTATAGTGTTAGAATTTTTTAAATAATTTTTTTATAAAATATAGTAAATAATTTTTATTTTTAATACATATTTATATATGTTATACTAAAAGTTAATGTTAATTAATGTAACTGATAATAATATTTAGTTTTTAAATTATTTTTAGAAAGATGGAAAAATTCAGTATATAGCATAGAAACACGGTTATAAATTCTGTATTTTAATAGTTTTATGTTATAAAAATTAATATTTTTAGTAAAAAAAATTTTAGGTTTTTTATTTGATTTGGAATGTTATTCCACTTAATAATAAGTGATTTTTTAATTTTTATAAAAAATTTCATTGTTGGATAAATGAATGATTCTTTTACAAAGAAAAGAAAAATTATATACACATATATAATATAGATGTATGAAAAGTGTTTATGTAGTTGTTGTTAGAATTTTATAGAAATATTCTAAATTATTGTAATATGTGATGTTTTATAAAAATCATTGCATAAATATAATATTATATTTATGCACTTAATTCATATTTACTATTATATAGTAATTTTAAGTAAAATTAATAATGTGTTGTTTTTTATTAAAATGTTCTATTTAGAATTGGCTATTATTGTATAGCATATCATTAATTATGTATGTATTTTACTAAGGTATGGCATATAGCGTATGTTATATCTGATCTGTTAAGGGTATAAAAATGAAAATTTTTTACTCCTTCTTTAATGAGAATTCGGATCATATTCATAGCTACAAATGTTCCAAGCATTTTTTGTGTTTTGAAATCATTATCTAGTCCTCGAAACATCATAGATATCCAATGTGGTATTTTTACTTTGGTGATACTTGTGAAATATTGTAATTGACGAAAATTGAAAATTGGTAATATACCTGGAGTAATGTCTATATCAATTCCAATAGATATACACAGATCTCGAAATCTTAGATATTGTTCTACATCAAAAAAAAATTGTGTTATTGCGCGATTTGCTCCAGCATCTATTTTTTTTTTTAAGTGAATTATATCTGATTGTGCATTTTTTGCCTCTGGATGTACTTCAGGGTAAGCAGCTACTGTAATATCAAAATTTCCGATTTTTTTTAATAAAGATACTAAATCTATAGCATGCATAGAGGGTTTGGGGTATTTTGTAGATTTATCTCCTCTTAAAGCAATAATATTACGTATACCGTTATCCCAATATTTCTGAGCTATATATGTTAATTTTTGTTGTGTTTCATTAATACATGTTAAATGTGGTGCTGCTATTAATCCAGTACGTTTTTTTATCTTTTTAATTGTCTTATCAGTATAATCTCTTGTGCCAGAATTTACACTGTATGTCACGGAAACAAATAACGGATTTAATTTACTTAATTTATTTATAGTTTTCCATAATATTTTTTCCATTTCAGTGGTTCTTGGTGGAAAAAATTCAAATGATATATTAATGTTGCCTTGAGATTCAGTAAGATATTGATTTAAAATTTCTTGTTGAGTAGCATGAAACATACTCATATTTTCCTCTTATATATTGTTATTAGTTAATATTGCATTATAGATAAAGTCTATGTACAATGATGTTGTTATTTAACAATAAATGTTATTTTACACATATTATGTTTTATAATTTCGTGATTTTTGTTGAATAAAATTTCATGTGTTTATAACAGAACAGAGTTGTAAATAAATTAGTTTATTTTTTAGTTAATGTATTACATACCGAATATAAGATGTCTTTAAAATTATGTAATCTTAATAAACATAGAAATTAATAAATATAACATGCATATAATATGTGTTAGTCCAACATATAGACTTTTTGAAAAAAGTGAGAATTTGTATTGTGTTGTATATAATGCATATTTTTTATAAAATATTGTTTGGGTTTTATAAAAAATTTAAATACATATTTAATATCGATAATTTCATCAATAATTTTTTAATGAGTTTATTTTCATATTAATGAAAATGATTTTTTTAAATCAGCGATGAGATCATCGCTATCCTCTAGCCCTACGGATATACGTAACAACATATTATTTATTCCAGCTTTTTTTTGAATATTGTCTGGCATCGCGGCATGCGTCATAGTGGCTGGATGTGCAATCAAACTTTCTACTCCTCCAAATGATTCAGCTAAAGTAAATAGTTTTAATGCTTTTAAAAATTTTAACAATTTATTCTTATTACCCTTTAATTCAAAGCTGAATATTGATCCAAATCCACTTTGCTGTTTATTAATAATATGGGATTCAGAATGATTTGATAATCCTGGGTAATACAATGTTTTAATATGATCTTGTTTTTGACAAAAATCAACAATCTTTGCAGCATTTTTTTGCTGCTGATGAACACGAGGAATTAAAGTTCGCATGCCTCTTAATAGTTGATAGCTATCAAAAGCGCTACCAGTCACGCCAAGTGTGTTCCCCCACCAATTTAGTTGATTAGCTATATAAATATCTTTAGTTATGACTGCTCCTGCTATTACATCGGAATGTCCGTTTAAATATTTACTGCAAGAATGTATGACTATATCTGCACCTAAAAGTAATGGATTTTGTAATACTGGCGTCATAAATGTATTATCTACAGCGCATAAAGTGTCGTTTTTGACACTACAGATAGTATTTATATCTACTATGCGTAACATAGGATTACTGGGGGTTTCTAGAAAAATTAATTTGGGATGGTATATTTCGAATAATTCTAATAGTTTTTTTATATCCCTTTGGTCAGTAAACAATACTTTGCATATACCTTTTTTGTGTAAAGCATCTAATAATCTATATGTACCGCCATAACAGTCATAAGGAGCAATTAATACATCATCTTTTTGTAGAAAAGCGATACAAACTAGATAAATTGCAGACATTCCACTGCTTGTTATAATAGTATGTTTTCCATATTCTAAATTTGACAGAAGTGTTTGAGTTAAGTCCCTAGTAGGGTTTTTTCTTCTTGAATAGTCGTAAGGTCGAGGTTTGTTGAATTCTAAAAAATTATAAGTGGTTGAAAGAGTTATCGGTGGAACAACACATCCGTGTTGTTCGTCGCTATTTAAGCCGTTTCGAATACTGATAGTAGATTGTTTTATATCCATGTAACCTTTATTAGGGTATGATTTCAACTTAAGATTAAATAAAATGTGTAGTGTTAGTGTGTATTTAAATATTGAGCATGTACTTTTACATGTTGATATGTAATAATTTTTTTATTGATTTAATATATCGTTAGCATAATGTATTACAGATCAATAATAACTGAATTGTAGAACATTATTATTTTTATATCAATAAGATATTTGTTTAATATTTGCAAAGAGTTTTGTAACGTTTTTTAAATAAATTAACTTGTCCTCGTGTATCTATTATGCGTTGTGTACCTGTGTAAAATGGATGACATTTATTGCAAATATCTAGATTTAAATCTTTATTTAAAGTGGATTTAGTATGGATTATATTTCCACACGCGCAGTATGCGGTGATCTTTTTATATTTTGGGTGTATGTTTTTTTTCATATTAATGAATTTAGAATAAATTTATGTTAGTGAATAATTTTCATAAAAAATTAGTTTATTGCTTATATATTTTGTGAATTTCCAACTATAGAATAATGTGCAAATATAATTTAATCAAATATTTTTTAAAAAAATATTCTAAATTTATATGGATAATAAAAAGGTTTTTTTACATATATATTGTGTTGAAATATTTAATTTTTTATATAAAATATATATTTTATATATTAAAACTCCGGAATAAATGTACTGAAAAATATTTCATAAAATTAAACAATTTATAATCAATTTATATTTACTTTTGACAGGATAATTATATTTTCAGTAAATTTTTTTATTAATATAATTTTTTAAAATATATTGGATTTATGCTAAATAACATTAGTAAATTCATAAAAAGTTTTACTTTATTGAATAGTAATTTAATTTTTATGTGTATTCTACAGTAGAAAAATGTTTTTTATTATTAAATTTTTACTATTTCAAATTTAATGTTTATATCTTAATTAATATGAATTATTAAATCACATCCAAGTATAAATATTTATAGAAATTATAAATTCTGATTATAGCAGAACAATGCATAAAATTTTGTTTTGAATGAATCGATAAATTTTTAACAATAAATTTTATTTTTTATTAAATTAGTAGTACAGTGTGATATTTTTATCATTTTAAATAATTATATAAATAAACAGAATTTATAGATAAATTTTATAATTTTAAATTATTTTATACTATTAGGATAAATTATATATCTTAACAGAACTAGTAAAGTAATTATTTTGTGTGATAAATATCTATAACGAAATTGATTAATTATATCATAAGTTTATATAAGGTATGCTATATGTCTGAATGGGTTACAGGTCAGGTTGTTAATATAACATATTGGACTGATCAATTATTTAGTTTAATTGTCAAAGCTCCAGTAAACAAATTTATTGCAGGTCAATTTACGAGAATTGGAATAAAAATTAATAATCGTATTATTCAGCGCGCTTATTCATATATTAATGCTCCAAACGATACATATTTAGAATTTTATATAGCTACTATATCATCAGGAAAATTTACGCCTATGTTACATAATTTACGTCCTCATGATTTTATCATGTTGACTAAAGAATCTTATGGGCATTTTATATTAGATGAAATACCAAATTGCACAAATTTATGGATGTTAGCTAGTGGTACTGGAATTGGTCCTTATTTATCAATATTAACAGATAATTGCCGTAATAATAAATTAGATAGATTTTCTAACATTATTTTAATACATGCAGTACGTTTTGCTAGAAATTTAAATTATTTAACTAGAATGCATAAATTGCAATGTTTTTATCGTGGAAAATTACATGTGTATACAATAATTAGTCGTGAAGACTCTGTGCATTCATTGTTTGGTCGAATACCATTTTTAATAAAAAATGATATTTTAGAAGCAAAAGTAGGGTTCAAGCTAGATAATAGGAGTAGTCATGTAATGTTATGTGGTAATCCGTATATGATACGTGATACTAAAAAAATATTACAGATAAAATATAAGATGCAGGATCATTATAAAAATAAACCCGGTCATATAACACAAGAACGTTATTGGTAATGTTTAAAATTTATTTTAATAATTACGAAATAATTGAAACTTAACATTAATTATTTAATATAAAATTATAATTTTATTGAGCTGTATTTTTATTAAAATTTGTTTAATAACTTAAACGTTATTTATAAAAGTTTATGTAGATTGATTTTAATCGGAGAAAAATGTGAGAAATTCGTTAATAGTAGGAAATTGGAAATTAAATGGTAATAAGTATCATATAACTAACTCCGTTGCTAAGTTAGTAGAGTTATGTGCTTCTATTTCCAGAAGTTATATAGCTATTGCGCCACCGGTTGTATATTTAGATATGGTAAGACGTAATTTGAGAGATAGTTGCATTAAGTTGTGCGCACAAAATGTAGATCCTTATATATCTGGAGCGTTTACCGGAGATGTTTCTCCGATTATGTTGCAAGATCTTAATGTTAAATATGTGTTAATTGGTCATTCTGAACGTAGAATTTATCATAATGAATATGATGCATATGTTGCGCAAAAGTTTTGTATTGTAAAAAAAATAGGATTAATTCCAATTTTATGTATAGGAGAAAATAAAAAAGAACATGCATGCGGATATACTGAATCAGTATGCCTTAATCAGATTAAAGTTATTATTAAATTATCAGGGGGAACAGTAGAGGTTTTTAAAGATTCAATTATTGCTTATGAACCCGTGTGGGCTATAGGTAGTGGTGTAAGCGCTGTACCTGAAGAAGTGCAGATGATACACAAGTCAATTCGCAATTATATAGAAAGTTACAGTATTAATATAGCTAGCAGCGTAAGAATTTTGTATGGCGGTTCTGTAACTCCAGAAAATGTTGTTAATTTTTTAAATCAAAAAGATATTGATGGTGTTTTAATAGGTTCAGCATCTTTAGATGCAGATAAGTTTCATGATATTATAAAATTATCAGAAAAGTTAAATTAAATTTAATATTACATGCAAAATATTTATTTTATGAATACAGAAAATTTAGTTTTTGTAAAAAACCTAAAATATTTTAGGAATATGTTATAGAATAAGGTATGTATTATTTTTACTCATAGGTTGATATAAGATATCTATTATATAGATACTCAATTTTTGTACTAGTAACATTATATTTTTGATGCTTTTAAATATAGTTTAAAAAAGTTTTTTAGCTATTTGTAACAAATCTGTTCGAAACGGTCTACGTGTGCATTGCGTAGCGTTGCCTATGTCGTGATGTACTAGTTTTTCGTTTTGAATACCAATGCACCTACCAGTGTGTCCTTGTAAAAGGAGTTCTATGGAATACGCACCCATTCTGGAAGCTAAAATTCGATCGTATGCTACTGGTTTACCTCCTCGTTGCAAATATCCTAATACAGTAGCCCGGGTTTCCCTGCCAGTTTTTTGCTCAATATATTGAGCTAAACATACTATGTTGCATATGTGTTCGGTAATAGTGATGATTGCATGTTTCTTTCCTTTAGAGATTCCAGATTTAATCTCATTTACTAAATCATTTTCATTAAATTCTATTTCTGGGACTACAATAAATTCACATCCACCGGCAATTGCTGCAGCCATAGTTAAATCTCCACAATAACGTCCCATAACTTCTATAATAGAAATTCGTTGATGAGAAGAAGATGTATCACGTAATTTGTCGATAGCATCTACGATAGTATTTAGCGCTGTAAAATAACCTATAGTATAGTCAGTCCCTGCAACATCATTATCAATCGTTCCTGGTAATCCTATACAAGGCAATCCTGCATCGTTTAATTTTTTAGCGCCTAAATATGATCCATCTCCTCCAATAACAACTAGTGCATCAATATGATGTATATTAAGATTGTTAATGGCCACGATTCTAGTAGAGTTATCTTTGAATTCGGGGAAACGAGCAGACCCTAGAAAAGTACCTCCTCGATTTATTATTTCTGAAACACTACGATGGTTTAATCGTATCATACGGTTTTGGAATAAACCTAAATAGCCGTCATATATTCCATAAATTTCTAATCCTTCAGAAAGTCCAGCTCGTACTACACCTCTGATGGCTGCATTCATTCCAGGAGAATCTCCTCCGCTTGTTAATACTCCTATTTTTTTGATCATTTTAAATAGCTCTATTATGTTATTATAGATATTACAGTCAAAATATATTGTTTATATTGTCAATATGACAAAGCAAATATAATTAATGATATTAATATATATATATATGAGTTGCATTAAATTTACTATAAATTGATAGTATATTAAATATTTTTCGTTTAAATACTATTTAATAAAAATTAAATAAGAACATCAATATAATTATTATGTATAAATAGAATTAATTATTATTAAATAATTTATATTTTAGGTGCCTATTTTATAGGAATATTATATTATTTATGTAATAGATTATTTATCTTTGTATTAGTGCATATTTTATAGAACTAATATTATTTAGTTTATATAAAATATATAGATAATTTTTTTATTCATATAGATAAAAATTAATCTACTAGATTTTATAAAAACATTAAGAATAACAATGTTATGTTGTAGTGGAAAAATTTTTTTCTTCTTAAGTTATTAACGTTTATTCAATAAATAATTTAATAACTTTTAAAGTTTTTTGATTAGTTTCGCTGGTATACCTGTTACAGTGGAATAAGGCGGTACAGAATGCAATACAACTGAACCCGCTCCAATTTTAGCTCCATATCCTATTTCAATATTCCCTAAAATAATAGATCCAGCGCCTATCATTGCTTTTTGTCTAATTTTAGGGTGACGATTTCCTTGAGTTTTTCCAGTACTACCTAAAGTTACTGATTGCATTATAGTTACATTATTTTCTATTACTGACGTTTCTCCTATTACTATACCAGTTGCATGATCCATCATGACACCGCATCCAATATTAGCAGCAGGGTGAATATCTACATTAAAAGTCTTAGTGTTATAATTATAGAGATATATAGCTAGTTCTTGACGATTATTGTGCCACAACCAATTTGAAATTCGATGAATTTGCAAAGTATGAAATCCTTTTAAATATAAGAAAGGAGTAATGTATTTAGTTATAGCTGGATCATTCGCGTGTATTGCATAAATATCTTTTGCAGCAGCAGTAATTATATTTTCATCAGAATCATATATGTTTTGTATTATTTTTAATATACCAGTGATAGATACATCTATATTAGCTAATTTTTTAGCAATAATATGTATTAATGCATCCTTAAAACTTTTATGTTTTAATAAGGAGTTATATATGAAATTAGTTAAAATAGGTTCAGAATCAATTAATAATCTTGATTCAATTTGAATATTATTCCAAATAATTTCTAGTACATTTTTAGGAATAGAAAAATTTTTTTGGGCAATATGTAAATTATTCATATTAATTGTCAAAAAATTTAGTTGTTTTATGTAAGTTATGTTTTTGTGTATCTCTTAATAAAGAGATAGCTGCATCATGAATATTTTTTTTGTGATGTAGTATGTTGTATATTTGAGTGGTAATGGGCATATAGATATTATGTTGTTTAGATAGCATATGTACTTCTTTTATATTGTATAATCCTTCTATTGTTTGTTTAACTATTTTTTGTGCTTTATTTTTGTCGAGTCCTTGTCCTAATAGCATTCCAAATTTACGGTTTCTTGATTGATTGTCGGAACAAGTTAACAGAAGATCTCCTATTCCAGCTAATCCCATAAAGGTCTTTGATTGTGCTCCGATAGCTAATCCAAGTCTTGACATTTCTGCTAAACCCCGTGTAATTAACGCAGTTCGTGCATTAGCACCTAATCTCATTCCATCAGAGATACCTGCTCCAATAGCTATGATATTTTTCACTGCTCCAGCGATTTGTACACCAATAGTATCTGTACTATTATAAATTTTAAAGTTTTTATTGCAGTGTAATATTTGTTGTAAATCATGAGTTACAACAGAATCACTAGAAGCTAATATGATAGCTGTAGGTAAACCTATAGCAATTTCTTTAGCAAAAGTAGGCCCAGATATTATCGCAATAGGAGTGTTTTTACCAAATATATCATATACTACGTCTTGTAATAATCGTCCGGTTTGGGGTTCTAAGCCTTTAGATGCGATAATAATACGAGTATTGCGTTGTGGTTTTGATTTTTTTATTTGTGTTAAAACTTCGTTGAATACGTAGCTTGGAACAGCTATTAATATATTTTTACAATTAGATACGGCTTTTGTTAAAGATGCTTCTGGATATAATAATTTTGGAAAATGAATTTCGGGTAGATAAGTTGGGTTACACCGTTGCGTGTTAAGTTTATGTATATGTATAGGATTATGTCCCCATAATAATACCGTGCGTCCGTTATCAGATAAAGTTATAGCCATAGCCGTACCGTAAGAACCAGCTCCAATGATAGTTATATCAGGATATATAGTCTTCTTAGAAGCGTTTTTCATGGGGAAATTAAAATATTTATTATATTTAAATTAATTTGTAGTTTTATTATTGTTATTGTTTTTTTTTAAAGATTGTATAAATAAGGTATTAAAATTTATTGGATTTAAATTAATTTGGGGAAATGATCCTTTAGATATTTGATTATTAAAACATTCATTAACATATGGAAATAATATCTCTGGACAATATACGTGAAGATAACGTGCTATTTGTGTGTCGTTCAGTCCTGATATATTAAAAATACCAGCTTGTTTAATTTGACATAAAAAAGCTGTATTTTCGCCAATTTTTGCAGTTGCAGTAACACATAATGTTACTTCATATATATCTTTATATATGTTCTTAGAATTAGTATTTAAATCAACTTGAATTTTAGGACTCCAATGAATCTGGAAAATCTCGGGAGTATTTGGTGATTCGAATGAAATATCTTTAACGTAAATTCTTTGTATACAAAATGATATTTTATCGTTATTTTTTTGCACAAAAACTCCTATTTAAATAGTAGGTAGTAGGTAATAATGGATATGTTTTAGTTTTTATACTATTTTAACAGTATATCTAATTTTCCTGAATCATTTAATAGAATCAAATCATCTGATCCTCCAATATGTTTATTATTTATGAAAATTTGAGGAACCGTGGTGCGTCCGTTAGATCTTTCTATCATAGTTTTTACAATATTGTTTGATAATTGAAGATTATCTATAGAAATTTCTGTAAAATTTAGTGATTTTTTTATTAGTAATTTTTTAGCACGATCACAGTATGGGCAGTTTTTTTTTGTATAAATTTCAATATTAATCATATATTGTATATACCTTTATATGTTGAGACATTTCATTATTTCAATAACACAGGAAAATTTCCAGTTTTCCAACCGATTATACCTCCATGTAATACATATACTTCTTCAAATTTTAATTTACATAAGTTTCTCCTAACGGAATGAGCAATTATGTTATTATCATGTACTATAATTAACGGACTTTTTTTAAACTTTTTTAATTTATAAATATTATTATTTTTAATATCTGATATTAATATATGGAGGCTATTTATTATATGTCCTGATTTGTAATCATCTTTGTTACGTATATCTATGACTATTGCGTTTTTTTTATTAATCAATAAAACAGCTTTATTGCTTTTAATTTCAGAGTTTCTAAATATCCAATTGTTAATCGATGTTGATATAACGAGTACTAACAATACTATCCATATGGCACATAATATCATATGTTGTTGTATAAATGTTTTTATTTCTTCTATATAAATCATATTAAATTTTTTATTTAAATAAGTTATTTGTTAAACTTTAAGGTTTTGCAGTGTGGAATACACTAATATTACTATATGTAGCAATGATGATTACTGATTGATTTAAATTACAGCATATATTTTAAAAAATATTTTTAATATTATTAATATTTAATATGTAAAATAATATACATGTTATTTTAACATGTGTTAAAGTATTTTCAAATATAACCATCCAATGTTATTGGATAATAACGACTTTTTTTTTAGCATTTATAGTAATTAACTATTCTATAAACACTTTAGAATATGCATATGTGCTTATTTTTTATAAGGATTATTTTTGTTTATAGTTATTTTGCGGAAAAAATTTTTGGTATTATTGTAGCGCGTATAATTTATTAAATTAAAATTAATATTTTATGAAAAATTAAAAAATTTTTGAAAATAAATATATTATTAGTTTTAGTAAATGAAACATTTAAGATTTTTTTGTGTTCTGAATACTTAATATGAGTAACAATGATGATTATAGTTACAGGTGGTGCAGGTTTTGTGGGTTGTAATTTAATCAGAGCCTTAAATAAGATAAAACGTAAAGATATTTTAGTAGTAGATAATCTAAAAAATGGAAAAAAATATGTAAATTTAATAGGTTTGTACATTACAGATTATATAGATAAAAATTATTTTCTTAAATGTTTACTTACAGAACCTTCTTACATAAATAATATAGATGTGGTATTCCATCAAGGGGCTTGTTCTTCTACTATTGAGTGGGATGGAGAATATATGATGAGAAATAATTATCAGTATTCTAAAGAACTATTATCATATTGTATTAAAAATCATATTCCCTTTATATATGCTTCTTCTGCATCAGTATATGGAAAAAGTACTGATACATCGTTAGAGCACAAGCAACGTGAAAAACCTATAAATATATATAGTTATTCTAAGTTTTTATTTGATCAATATGTACGTTCTATTTTGCCAAAAGTTACCTCTCAGATATGTGGATTAAGATATTTTAATGTTTATGGTCCATATGAAATGCATAAAGGTAATATGGCTAGCATTATATATAGATTATATACACAGATTAAATCTAAAAAACATATAAAGCTATTTTGTGGTAGTAATGATATAAAAAGAGATTTTGTATATATTTCAGATATTGTGGATATAAATATTTGGGCCTGGGATACTGGAATATCCGGTATTTTTGATTGCGGTACTGGTGAATCCCAATCTTTTGAATTAATAGCTAATATTGTTTTAGATTTTTTCGATCGGGATTTAACTATTAAGTATATTCCTATGCCAAGCTATTTATGCAATCATTATCAATTTTTTACTAGGGCAAATGTTGAACAGTTAAGAATAGTGGGTTATGAAAAAAAATTTTTTGATGTAAAAAATGGTATATTTAATTATTTAAATTGGTTGTTATATAACGGTATTTAATATGTTTTAAAGAACATAAGTTATATATGGTGTGTTCATTTTATGAAATTATTAGTTATTAGTCCTTCTTGGCTTGGAGATGCTGTGATGTCTCATAGTATGTATCGTTTGCTTGTAGCACGGTATGCTCCTAAATCTGTAAGAATAGATGTAGTAGCACCGACGTGGTGTAAAGATGTGCTTAATTATATGCCAGAAATTAATAAAACTTTTGTTTTACCTTATAGTCATGGGGACTTAGCATTATTGAAATGTTATAATTTTGGAAAACTTTTAAGATTTAAAAATTATCAGCAAGCTATAGTATTACCTGATTCATTGAAATCAGCTTTAATACCGTTCTTTGCAAAAATCCCACTTCGTACTGGGTGGCTTGGTGAATATAGATATGGTTTTTTAAATGATGTAAGGATATTAAATGTTCAATCATTTCCATTGATGATTCAACGTTACGCATCATTAGTATATAATAAAAATGTTGTGCGTAATTTTTGTGATTTACCTAGTCCATTACCTTATCCGTGTTTGGATATCAGCGAAACAGAAATTTCAAGTGTATTATGTAAATTTAATTTGCATGATCACAGAAAGCGTTTAATTGGTTTATGTCCAGGAACGGCATCTGGGTTATATAAAAGTTGGCCGCAGTGTTATTATGTAACACTAGCAATACAATTAATTTATCGCGGATACTATATAGTTATTTTAGGGGCATATCAAGATAATATAATTAGTAAATTTATTGATTGCAGCATATTAACAAATTTAGAAAAATATTATTTCAATCTGATTGGCAGAACATCAGTAAAAGAAGTTATTGCTATAATCGCTTCTTGTAAAGCAGTAGTCAGTAACGATTCTGGTTTAATGCATGTAGCTTCTGCGTTACAATGTCCTGTAGTAGGAATATATGGATTATTAAGTAACCCAAAATTCACGCCTCCCCTGTATAAACGATCTATTATATTACGTGATATTAGTGAGGATTATTATAATAAAAACTTATATGGAAGTAGCACTGATCATTATCATAGTAGTTTAATAAATATTAAACCTGATAGGGTATTAGAAGCATTAGGAATATTGTTAAGCTAAATTAATTATTTTTAAAATGGCAGTGATTTTATGAAAGTTTTAATTGTCAAACTTTCTTCTATGGGAGATATTATACATACTTTACCTGCTGTCACTGATGCAGCAAATTCTATACTAAATATAGAATTTGATTGGGTAGTAGAAGAGACTTTTTCTGAAATTCTTAGATGGCATCCTGCGGTATTTAAGGTGATTCCAGTCAATCTAAGGATGTGGATAAGGAATTTTTATCATTTTTCTTCATGGAAGCAATATTATTATTTTATTAGTAGGTTAACAAAAAAAGAATATGATATTGTTATTGATGCTCAGGGTTTATTAAAAACGTCTTTATTAATAACCCGTATTGCTCGTGGTGAAGTACATGGGATGGATTGTGAAAGTGTTCGGGAAACTATGAGTGTTTTTTTTTATCATAAAAAACATTTTATTGAAAAGAAACAACATTCTATTGAAAGAATTAGACAATTGTTTTCTTGTAGTTTAGGTTATTCAGTACCTCAAGCTATGGGGCAATATGGTTTGCGTTCTTTATTTTTACGAAAAAAAAATAATGTTCCTTATTTGATCTTTTTTCATTCTACTACTAAAGCGAAAAAACATTGGCCAGAGTTTTATTGGCATTTTATTATAAAATATGCTATATCTTCCGGATATCATATAAAATTACCTTTTTGGGGGAGATCAGAGGAATTACGAGTGCGGCGATTAGTAGCTTCTTACACTCATCAAACTACTATTTTGTCAAAATTAACATTACGAGATATTGCTGTTCAAATATCTGGTGCGACGGCAATTATATCAGTTGATACTGGATTAAGTCATTTAGCAGCAGTATTGGGTTGTCCCAATTTAACGTTATATGGCCCGACGGATCCTAAATTAATTGGGACATGTGGGAAAAATCAAGTTATTTTGCATTCTGCTACAAAAAAAATGGAAAATCTTTCCCCAGAAGAAGTGTGGGAGGTTTTTCAAAAAGTGTTAAATATGTGATATTATATATTTAATTGTAAAATACTTCAAGTTTTATAATAAAATTAACTGTAAATTTGACTGATATTAATGTGTTGCATGATTGTAGTAATTTAAAATTTGATAATTTATTTATATAATTTAGTGTATAAGATAGTGTATTAATTATATTAAATATTTTAAATTTATATTTAAAATAATGTTTTATATATTTTATATGTGCTAATGATAATTATATTTAATTAAGTATATTTAATGTTTAAAAATTTAATTTTTTGAAATTAATGCTCTTTTTATTTGTTATTAAACAACTAAGTAAAAAATTTTATAAATATTATTTGTATTATAATTAATTTTATATTAATGTATTTAATTTATAAAAATTAAATAATAATTAATTATTTGTGAATAGAAATATATTATATTTATATATAATTGATAAGATCGAGTTATAACTAGAATATTTAATAGATCTAAAAATTATTAAAATAAAATTATTAAATATAATCAAATATATTAAAATAGTATTTTAATATATTAATCACAGACATAAAAAATTTATTTATTTTTAATTAGTATACTGTATGTTTAGTAAAAACGTGAATTTTTATTAATATTAATAAATAATTATAATGTTTAAATTTTATATAAATTTTAATTTATGACATTATTGAATATATTTCAATATATATTAAAAGTATAAAAGATCATTTATTTGATGCATATATAAATAATTATATAAAGTATTTTATTTAATGTAATAATATTAAAATATAAATTTTTGGAATTGTTTTTTAGAAATATAATTTTGTATTTTACAATAAATTGTTTTTGCAATAAAATTTAATTTATTTTTATTATTAGAAACTATATATCTTATGTATATTAGATAATTATAATATAGAGAATAATATTTATTATAATGTATATTATTACTAATAACTGTGGTGTTATATTATTAATTAAGTTTTGAAGAAATAAAAGTTTTATTTTTTTTTAAAACTAAATACAAAATATATAAATTGATTGATTAATATTTAATAAAATTTAATTAGTTTTTATAAATATATTTTTAATAAATTATATTAGCGAATAAATTACATTTATTTATAGAATTTGCATTATTTTAAGCATACGAAAATATATAATTTATTGTTGTGTAGAATGCTATGTATACTATATATATAGTGATATATCGTGTTATTTTATATGTCATTCAACCATTAATTTGGATAAGTTTGCTATGGTATTGCATAAGATTTCCGTATTATCGTAAAAATTGGTTGGAGCGTTATGGATTTTTAAATAAGAAGCGTGTTAAACCTAATGGGATTATATTGCATGCTGTGTCTCTAGGAGAGACTCTAGCGGCTGTTCCTTTAGTAAAGATTTTACAAAAACATTACCCAGGAGTTAATATTACATTAACAGCAATGACTCCCACTGGAATAGAATTAGCTAAATCTATTTTTAAAAAAAATGTTATTTGCAGTTATTTACCGTATGATTTGCCTGGTTCTGTAAATCGATTTGTTTCTCGAGTTCAACCCAAATTAGTTATTGTTATGGAAACAGAATTGTGGCCGAATTTAATCAATATATTATATAAACGCGATATTCCTTTTATTATCGTTAATGCACGATTATCTTGTCGTTCTTTTAAAAGGTACAAAAAATGTGGTTATTTTATTTCATTGCTTATGAAACGTGTGACTTTAGTAGCTGCTCAAAATATAGAAAATGCTTCTCGATTTTTACAACTCGGTATGAAAAAGGATAGATTATTCATTACTGGTAATTTAAAGTTTGATATAGAAATATCGTATGATTTATTAAAGAAAATTTCGGTTTTAAAAAAAACTTGGGTTAAAACTCGTCGAGTATGGATAGCTGGCAGCACACATTCTGGGGAAGAAATTGTATTATTGCAAGCACATAAAATTCTTTTAAAGAGCTTTCCAGATTTATTATTGATTATTGCACCTAGACATCTGGAGCGTACCTTTAGTGTTAAAAGTATTACTGAATGTGCTGGTTTTTCTTATATTATGAGTAGTGATAAGATAGATCCATCAGCAGAAATTCAAGTGGTAATTAATGATGTTGTTGGTGAATTAATGTTATTGTATGGAATATCAGATATAGCATTTGTTGGCGGTAGCTTAGTACGGCATGGTGGGCATAATCCATTAGAACCAGCAGCGCATTCTATTCCTGTAATTATGGGTCCATATACTTTTAATTTTTATGATATTTGTATGAAATTACATGAATCGAATGGATTGATTACTATTTTTGACGATAAGTCTTTAGCAAGTGTCATTACTCAGTTATTAATTGATGGTCAGGCTCGTAGAAATTATGGAGATAGAGCATTTAAAGTATTAAAATGTAATCAAGGTGTTCTAAAAAATTTATTATATCTATTGAATCGTTATCTATTAGTTTAAATGTAATGTTATGTTAATGATATTAGTTGATTGATTTCGATAATATGTTTTTGTTATTTTTAATAGCTTAAATAAAATTAACGAATTTATTATATAAAATAGTTATTTTTTTAAATTTTACATATAAATTAATTGTGATATCAGATGAGTTATATAATGAACATTAAAATACACTGCTGTTATACAGCAGTTCAATACAAATAAGTATTATTTGTGATATATAATGTTAAACAGATATATATTGATATATCCTTTTCAGGATTTATATAATAAAGTATTATTAAGTTATATATTAAATAGTGTTGTGAAAAATTAATTTTTTATATATAGGTATTTATTTTTTATTGTCGCTATATAATATAGCGAACCTTGATATCAGTAATTATAGATAATTTTAGAATGTGTGCAGAGGGTATAAACATTATAATTTTGTAGGATTATAAGAGAATACTATATTGCGCAAATAATTTATTTATATGTTAGTTTATAAATTGAATTATGAATGTAATTTCGTTTATAAATCAAATATACTCTATAGTATAGAGATATCGTATTATGATCCTTAAAGCTATATATCCAGGAACTTTTGATCCGTTGACTTATGGTCATTTAGATATTATTACTAGAGCACGTAAAATTTTTAGCAAAATATTTTTAGCTGTGGCTGAAAATCCGCAGAAAAGACCTTTGTTTAGTTTGAAAGATCGTGTGATGCTTGCAGAAAAAGCTACATCTATATTTTCAAACGTTGTAGTATTTGGTTTTAATGATTTAACTATTAATATCATGCGCGAAAGACAAATAAAATTTATAATTCGTGGATTAAGAACAGTCGCTGATTTTGAGTATGAAAGACAATTAGTAAGTATTAATAATCATTTAAATAGTGAAATAGAAACTGTATTTATGATGTCTACAGGTATATGGGGAGGGTTATCTTCTAAATTGATAAAAGAAATAGCTCAGTGTGGAGGTGAGCTAAAAAATTTTATACCTGAAGTTATTTTGGAAAAAGTCTTAGAGAGACTAAAAAATGCACCTATTCATGCAGGTTAAGTTATTGTTTATGCAATGATTTTTTATCCAAGTTCTAATTTATTTGGATGTTTTTCGTTCCACATATAGAATATGTTTTCTTAAAATAGGGTCAAATTTTTTTAATTTTATTTTATCAGGGCTGTTACGTTTATTTTTTGTAGTACTATAAAAATGTCTATTATTAGATTCAGAAAACAAACGTATTATTTCTCTTTTTTCTTTCGCCATAATTTGATTGCTCTTTATATGTTATTTATTTTTAATGTGCGAATAAGATGATAAAAAATTTTCAATTCCTAATTTATCAATTAATCGCATAGCTTTGGTGGATATCTTTAATTTTAGAAAAGATTTTTTGCTTACTATCCAAAAACGATGCGTCTGAATATTTGGTGCAAACCAACGTTTGGTAGCATTCATTGCATGAGAACGTTTATGTCCTTTCATTGGTTTTTTTCCTGTAATTTGGCATGTGCGCATAATGTGTATTAAACCTGTTTGCGTTGGCAAAATACATACACAAATAAAAATTTTTATATTTGTGTATGTATTTTCTATGTTTTATTTTATGTTAATTATATTGATGTTTAAATTATTAATATTTAAGTTTTTAGGATACAATTGCAGTATATATCATTGTATTTCCGAAATTTTCATATGGATACATAGAATATAATACTATATAATTTATTCTTTGTGCACAAAGATCCTAAGGATATTATATGAGAGTTTATTTATATGCACAATATAATTATATCCTATATAGAATGTTTTTAGTAATTTTTACTATATTTGTTAATATGTTGATGCAAGATAGAAAAGAATAATTTTTAAAATTGTGTGATTGATATATAAAATAATATGGCGGGCTTAATTGATAAACATATCATATTAGGAATCAGCGGTGGTATAGCGGCATATAAAACGATAGATTTAGTTCGATATTTAAAAGAACAAGGTTCAGATGTTAAAGTAATTATGACTAAATCTGCAAAGAAGTTTGTAGCTCCGTTAAGTTTACAAACGATATCGCGTCATCCAGTGTTGGATAATTTTCTTAGTACTCAAACGGAAAGCAGTATGCCTCATATTGCATTAGGCAAATGGGCTGATTTAGTGTTAATAGCTCCAGCTACAGCTAATTTATTAGCTAGGTTAGCTGTTGGTTTGGCTAATGATTTATTATGTAGTTTATGTTTAGCTACAACAGCTCCTATTGCTGTTGCTCCTGCTATGAATCAACAGATGTATAAAGCTATTGCTACTCAAACAAATTTAAATACTTTAAGAGATAGAGGAGTATTGATTTGGGGGCCAGATTACGGGCATCAAGCATGTGATGATATTGGTTATGGGCGTATGATAGATCCTAAGGTACTTGTTGAGTATATAAATCATTATTTTTCTCACGATGATTCTTTAAATCATCTCAATATTATGATTACTGCTGGGCCTACGCATGAGGCTTTAGATCCAATTCGTTTTTTTACTAATTATAGTTCAGGGAAAATGGGTTTTGCTATTGCGCAAGCTGCTGCGGATAAGGGGGCTAAAGTCACTTTAATTACGGGTCCAGTTCATTTATCTACGCCTATCCGAGTTCGGCGTATTGATGTTATTTCTGCTTTAGATATGAAATCAGCAGTTATGCAAGAGATTAAAAATCAACATATTTTCATTGGTTGCGCGGCGGTATCAGATTATCGTATTTATCATTCTTCTTTGGAAAAAATTAAAAAAGATAAAGATATTTTAAAGTTAGTAATGGTTAAAAATCCTGATATTGTATCAGAGGTAGGTTCGTTAATTGAAAAGCGTCCTTATGTTGTTGGATTCGCTGCAGAAAGCAAAAATATACAACAGCATGCAAAAGATAAGCGTATTAGTAAGCATTTAGATTTAATTTGTGCTAACGATATTTCTTATTTAAATCAAGGTTTTAATAGTGATAATAATTCTTTATATTTATTTTGGAACAAAGGAAGTGTTATCTTACCTTTAAGAAAAAAAAGAGTATTAGCACAACAATTAATTAGAGAAATAATTAATCTTTATAATGAAAATAATTAATATTAAAATTATTGATAATCGTGTCTACAGTTATTTTTGTTGCCCCAAATATGCAACAGCAGGTTCTGCTGGGTTAGATTTACCTGCATGTTTAGATGATGATCTTGTTATTATTCCTGGGAAGGTATATTTAATTTCTACTGGTATTGCTGTGCATATTGCTGATTCTAGTATAGCTGGTATTGTTTTGCCTCGTTCTGGTTTGGGTCATAAACATGGTATTGTATTAGGAAATTTAGTAGGTTTAATTGATTCTGATTATCAAGGAGAATTAATGGTGTCTTTATGGAATCGTAGTGCGAAGGAATATATTATTACTCCTGGTAAGCGGATCGCGCAATTAGTCTTTATATCAATATTTCAGGTGAAATTTTCTATTGTTGAGTCGTTTTTATTACCTAGTGTGCGTGGAACCCGAGGTTTTGGTCATTCAATATAGAGATAACAGAGTGTTAAAAATAGTGATTTATATTTTTATACCCGGTTATTATTACTCGAAAGAGAAGAGATATTTTTCGTATATGTAGATTATTTTATATTTAATATCATTTAATATTTATAAAAAAATAAATTTGATGATTTTATTTTTATGAAATGTTTATACAGCAAAATATATGATTATTAAATCATATATACTAATATAGTATAAATATAAATTGGAATATAAATTAAATATTTACATATAATTTATATTAAATTGAATACTATTTATTTATGATTTTTTTTATTAAAATGATTAATGTTTTTTAGTATATGAATTGTTGTTATTATTTAATAATAATAGAATTTATTACAATTTGAATTGATTCTAGTAATTTATATTGATTTTAACTATATATTTTTATTGATATTTATTTTATCCTGATTAAGCTAACAAAGCATTAATTAATATTAGTGATTATTTATTTGAATAATTTAAGAATTTAAGTAATTTAATTTATTTTTTAATTTATATACTTGTATTGAAATAAAAAAATTAATCTATTTACAATAAAATTATATTTTACAGTTGTGTATTTTAATGCAAAGTAATATTTATTTGGTGAGTTTTAATATGTCAAATATTTATGATTTTTATTTAATAAAATAAAATCGTTTATTAAATTAACGTTTATTATGATGGAAGTTTAGCGTTGTTTGTTTAATGAAAATATTAATTTTAATTAATAGTATTATTTATTAGTTTTAAAGAAATTTGGGTATATTTATGGTTTATAGTATGACTGCTTTTTCAAAATATGAGGGTAAGTATACGTGGGGTAGTGTGACTTGGGAAATTTATTCTTTAAATCAACGCTACTTAGATATTCATATTAATTTACCTAAAAATTTTCATAATATATTATCAATAATTCGGAAAGAAATTAAGAATGTCCTTGTGAGAGGTAGATTAGAATGTACTGCTACAGTAAATATGAATGATGATTATAATCATAAAAATTTTTTTATTGATAAAAAATTAGTGCATCATTTGATTAAGTCTGCAAAATGGATAAAAACATTAGTGAATACGGGAGATATTGATCCGTTAAAAATTTTGTTTTGGCCAGGAGTAATTAATTATGAACATAATATTCTTGTAAAAGAGGATATATATCCTGAATTATTTATATCTTTTAAAGAGGCATTGAGTGGTTTGATAAAAGATAGAGAAAGAGAAGGTATTTGTTTAAAGAATGGAATTGCAGAGAGATTAAATTTAATTTCCAAGGAAATTAATAAAATTAGGCGATATATTCCTAGCGTATTAGATGATAAACGCAAGAAACTTTTGGAATATATGCAAGATGTTTGCGTTTATACTAATGCGATTAGATTAGAGCAAGAATTATTAATAATAGCTCAAAAAATTGATATTTCAGAAGAAGTTGATCGATTAATTAGTCATATTAAGGAAATGAATAATATTCTTTCATCACTGGGTCCAGTGGGTAGGCGTTTAGATTTTATGTCGCAGGAGTTATATAGAGAAGCTAATACATTAGCATCGAAATCTATAAACTCGTATATTATTCAATTAGCCGTTTCTGTAAAACTCTTGATTGAACAGATACGAGAACAAGCACAAAATATTGAATAGGAATAATATATAGTATTATTAATGTGGTTTATTTATAAAGAAGTGTTTTTCTACTTAAATATGATAAGTAATATGTATATTTTATAATAATATAGTTTAGTTTAACTTTTTAAAAGTATTTCCGGTATTTTGGATAAATAAATATCTATTCTAGGACGTAATACTATTACATTTAGTTTAAATAAATATTAATAAAATTATATCTATTTAAGCTATTGTATAGCTTCTATAATTTATTCTCTACAAAATTTTTAATACTCGATATTTTATATAAATATAGTTTATATTAGTAAAGTAATACTTTAAATTTAACAATACTATTATTAGTCTAATATATTTATAGTTACTAAATAATAGTATATTAAAATAAATATTTTGTTATTAAAAATAAATTCTTATTTAATAAATTAATAAAAATAAAAAAAAATTATTTTTATATAATATTTTATTTATATTTTTATATTTTTATATTTTAAAATATAAAAAAATATTTTTTTTTATAAAAAAAAATTACAAAAAAATATTTTTTTTATTAAAAAAAAAAAAATTAATTCATTTTTCTTTTTACTGCTGTGATATTTCAAAATTAAAAAAACTCCGATAGAATAAAACAATAATAATGTAAATTAAATATTAGAATATATTTATTGAATTAAAACATTTTTTGTTCATGAATATATAGATATTAGTTTAATATAGTCCTAATAATAATTTAGGAGGTGGATTACAAAAATTTATTGGATAAAATTATTGATTATCATCAAATGTAAAATATTTGATTAAAACTAATTTTTTAAATAAACAATATTAAAAATAGTTAATTTAATAATTTAAATTAGTGGTTCATACATACTGTGAAGTACAGTTTTTTTATTATTGATATAATGTAGAGATATATAACTATGAATAGATTAACAGATATTTCAAATATGGTGGAATCCTTATCTCGTATTTATCATCGTTTACGTAAAGAAATAAACGGTCAGTTAATTAATGAAGGTCTTTCTATGTCTAAAATGAAAATTTTGCACTTAATTACTACTGGTAAAACTAGCGCGACAGATATTAAAAATTATATGGGATTCTCTTCGAGAACTGTTGTAACAGTATTAGATGCGTTAGAAAAAGATGAAATGTTGCGCAGGCAACAAAGTTTTACAGACCGAAGAGTAAAATATGTTCATATTACAGAAAAAGGGCGAGATAAATTGCGTATCGCTAAGGATACACATAATATCATTTTAAATCGTATGTTTGCTCCTATATCTGATATGCAACTTCAAAATTTTAAGGAAATATGTAATTTGCTTGAAATGCGACAAAAAAATAATGAAACACGGCAAGATGTTACGTGATATAGATATTTATATGAAATAAATATCTAGAATATTTAGCAGATCCTGAGTACAATATAGGGATATTGCTTGAATTAATATGGCAATTTTTTGATGTTAAATTATTTTTTGTTTTTTAAATTTTAGGATCTGCTATAATATAAAATTGGAAGTTTGGTATTTATGTATTGCATCTATATATAAAATAGATAAATCTTTTAAGTAAGATAACTATTCTTGCAAGTTTAAATGTGCTTCATGTCAAGGAATGTAGGAATTTTGTGTGTTATATCTGCTCCTAGTGGGACAGGGAAATCTTCATTGATTTATAGTTTAATACGTGATAATCGAGTTCCTGATGGAACTAAATTATCTATTTCTTATACTACTCGCTTAAGAAGAGCTAGTGAGGTAGATGGGAGGGATTATTATTTTATTTCGAAAAAAAAATTTGAAAGCATGATTAAAAAAAAAATGTTATTTGAATATGCTCGGATTTTTAATCAGTACTATGGCACTGGCTTAGATTATGTTCAGTCTATGTTATATAATGGAATGCATGTAATATTAATTATAGATTGGAAAGGGGCTCGGCAAGTTCGCGAAAAAATATTAAATAATAATATTTATACTATTTTTATTTTACCGCCCTCAAAAGAGGAGTTAGCACGTAGATTGCGTAAAAGAGGGCAAGATTCAGAAAAGGTTATTGCTGTACGTATGAAACAAGCAATAAATGAAATAAGTCATTTTAAAGAATACGATTATATTGTTATAAATGATAATTTTGATGTTGCTTTAAGACATTTGCAAGCGATCATGTTAGCTGAACAATTAAAAATTGTATTGCAAAAAACAAGTTGTGCCGATTTACTTGACAGTTTGTTGGTATAATAAAAATGGAAACGGAGTATTTATCGAAATTGATAATTAATATCATTTAGTTTAGTATAATTAAAATGTACGATACAAGAAGAAGGAAGATATGGTGGATAATATTAGTGCTATACAGAGTTCTGTAGAAAGTGTCAATAATAAGTTTGATTTAATATTAGTGGCTGCTCGACGTGCTCGTCAAATGCAATTTGATGAAAAATCAGTGTTATCGGTAAAAAATAATTATAGTAAATACGCAGTTTTAGCGCTTAAGGAGCTTGAGGACAATATTTCAAAAAATAATTATTAATTTGTATTTATGCGTGAGGAATATAATAGAAAATTATTAGTTTTTATACTTTTTCTTTAAAAGTATATTTAATACAAGCAAAATGCATATTTTTGGGGTTTTTTACAAGATATCGATTAATAATATTTGATAAATTTAATAATAAAATTAGTTTGTGTATTTAATAGAATTAAATTATTAGACAATAATTTAATTAAAGGTTATATAAGTTTCCATGTAAATGCAGATATTATCTGTTAGAATAATAGATTCTACTTGTTTAGAATTTGTTGAGAGATTAAATATGATGGGTGTTGAACGAATTTTTTCTTTTATTCATGAAAATCGAATAAAATTTATTGATTTACGTTTTACTGATATCAGAGGTAAAGAACAACATATCACAATTCCTACATCGTATGTAAATAAAAATTTATTTAGTAACGGTAAAATATTTGATGGATCGGCTATTAAAGGTTGGAAACAAATTCATGAATCTGATATGGTGTTGATGCCAGATTGTAATAGCAATTTTATTGTTGATCCGTTTTATAAAGAACCTACAATAGTAATGCGTTGCGATATTTGTAACCCTTGTTCTTTAGAGAATTATGATAGAGATCCTAGATCTATAGCGAAGAAAGCGGAGAAATTTTTATATAATTCTGGTATCGCTGATCTTGCAATGTTTGGACCAGAACCGGAATTTTTTTTATTTGATGATATTCGATTTAAATCTTCAGTATCAAAGTCTTATGTAATAATTGATGATATAGAAGCATCTTGGAACAGTGGTAAGATATATAGCAATGGAAATAAGGGTCATCGTCTGCAAATTAAAAGCGGATATGCTGCAATTCCTCCAGTGGACTCATCACATAATTTACGTTCTTTTATGTCTATGATAATGGAAAAAATGGGATTAGTTGTAGAAACTCATCATCATGAAGTTGCAACTTCTGGTCAGAATGAGATAGCAATTCGTTTTAATACTCTTACAAAAAAAGCAGATGAGATACAAATATATAAATATATAGTACGTAATGTTGCGAACGATTTTGGAAAAACCGCTACTTTTATGCCTAAACCTATTTTAAATGATAATGGTTCTGGTATGCATTGTCATGTATCTTTGTTCCAAAATGGTATTAATTTATTTTCTGGAAATTCGTCACAACATTTATCAGATATCGCTTTATTTTATATTGGAGGTATCTTATATCATGCTAAGGCGTTAAATGCTATAACTAATCCTACTACAAATTCTTATAAGCGTTTAGTGCCAGGATATGAAGCTCCTGTGATGTTAACTTATTCAATGAGTAATCGTTCTAGCGCTGTTCGTATCCCATCGATTTCTAAAACATTAGATAAAGATGATAACAATAAGTCTTGTCGTATTGAGATTAGATTTCCCGATCCTGCTGCTAATCCTTATTTAGCTTTTTCTGCATTGCTTATGGCAGGATTAGATGGGATTTTTAATAAAATCCATCCTGGAGAACCAGTTAATAAAAATTTATATATTTCTTCTGCTGAAGAAATATTTTCAATGCCTCGTATGGCTTCATCTTTTGATGAAGCATTAATACATTTAGAAGCAAATTGCCAATTTTTAATGCGTGGTAATGTATTTACTAGAGAGTTTATTGATACGTATATTGCATTGTGTCGAGAAGATATTAGATTATTGAATATTACGCCTAATCCTATAGAGTTTGAATTGTATTATAATGTGTAGCATTAAAATTATCTGTTTTAGATAAAATATTATCTATTTATTGTTAAATATTAGAATAATAGTTTTATATGTTTTGTGTGGGTTTATTTAAGTAATTAATAAATTTTCATATATTTTAATAAAAGATTTTTATATGGTAGTTTAATGTATAACTATAATGCTACTCGTTTCTTTATGAGTGTCCCAAAAATTTATCGTTTATCTAATAATAAAAATATTATGGGGATAGAAGTGGCTTTTGTTGGTTATTCTAATAGTGGCAAATCTAGTGTTATAAATGCTTTGACTGGGAAAAAAAAATTAACTAAGGTTAGTAAGAATCCAGGCTGCACGAGATTTATTAATTTTTTTGAAGTACAATTAGGCGTATATTTAATTGATTTTCCTGGTTATGGTTACTCTAACGATAATACAATACAAAAAGATTATTGGAATCATGTAATATATGAATATTTAAAAAAAATCAGTGTAAAAGGATTAATTGTAGTTATAGATATTAGAAGGTCAATTAGAAGTTTAGATAAAAAAATTATTGAAAAAGCATTACTTATGAATATTCCTATTTTAGTTTTATTGAATAAATCAGATAAAATCTCTAAAAACACTTTGTGTATTATGTCAAAAAAAATAATAAAAGATTGTCAAAGTATTTTTAGTACAGATATTCAAGTTGAAATATTTTCTGCTGTTAAAAAATATGGAATATTTATTTTGCATAAAATTTTAAATAATTGGTTAAAATAATTATTTTTGCGCATGATATTATTATTACAATAAGCTTACATTATAAAGATTTTTATGAGATCGAGTCCAGATAGGTTTGTTTTAATGAGCTTGTTCCCAATTTTTTCCAATTCCAATATCTACCCTTAAAGGGACTTTAAGTACATAACATTCTTCCATTAATTTTTTGATTTTTTTTGTAAAAAAATCCACAATACTGTTTTGTACTTCAAATACTAATTCATCATGTACTTGCATGATGATTCTGGCTGGAATGTCATCTGTTTGCAACCAGTTATCAATAGATATCATAGCTTTTTTTATAATATCAGCTGCACTGCCTTGCATAGGAGCGTTAATAGCTGCCCTTTCCGCGCTTCTTTTTTGAGATATATTATTAGAATAGATATTTGGTAGATATAATTTTCTTCCATTTAAAGTATAAACATAACCGTATTTTTTTACGTGTTCTCGTATGTATTGCATATATTTCATAATACCAGGGTAACGTTTAAAGTAGCGATCTACATATTGTTGCGCTTCTTTACGTGTTACAGATAGTTGTTGTGCTAATCCAAAAGCGCTCATTCCGTAAATTAATCCAAAATTAATAGTTTTAGCTTTATGTCTTTGTTCGTTAGTGACTGATTGTAGAGTAGTTACAAATATTTCAGCAGCTGTTAGAGTATGGATATCTTTTTCAGAAAGAAAGTCATGTATTAATTTAATATCTTTAGATAAGTGAGCCATAATTCTTAGCTCTATTTGTGAATAATCTGCAGCTATAATTAAAAAATTTTTTGGAGCAATAAATGCTTGTCGTATTTTTCTACCTTCGTAATTCCTATTAGGAATATTTTGCAAATTAGGGTTATTAGAAGATAAACGTCCTGTAGAAGTTCTAGTTTGATTATATGAAGTATGTACTCTGTTTGAATGTTTATTAATCACATCGGTTAATTTATTGGTATAAGTAGATTTTAATTTAGATAAACTGCGATATTGCAGAATTATTTTTGGTATTGGATATTTTTTTGCTAGTATTTTTAATACCTCTTCATTAGTTGAAGGTGATCCATGAGGTGTTTTTTTTAAAATTGGTAGTTTTTGTTTGTTGTATAATATTTCCTGTAATTGTTTAGTAGAAGCTAAGTTAAAAGGTGTTCCAATTAATTTATATGCAGTTAATTTTAGTGTGTTAATTTTAGAATTTAGTTCTTCTGAGTGATTATGGAGTAATTGTTTATCAATTAGGACTCCGTAATTTTCTATACGCGATAGCACAGTTATTAAGGGTATTTCTATTGTTTTAAATATTTCTTTTAGTTTAGGGTTTTCTGATATTTTTATCCATAAAATATTATGTAATTTGGACATTGATTGGGTGAGTTGAATAGAATGTATAGATCTTAACTGTACATTCCCTAAATCTAATGTTTTTTTGTTTTTTTCGTAAAAATTATAATTTTCTTTAAAGTTTAAAATTGCGTTGAATGTATTTATATCTAAGAAGTTTTTTATATTTTTAAAATTAGCTGTACCGTATAGTACATATAATTCTAAAATTACATCAAATTCTATACCTAATAAATCAATGTTATATCGTTTAAATATAGAATGGCTAAATTTCAGATTTTGTCCAATTTTTTTTATTTTTGAATTTTCTAAAATAGGTTTAAGAATATTTAATGTTTTTTTGAGACATAAAAAATTATAATAATTTTTAGAGTAATCAGTTTGTATAGGAATAAATGCATTTTCTTTAGAGTCTATAGATAGACTAATACTAATAATATTAGCTGTAGAAGCATTAAAATTATCTGTATCTAAATTAAATGTAAAAATTTTAGCAACATTAATTTTTTTTATCCAATTAAATAGCATATCGGTATCATGTATTATTTTAATAGTTTTTTCTTGATAGAAATTTGTTAGTAATTTATTTTTTTGTAAATTTAATTTATTTTCTGAAAATTTAGTTGGTAGTGTAATATTATTTGCATAATTTTTATGAATTAACCATGTACCTGATTTTAAGTCTATTAACCATTTTTCAAATTCATATTTTTTAAATAAAGATAATAATATATCAATATTTGCTGTTTTAATGGATAATTGATAATCTGCTTCTTTTAATAGTATATTGGTATTAATAGTTGTTAATTTATAATATAAAAATAGTGCGTCTTTATTAATTTTTAATGCATTTTTTATTGTTTTAGTGTTACGTAGATTTAATGTATCAATTTTTTCTAGTTGTTCGTATATTGTCTTTAAGTTTCCTATTTTATTTAATAAAATTTGAGCAGTTTTTTTACCTATTTTAGGAATGCCAGGAATATTATCTGAGCGATCACCGATTAATGCTAAATAATCGGCCATTAGATTCGGAGGAATACCAAATTTTTTTTCTATTTCTGCAGGAGTAACAATATTATTTGATGCACTATTAATAATAGTGATTTGTGGAGATATAATTTGTGTTATGTCTTTATCTCCTGTACTAATTAATACATGATTTTTTTTTGATTTTTGCGCAAAAAACACAGACAATGTTCCTATTATATCGTCTGCTTCTATTCCAGGAATTTTAAGTATTTTTATACCCATAGCTTCTATTATTTGACATAAAGGATTCATTTGAATAGAAAGGTTTATAGGAGTTTTAGGACGATTAGCTTTATATTGTGCATATAAATCTTTTCGGAATGTTTTTTGTCCTATTGTGTCAAATATAACAGCCATTTGAATTGGTTTGTGTTTTTTTAAGAGACTGTTTATCATTTTTAGCACACCATATATTACCCATATTGGTTCTCCTAGACTATTAATTAACTGTGGGAAGGCGTAATATGCACGATATGCATAATAAGAACCGTCCACTAAGATTATTGGATTTTTTATATTTATTATAGTCATAACAATGTAAAAATTTTTAATTTGGTGGAATTAGGTGTTGCATTACAGCTTAATAAGCTATTTGGTGTATTTGTTTAAGTTTATTAAATATTAACATTAGCACACAAAAATATATATTGACAAATTTATTATTTATCACTCATAATAATGAGTCTTATGATTTCATGGTAATACATATTTATTATAATGACAGTAATTATTGCAGTATATGTTATTACAATCTTGTAGAGAATACATTTAATTATTTATTAAAGATAGAATATTCCATATAATGGAATATTATTTTTTCTCTATAAGTAAATTTAATAATTCACAGAATTGTTGAATATATGCATTTACCGATGATATATCTAATTTATCATTTTTTACCATATATTGTCCATTTATAAATATTGATGGTACTCCTTTTAAACAAAAGTCTATTGCTGCTTGTTCTTGATCTAAAATTAAAGATTTTACTAAAATACTATTCCAAGCAGTATCAAATTCTTCAGATTTTATACCAGATTTAATAAATATTGACCTAATATCTTCTGTGGTGCGAATAGATTGTTGTTTTTGTATTGCTTCAAATAATATAGGACTAATTTTAGTTTCTATGCCTAATGCGATTGCTACAGCCCATGCATGTGTTAATTGTTTTCCTAAATTTCCTAAAAAATTAACATGATATTTATAAAAATATATGTTTTTAGGCAATGTTTGTTGTATATGATTGGAGATATGATAAATTTGTTCAAATTGGTAACAATGCGTGCAGTAAAAAGAAAAAAATTCTAGTATTTTCGGTGCATTATGAACAGGTTTATTTAAACGAATGTATTGTCTTCCCTCAATTATTGATGAAGATATACTTTTGCATGAAAATATTAAAAAAATTATCATCATTATTAGATGTAATTTTTTCATATTCCCCCCTTAATAAACCATATTAAATTATAAATAGAACATAAATGTATTTTATTAGAAATATATTACTAAAATTGAATTTATTTTAATTTTGAATATTGGTAATTTTTGTTATTGAAATATATTTATATGTTTTAAAGTATATAGATTTTTTTATTATTTTTATCCTTTAAGAACTGTATCAATAAAAATAATTATATAATATTTATTTATTATGATAATAATGAAATGTTATGTTGGAATTTTATATTAATAAAAAATATTTATATATTTTTTATTATATGTTTAAGTATAAATTTATTTATATTATTTAGTGAGTTAACTTAATATATTGTTTCATTTAAAAATAAAAACTTTTATATGATTTATTTATATAAAGATATTATACAATCTATTTATTAGAGTTATTATTTTTGTTTTTATGGTTTAAAATGTTGAGTTTTTCCCAAATGCTATCGATATAGCAGCATATTGCACTACTCATATTTATTGGATCGCCCCATTTTCTGTTAGTTTCTCCTGGCCATTTATTTGTAGCATCTATACCTATCTTAGATCCTAATCCAGCAATAGGACTAGCAAAATCGAGATAATCAATCGGTGTGTTTTTAACGATCGTAGTATCACGATCTGGGTCTACTCGTGTAGTTATAGCCCATATTACATCATTCCAATTTCTTGCATCAATATCATCATCACATACAATAATAAATTTAGTGTAAATAAATTGCTCTATGAACGACCATACTCCAAAGATTATACGTTTTGCATGTCCAATATATTGTTTTTTTATAGTGACAATAGCTAATCTATATGAACATCCCTCTGGAGGTAAATAAAAATCTGTGATTTCTGGAAATTGTTTTTGTATTATAGGAATAAATATTTCATTCATTGCAATACTAAGCATTGCGGGTTCATCTATGGGTTTACCAGTATATGTAGAATGATAAATTGGGTTATTTCTTCGAGTTATATGAGTAATAGTGCAAATTGGAAATTTATTAGTAGTATTGTAATATCCTGTATGGTCTCCAAAAGGACCTTCTGTCGCAAGGATATTACGTTCTAAATATCCTTCTAATATAATTTCAGAGTTTGCTGGAATCTCTAAGTTACATGAGATACATTTAGTAACTTCTGTTTTTCGTCCTCTTAATAGACCGGAAAAAGCATATTCTGATAATGTATTAGGAATAGGCACTACTGCGCCTAGTAAAGTAGCGGGATCAGCACCTAATGCTACAGTAATTGGAAATCTTTTTTCTGAAGTATTTTCTGCCCATGATTTAAAATCTAAAGCACCCCCACGATTAGATAACCATCTAATAATAATTTTATTTTTTGATAATACTTGTTGACGATAGATGCCCAGGTTTTGCCTTTTACTATGTGGTCCACGAGTTATAGTGATTCCCCAAGTTATTAATGGAGATATATCCCCAGGCCAACAGCGCATTATTGGCATATGTGTGATATCTACATCTGTATCATAGTAAATATTTTCCTGACATGGAGCAAAACTTACTTGTTTAGTAGGCATATGTAATATATGCCGAAAATTAGGTACATTAGAAAAAAAATCTTGTATATTTGTTGGTAATTCTGGATATCTTAAAAATGCAAGTAATTTCCCAATATCTCGTAGTGCCATAACGTTTTTTTTTCCCATACTTAGAGCAATTCTATTAAGTGTGCCGAATAAATTACAAAGTACAGGCATTGAATATCCTTTAGGATTGTTGAAGAATAGTGCAGGTCCATTTGATTTAATAGTACGATGGGAAATTTCTGTCATTTCTAGATTCGGATCAATAGGAATGTCGATACGTTTTAATTCACCGTGATGTTCTAAAATTTTAATAAATTCGCGCAAATCATTATATTTCATAGTTCAAATTTATTTACAGATTAATTATTTGATAATTAATTTTTCTTATTAAATTAATTGTCGAGTAGTATATAATATCATTTTTAATAAAAAATTTATTAATTATTTTTTTGTATATTTTAATTTTATATGAAAATATAATATTAATTTACAATTTTATTGATTTTGTATCATTTTATTTTTAAATGCGTCTCCATCCTACAGTCCATATGTATATCCCTATGATAAATAGGAAAATAGAAAAGTTTTTAAAATATTTATCTTTTGTATATAAAAAGATGCTACTTATTATAATAAGTATTGTTCCAATACTAAATAAGAACACAGCTCGGTGATGATTAGTACGTTGTTTTATTAATTTTGTTATTAATTTTTCTATTTTTTGTTGTAGAAAAAAAGAGTGTTTAAATTCATGACCTAATATATTAGGTAATTCTATAGTTTTATTGATCAAATAAGGTATTTTATTTTTAATGCTACACATGATTGTTGAAAATTTTAATTGGTCTTGTATCCATTTTTCGAAAAATGGTTGCGCTGATATCCAAAGATTTAAATGAGGATATATTTCTCTAATTATTCCTTCAATATATAGCAGAGTTTTTTGTAATAAGATTAATTGTGGTTGCGCCTCCATATTAAAATATCTTGCAGTATTAAATAAATAAAATAGTATTTTACTAAAAGGGATGTTTTTTAATGGTTGTGTAAAAATTGGTTCGAATACTGTTCTAAGTGCACCTTCAAAATCTTCAATGTTAGTATTCGTTGGTATCCATCCGGAATCTAGGTGTAATTCGGCAATTTTACGGTAGTCTTGTTTTAAAAATGCAATGAAATTAGCTGCTAAGTAATATTTGTCTTTTTTATTTAATGATCCAACAATTCCACAATCTATAGTAATGTACTTTGGATTATTTGGATACTTACAGCTAATAAAAATATTTCCGGGGTGCATATCTCCGTGAAAAAAACTATCTCTAAATACTTGTGTAAAAAATATTTCTATTCCGCGTTTTGCTAATAATTTCATATTAGTTTTTTTTCTTTTTAATGTGACTATATCATATATCGGTATTCCATAAATACGCTCCATTACCATGACATTTTTGCTACATAAATTTACATATACTTTTGGTATATATAGTATTTTACTATTTTTAAAGTTTCTTCTTAATTGTAGAGTGTTTGCAGTTTCTTTTAATAAATTAAGTTCATTGAAGAGGGTTTTTTCGTATTCCTTAAGAATTTCTGAAAATTTAAATTTTCTTCCTTCTGGAAGAAATTTATAAACCCAATATGATAATTTATGCATTAAATATAAATCTGATTTTATAATTGGTACAAGACCTGGTCGAATAACTTTAATTACTATATCTTTGTTGTTTTTTTTTAATTTTGCAGAATGTACTTGTGAGATAGATGCAGAGGCTAATGGTGTTTCTTGAAAATTTTTAAAGTATGTATCTAATGGGTGTCCAATAGCACGTTCTATATATGTTTTAGCAATCATGCTGTCAAAAGGTTTTACATGATCTTGTAGAATTGCTAATTGATCTGCAATAGAATCTGAAAAAATATCACGACGCGTAGCTAGCATTTGTCCAAATTTAACCCATATAGGCCCTAATGTTTGTAATGCTAAACGTAATCTATTTTCTAAAGTTAGATGTGTATGTTTGTTAAAAATCCGTAATAAAAATCTGTTTTTTATTTTAAACAGGAAAATTAACCGATGATCTGGAATAAAATCGCTTAATCCATAATGTAGTATTATTTTTATTATATAATAGAGTCGGTATATTTCAGTAAAAACCATTATTTTTCCTGTAATTTTACATAAGGTATAAATATACTTTATTTTATTTTTAAATAATAGTTTTTATAAAATTATGATGTTTTCAAGCAGTTTTAAAAATAACTTTTTAAAACATTATTATATTTTATATAATGATTTTAAAAATATTATGTTGTATATTTAATTAAATCTTAATGCTTATTTTAGTATAATTTTTTTTATTTTAAAGTAAACGTCTTAATATTCTAAGATTAGATTTTTTTATAAATAATAATTATTTGATATTATGCTTTATATAAATAATCATTTTAATATTTACTATATGTAATATATTACTAGTGTTGGGTATTATGATTTCTCAAAAATTAATATTTAATTTATTAGTGACAACGTTAAACAAGACTGGAGTTATGCAGGTGTGTTAAAAAACAAACATAGTGTTTTTTATTTTTTATAAGCGCTATATAACACAGCAATTCCACCGGTTAAATTAGTATAACTAGCATTAGTGAATCCTGTTTGTGTAATAATATCTTTTAATGTTTCTGGATCTAAATTCATACGAATAGATTCTACAAGATATTGATAACTATCATGACTGCTTGTTATAACTGCGCCTAATTTAGGTAGGACGTTAAATGAGTACAAATTATACAGCTTTTTAAATGACGAAAAAGTAGGCGCTCCAAATTCTAAAATTAATAGTTTTCCTCTAGGTTTTAGTACTCTGTATACTGAAAACAGTGCTTTTTCTTTATTTGTAAAATTTCGTAATCCAAAAGAAATTGCAATACAATCAAAAGTATTACTAGGAAATGGTAAATATTCGGCATCAGCCTGTATATATATTATATTGTTCAGTATTCCTAAATTTCGTAATCTATCACGCCCTTTACATAACATAGTATAGTTTATATCTAGTAGCACTACTATTCCTGTGTTGCCGACTAGTTTTGAAAATTTTATGCTTAAATCCCCAGTACCTCCAGCCAGATCTAAAACTTTGTTCCCAGAGTGTACTTCACTATGTTGTAGTGTATAATGTTTCCAAATTCTATGTATACCAAATGACATTATATCATTCATTAAATCATATTTATTTGCTACAATATCAAATATATTAGATACCATAGAATTTTTTTTTGTTTTTTGAATATTTTTAAATCCGAAATGGGTCATGTCTTTATCGTGTTTATATTTCATATTTTATAATAATATTTATTATGTATATTAGATAATTAAAATTTAACAAAATTAAACTTGTTGTTTCAATTTTTATGAAATTAATGATTTTTTATTATTAATAATGAAATTATTTTCTTTATTAAGAAAAATCTAAAAAAAAATTTATTTATATGTACTTGTTATACAAGTATTATCATGTGATTCCTTGTGAGAAGGAGTAGTAGTAGTGATAATTGGTTGTTTTATTTGTACCCCGAGTGCTTTAAAACTTTCTGCTTTGCTAATAATATTTCCTTTTCCTTCAGAAAATTTATTTTTTGCCGCGTTATATACAGTCTCAGCTTTATGTAAATAAACTCCAATTTTATTTAAATCATCTATAAATAACCTTAATTTATCGTATAAATTACTTGCTTTATCAGCAATTTTTTTTGCATAGCAGTTTTGATATTCATATTGCCATAAATTATTAATAGTACGTAAAGCTATTAATAATGTTGTAGGGCTAGTTAACATAATATTACGTTTCATAGCATCTGTTAATAATGATGGCTCTGTTTTTATGGCTAAAATGAATGCTGATTCAATTGGTATGAACATTAAGATATAATCTAATGTATTTAGTTCAAATAATTTTTGATAATCTTTTTTATTTAATGATTTTATATGATTACGTATTGAATTAATATGATCGGTAATAGCTAATCTTTTTTCTTCTTTATTAGTGCTATTAAAATAACGTTCATATGCTATTAAAGATACTTTGGAATCAATAATTACCTTTTTATTTTTAGGTAAATGTATTACAACATCAGGTTGTAATCTGTATCCATCTTTATGTTTTATACTATTTTGTATATGGAATTCATATCCCTCACGCATTCCAGAAGATTCTAACGCACGAGTTAGAATAACTTCGCCCCAGTTTCCTTGTATTTTATTATTTCCTTTTAAAGCTTGTGTTAAATTAACAGTTTCTTGAGTGATTTTTGCATTTAATTGATGAAGAGTACGAATTTCATAGGTTAATGAATGTGTTGTTTTTTCTTCTAAATTAAAATTATTTTGCATTTGTTTTTTAAATATATCTAATTGTATTTGTAAGGGAGATAGTATGTTTTCAAGGGAGAGTTTGTTTTGTGTTTCTAACTGTGATCTGTTTTTCTCAAAAATTCGATTTGCTAAATTTTCAATTTGTATGGTTAATTTATGTTCGTTATCAATAAACAATTTTTGTTTTTCTTCTGTTGATATTTTATGTTCTTCTAATCGGATAGATAATTCTTTTATTTTTAATGCTTGTATATGATTCAGATCCATTTGCTTTTGCAATTCTACATTTAATTTCTCATATTTTTGATAATAACAATTGAATAATTTTAATTTTTCTTCAGCAGTGGATAGTTTTCCGTGTAATTCGCATACTGTTTGTAATGTATGTTGTAATTTTTTTTCAGTGTTTTGACGTAAATTAGATTCATTTTTTAAATTTTCTGTAGAAATAGATAGAATTTTTTTATGATTTAAATAATTTTTTTTATATTTTTTTATATAAATTTTAACTGTAATTACAGAAAATATTCCGGTTATTATAAATCCTATAAATATGTTAATTATATCATAAAAATATATTGGTATGTTCATTGTATATTTTTTATAAAAAATAATATTTTAATATTGGTTTAGTTAATAGGAATTATATATAAAATAATATATTTTTTTAAAAAATTTTCTTTTTAAATCATTTCTTATGAATGAAAATTCATTGTTGTTGTAAGTAACAAGTTGTTTCATTTGTTGAAAAGCATTGTATAAAGTATTTGGTATTAAAAATAAGAAATTTTTCAAAATTTATTATATTTTTTAATGTATAAAATTTATATAATTTGTATATTTTTAGTGAGAATGATATGGGCTCCTTCTATCACTACTTTTATAGCATGTTCTTCAGCAGATTGTATTATTTTACAATTGGGGGTTTCATTTTTTGCACGATTGATTACAACGCCTGCAACCATTCCTGCTTTTAGTTTTTGGGTTAAACACATAGTTAATAGTGTTGCGGATTCCATTTCGTAACTTATAACACCTATATTTTTCCACTCTTTTATAGAACCCCTGAATTTTTTAATGATTTTTCCAGAAAATGTATTATATCTTTCTTGACCTGGATAAAATGTATCTGAAGATACAGTTACACCAATATGATATTTAATACCAATTTTTTTTGCTGCTTTAATGAGTGATAGACTGCATAATAAGTCTGCTGCTGCAGGAAATTCTATAGGAGCAAAATGTCTGCTTGTTCCGTCATACCGAACTGCAGCAGTAATAATTAGTATATCTCCTGTATTTATATATTCTTGGATAGCACCCGCAGTACCCACCCGTAAAAATGTTGTTATACCTAATTGAGATAGTTCTTCTACAACGATCGAAGTAGAAGGTCCACCGATACCGGTTGAACATATAATGACTGTATTTCCATTAATTTGAGCAGACCACGTATTAAATTCACGATTACTACAAATATGTTTTGGATTATTCATTAGGAGTGCAATTTTTTTTACCCTATTTGGGTCTCCTGGAAGAATAGCTAAAGTCGCATCTTGTATGTCTTTAATGTGTAATCCTAAATGAAATGTATGAGTGATAGGCATATAATAAGTTTTATGTGATTTTTAATTTGTATTAAAAGTATTTTTTTAATTTTTAAAAATAATTATTGTAATTTCTTATGCATAAGATTATTTAAAAATAAATATTTTAGTGTTATTAATGTTGATTAGTTAAACATAGATAAAATGAAAATATTCAGTGTATTTACATAACAATAAGCAAAAATATAACTGTTCTAATATAAGAATATAGTATTGAACAGTTTTTGTGATTTTACTACTGGTCACGCAGCGTTTTTGCGGCGGATATCATGTTATTTAATGATTTTTTTATTTCTATCCATGATCTTGTTTTTAATCCGCAATCAGGATTAATCCATAATCGAGTTTTAGGAATATATTTTAATAGTTGATTAATTTTTTTTATTATTTCCTTCTTTGTTGGTATGTTTGGAGAATGAATATCATATACTCCAGGGCCAATTTCATTTAAATTATTTATACAATTATGTATAGATGTTAGTATGTTTTCATTAGATCTAGATGCTTCAATACTAATCACATCTGCATCTAATCTTCCAATAACGTGCATTATATCATTAAATTCGGAATAACACATGTGTGTATGTATTTGGGTTGTATCTTTTACTGATGATATAGTTGTATTAAAAATATTAATTGCCCATTCTAAATATTGTTTTTGATCGCGGTATTTTAGGGGTAATCCTTCTCTTAAAGCAGGTTCATCAATTTGTATAATTTTAATACCTGTTTGTTCTAAATCTAATACTTCTGCTCGTATAGCCAGCGCTAGTTGTAGAGCTATTGTTTTAAGTTCTATATCTTCTCGTAAAAATGACCAAATTGTTATAGTAATAGGTCCAGTTAATATGCCTTTTATTGGTTTTTTAGTTAATGTTTGTGCATAATGTATCCATTCTTTAGTAATAGGTTTGGATCTACTAATATCACCAATAATTATGGGTGGTTTCACACAACGTGATCCATAGCTTTGTATCCATCCATTTTGCGTAAAAATAAAACCATCTAAGTTTTCTCCAAAGTATTCTACCATATCATTTCGTTCAGGTTCTCCATGTACTAGTACATCGAGCCCTAATTTTTCTTGTTCTGTAATAATTTTTTTAATGTATTTTTTAATATTAATATTATAGAAGTTTTTTTCTATTTTATTTTTTTTTAAATCTGCGCGAAGTTTACGGATTTCTTTAGTTTGAGGAAATGATCCTATAGTAGTTGTTGGGAGCATTGGTAAGTTAAGTGTATTATGTTGTAATACAGATCGTTTTACATATTTGGTGTTTCTAGTTTTTGGAATATTATCAATGTTTTTTAATTGTTTTGCGATATTAATATTGTGCATTATATCGTAATGTGTTTTAAAATATTTGTAGTCATTACAGTATGATAACAATGTATCTGCACATGCATTAGAATCATTTGTATTTTTAGAATTTAGCGCAGCACACAACATTTTTATTTCTAGACATTTTTGTATTGAGAAAGCAAAACATTTTTTAATGTGTGTATCTAATTGATTTTCTAGATCCAAATCTATTGGAATGTGTAAAAATGAACAAGAAGGTCCAATCCATAATTTTCTTTCTGTTACTATAGGGGATAATTTTTTAAACCAATTGTGTAGATTAGTTTTCCATATGTTACGTCCATTTATTATTCCGGCAGATATGACCCAATGTTTTGGTAGTGTTTGGTGTAGTAGTGATATATTATTAGAATTAGAAACTAGGTCTACATGTAATCCATCTATTTTTAATTGTGTTATAGTATTAAGTTGATGGTGTATGTCATCAAAATAAGTAGTCAATAATAGTTTTACTTTTCCATGTAATTGTTCATAAGTACTTAAATACGCTGACGTCCATAATGTTGGTAGTTCTAATGATAATATAGGTTCATCAATTTGAATCCAATTAATATTTTTTTTTGATATTATCTTTAATATTTTTTTATAAACTTTTAATAAACTAGGTAATAGTGATAATCGGTTAAAAGTTTTGCCCGTTGTTTTCCCTAACCATAGGTAACTTATTGGTCCTAATAGTATTGGTTTGACCGGATATTTTAGAGATAGAGCTTCATCAATTTCGTCGAATAATTGCATCCAATTTAATTGGAAGTCTTGATTTTCAGAAAATTCTGGCACTATGTAGTGATAGTTAGTATTGAACCATTTTTTAAGTTCTGATGGTGCTATTAGTTTGTTATCTATAAAACAACCTCTACTTATTCTAAATAGTGTATCTAAATTAGCTTGTTTTTCATTGTCACAACGATGTCTCTTTGGAATATTGTTTACCATTAAACTAGTAGATAAAACATGATCATACCATGCAAAATCACCAACCGGAATCCAATCCATACCGCATTCTTTTTGTTTCTCCCAATGACGAATCCTAAGCATACGTCCTATTTCTAATAATTGTTCTGGTTTAATTAAGTTGTTCCAATAACTTTCTAAAGCGTATTTTAATTCTCTGTGTGCTCCAATGCGAGGAAACCCTAATGTATGACCAATGATCGTCATAATTTGCTCCAAAGGTTATTTAATATTTTGCAGTGTTTTGAAATCAGAATAATGTAAATTACGAAAAATAACATACTTTTATTAAAAGTGAACGAGAGACTTATATGATCTCTTCATAATTACATAAATTTTTATAATTTAAATAAATTAAACATCATATACATTAATTACTTTGTATCACTGATAATTATACTAGTTACTTACATATAGTCAAATAACAAAACTATAAATATTTATTTATAGTTTTAAGGATTTTAATTTATTTATTAGTTTTGGATCATAGATTTCATTTTTTTCATTGCATTTTTTTCTAATTGACGCACTCGTTCAGCAGATACTCCATATTGATTGGCTAATTCTTGTAACGTAGTCTTATTATTATTTACATTTAACCACCTTGCTTTAATAATATGTTGACTACGTTTATCTAAAGTGTTTATGGCAATCTTTAGTTTATTATTTATTCGATCTTGCCATTCATTTTCTTCATTGGAAATAGTTATATTATCTTGTGAATAATATAGTACTGCTGGAGTAGTTATCGTGGTTAAAAAATTTCGGTGATCTTCATCTGAAGGTTGCTCAAATGTCATATCTTGCGCGGCCATACGTGATTCCATTTCTCTTACGTCTTTACTAGTGACATTTAGTGTTTTTGCTACTATTTCAATTTCTCCTGCATTAAACCAACCTAAACGTTTTTTAGTTTTTCTTAAGTTGAAAAATAATTTTCTTTGTGCTTTAGTAGTTGCAATTTTTACTATTCTCCAGTTTTTTAAGACATATTCGTGTATTTCTGACTTAATCCAATGTACCGCAAAAGATACTAAGCGCACATCTAGTTCTGGATTAAATCTACGCACAGCTTTCATTAAGCCAATGTTACCTTCCTGTATTAAATCAGCTTGTGGCAATCCATATCCCGAATAATTTCTCGCAACGTGTATAACAAATCTCAAATGTGAGACAATGAGTTTTTTTGCGGCGTCTAGATCGCCGTGGTAATATAAACGTTTAGCCAAGGATCGTTCTTCTTCTGCTGTTAATACAGAATAAGTATTAGCTGTTCTTATGTAAGCTTCTAAGGTTCCTTGAGAGATTAAGGTTTTTCGATTTTGTATGTTTTTTGGCATCTATACTCCTGAAATTTCATGTATGCAAAAATTATTATTAGTGTAATAAGTTTTGGTAAGAATTTTAAATTTTATACCAAGCGTGTGAATCATGATTATAGTTACATTAATTAATGGAATTATAACATGATTATTATTGATATAACTGTTAATTTCATGATATTTGAATTGTTCATAATTTGTAATTAGTTATAAATATTTGATTCTTTATGTTATAGTGAAAGATATAAATAATTTATGATAAGTAAAATATTTAATAGTTTGAAATTGGATAGTTTATATAAAACTATATTGTATTTTCATGCATAAAAAGTTAATGTATATATTTTTCAGTTTTATTATTTATTACTTAATAAGTAAAAAATTGATTTTTTTAAAATTGATTTTCTAATACAGAAATATAGATTACAGTATAAGCATACTGAAAAATAATAAATGTATGCTTTAGATTTCCTACAGTTAAAGAGCATTTTTAAATACAGTTAGTATGTGGATTTAAAGATTAGTTTTATTTTGACAAAATAGCTTCAACAAAATCATGTGGTTTAAATGGTTGTAAATCATTAATATTTTGTCCTATTCCAATATACCGTATTGGAATAGAAAAGTGATCTGCTATGGACAACAATGTCCCCCCTTTAGCACTGCCATCTAATTTCGTCATTATAATACCGGTTATGTTGATAACATCATGAAAAATATGTACTTGATTAATAGAGTTTTGTCCAGTATTAGCATCGAGAACTAGTATAGTTTCTTGTGGAGCTTGGGGATTTATTTTTTTTATGACTTTAACAATTTTTTTTAGTTCCGAAATTGCATGGAGTTGATTTTGTAATCTGCCTGCAGTGTCTATAATTAATAAATCTGCAGATTTTAATTGCGCTATTTTAATAGCTTTAAATATTACGGCAGCAGGGTCAGAAGTAGTATAATTTTTTATTATTTCATTACAACCGCTGCGTTTTCCTAAAATTTCTAGTTGATCTATTGCTGCTAATCTGCTAGTATCACCTGCAGCTAGTATGACTTTTTTTCCCCCTAATTGGTAATGATAAGCTAATTTTCCAACAGTGGTAGTTTTACCTGATCCGTTTACTCCAATCATTAATATAATAAATGGTTTTTGTGTGTCTGGTATAAGTAATGGTTTATTAGAAGAGTTGATTATTTTTAGCATTTCATCCTGTAATATTTGATAAAATAAATTTTTGTTACAATTTATATTGGTATGAATGTAATTTTTTAAATTATTGATGATTTTTTGAGTAGTTTGGATACTTACATCTGCGAGTAATAATTGATGTTCAATATTATTAAGTAATGTAGTGTCAATTTTTTTTTGTCCATATATCAAATTAATAATATTGTCTCCTATTTTTTTTCGGGTATTTAATAAGGTCTTTTTTAATGTATTTAAAAAATTATTTTTATAGTTCATATAGATTCCTTTAATTAGTACCAATATATAAATTTTAAGTTAATTTATTACGCACGAATTACCTTATAAAGGTTTATACTGCTCGAATATAAGATATTATATAGTTTTATAGTAGTAGTTTTGATTATTTTTTGTACAGTGATTTAAATATATTTAAGATGATAATTAATTATATAGTATATGTTGCGCGCTAAAATTAGTAGTTAATGATTAATTATAAGTATATGAAATTTATAAAAAGTATGTACAATTTTGATAAACATTTGTTTATAGAGTAGTGTTGCGTAAATAGAAATTTATTAAGAAATTATTAATTTTGATAAAGATATATTTCTGATATAAGAAAAATTATAAATCTATAAATAATCAGAGGTATAAATATGTTTGGTACAATTAGAATTACTGGAGGCAAGTGGAAAGGGCGTAAAGTATTTGTTGGAAAAGATTCTCAAGTTCGTCCAACTACTAATCGTATTCGTGAAATGTTATTTGATTGGTTAAATCCTATTATTTTTAAATCTCTATGTTTAGATTGTTTTGCTGGTAGCGGAGCATTAGGTCTAGAATCATTATCTAGAGGAGCCAATAAAGTGACTTTTTTAGATATAGATTATACTTGCATTAAAAGATTATTAGAGGTGACTAGATTATTTTTAGTATTGAATAGTAATGTTATATGTATTGATTGTTGCACATGGTTAAAAAAATCAACTGAAATATACAATGTGGTTTTTATTGATCCTCCGTTTCAGAATAATGATTTAATAACTAAAGTTATCAACTTATTAGAGAAATATAATCGTTTGTCAACGGAATCTTGGATTTATGTAGAGAATTTAAGATACAAATATACTCAACATACATATATAGTTCCAGCTAATTGGGATTTATATAAGAAAAAAGATACTAAAAGAATTACGTGTAGTTTGTTTTGCAGAACATCATAACTATATATTATTAGTGGCATATAATATATAGTTATGTTTATAACAAAATTTTTGTTGTATATAACTTTCATTGTACATATGATGATACAATCATATATTTAGCTGTTTTAAATAATTTGTATAAATTTTAATTACTCCAAGATTTATAAACTTTAATTAATTCATAAGATGAACTGTCATAATGATTAGTAAAAATTAAATTTTTATGTTTTATCTTTGGGAGAATACTGCTGGATAATTGTTTCCCCAATTCGACGCCCCATTGGTCGAAGGTATAAATATTTAGTATGATGCCTTGGGTAAATATTTTATGTTCATACAACGCAATTAGCGCTCCTAAAGTATAAGGGGTAATTTTTTTAATTAATATAGAATTACTAGGGTTATTTCCTTTACATGTTTTAAAGGGAATTAAATTTTTTGCATGTATGTCATGCATGCTTATTTCTTGCTGTATATCTATTGTTGTTTTGCCAAAGGCTAAAGCTTTAGTTTGAGCAATAAAATTTGATACTAATTTTTCATGATGATCAGAGATAGACACGTGACTATTTATTGGTATTATAAAATCGCATGGAACCATCTTTGTTCCTTGATGTAATAATTGGTAAAAAGAGTGTTGCCCGTTCGTACCTGTTTCACCCCATATAATTGGTCCAGTTTGATATGTAACAGGTAATCCGTTGCGGTCTGTACATTTTCCGTTAGATTCCATGTTTAATTGTTGTAAATATGCTGTGAAACGATGCATGTATTGATCGTATGGTAATACTGCTTCAGTTTCTGTGTGAAAGAAATTATTGTACCAAATTCCAATAAGAGCTAATATGACAGGCAGGTTTTTATTAAAAGGTGTATGGTAAAAATGTGTATCCATAGCATGAGCGCCAGTAAGTAATTCTTCAAAATTATCTGGTCCTAATGACAGCATAATAGATAATCCAATAGAGGACCACAAAGAATAACGTCCGCCTACCCAATCCCAAAGTTTGAACATGTTTGTTATTGGATTAATACCAAATCGGTTTACTTCTGTGGTATTTGTAGATAACGCTATGAAATGTTTAGAGATGTTTTCTTGGTGATGATTTTTAATGTTTTTTAAAAACCAATGACGCGCACTATGTGCGTTAGTCATAGTTTCTTGAGTAGTGAAAGTTTTTGACGCTATTATAAATAGCGTAGTTTCTGGATGTAAATTTTTAAGCGTTTCGAAAATTTGGGTACCATCCACATTAGAAATAAAATGTATGTTCAAATGGTTTTTGTAGGGTGTTAATGCTTCGGTTACCATGTGAGGACCGAGATTAGAGCCACCAATTCCTATATTTATAATATCTGTAATTTTTTTGTTTGTATAACCTGTCCATTTTCCTTGAATCACGGAATTACAGAATTGTTTCATTTTTTTTAACATTGTATTGATTTTCGGCATGATGTCGTATGCATCTACTAGAATAGGTGTGTTTTTTCTATTTCTTAGGGCTATATGCAATACAGCACGGTTTTCAGTTCGGTTAATTTTTTTTCCACAGAACATATCAGAAATAGCGTTTGTAAGATCACATTCTATTGCTAAAGATATAAGATATCTGATAGTTTCTTCTGTGATTAAATTTTTGGAGTAATCAATTAATATTTCATTTTCGAACATTTCAGAGAAACTAGAAAATCTAGTTTTGTCTTGTTGAAATAAAGTAGAAATTGATGTATTTTTTATTTTTGAGAAATGTTGTTTTAAATATTTCCAAGATGTAGTTTTAGTGGGGTTAATATTTTTCATAATTTGTATTATTATTTTTATAAATTTAGTTATAGAAAACATTTCATGTTAATTATTGCGTTATATGAAATTTTTTCAATTTTTTTCGAAGTTCATGATATGTGAACGTAATGGTTAATTATTTTAATATAAATACTTTATGTTAAGATAATATTGCAAATATATAAATTTAGACAATAAATTTTAATGTATTGGATGTTTTTTACAAAATTAATTTTTTATTGAATTTTATCTTATTTAGTTTTTATGTTTATGAAAAAGAAAATTATGTATTGTTATTATTTTAGTGTATTTAAAAGATTTAAAATAAATGTAGATTTATGTATTTTAGTGAAATTTTAATGAATTTATTTAAATACATAAACTTGAGTGAAAGTATTATTTAATATACGTAATAATTTAACCAATTAGCAAATAATAAATATGCGTGGCTTCTCCAAGTAATTTTTGGAGTTAATTTTGGATTATTTTGAGGAAAATAATTATCAGGTAGTGACGGATTTAATCCTAAATTAATATCACGAAAATATTCTTGTGATAACGTTTGAGCATCGTATTCAGGGTGTCCTGTTAAAAATATCAGTTTTTTATTTTCGTTAATCATTAGATAAACACCAGCTTCATCAGATTCTGCTAAAATTTTTAAATCTGTATTTTGATAAATTAGGTCTTTTGGGAAATCTGAATAATGAGAATGTGGAGCCATGAATATTGTGTCAAATCCTTTTGTTAAAGCAGTATAAGTATTTGTAGTATGATGTTGATAAATTCCAACTATTTTTTTTTTTCGAACGCATTGCGGAAAATTATATAATATTTTTAAGGCTGCTTGGGTCGCCCAACATACAAATAAAATGGAAGTGATATGTTCTTTTGCCCATAAAATTAATTGCTTAATTTGAGGCCAAAATGTTATCTTAGAGAATTCAATTAGCCCCAAGGGAGCTCCAGTAATTATAAGGCCATCAAATTCTTGATATTTTACATCTGTAAAGTTACAATAAAATTTATTTATGTGTTCGGAAGGTGTGTTTTTGGAAATATGGTTATCTATGCGTAGCAGTTGGATATCAATTTGTAAAGGAGAATAAGACAATAGTCGTAAAAATTGATTTTCTGTTTCAATTTTTTTTGGCATTAAGTTGAGAATTAATATTTTTAGTGAACGAATTTTTTGAAAAATGTCCCGCGATTTTTGCATTATGAAAATATTTTCTTTTTTCAATGATTGAACCGCAGGCAATTCGTCTAATACCCGAATCGTCATATTATTACAACCTTAGTACAAAAAATATATGTAAGATGTATATCTTAATTTATATCGTGTATCTTGTGTATTTTTTATAGAAATTTTTAAAAATATATAAATTTATGTTAAATAATCTGGATAAGAATTTATGGTATTAAAAATAATAAACTCACTTTATTCCTGAGGGTTTCAGGATATTGAAATTATTTATACAAGAATACTGAATAACACTTAGTTTAGTTTATTTTTTTCATGGAATATTTATGTTTTATAAATGCTTATTCTATTATTAGATATAGGCCTGAGTGGAATTGAACCACCGACCTCACCCTTATCAGGGGTGCGCTCTAACCAATCTGAGCTACAAGCCCATATATATAATACTATATAGAGAAATTATATATATATTTTCAATATCGTATTTAATTTATATATTAATTATTTAAATTATCTGTGTGAATAATTATGTATTAAGTGCATATCCAGATATTTTTATCGCAAAAATATTCCGTAATTATAGCACAATTGATTACTTTAATTCAAGTGATTATGTTGTTTTAGTTTTTATAATTAATTTAATTAATATTAATTATTTTTAATGATTCATTATATTTAAATTTTGAAATATGTTAATTAACTTTTATTGATTAGTATTATTTTAATATTTGAATTAGTATATAATAAATATTATTAAATAATATTTAATGTTGTTCTATAAAAAACAATGTTTTTATTGAGTTTTTTATGATTTTTGACATAATATAATTTTTAGATTAGATAAATAATTTTTAGAATTATTATTGTTTTTGTGAATTGAGATTGTAATTGCATATGCGAATTATATTATATAACTATAAGGGCTCATCGATAATTAATTTTACCTTTAATTATTATATTATTAATTAATAAAAACATTAGGATTGTATTGTTTATGTATTGTTCTAGTAAATTTGATGTTATTGTTGTTGGAGGGGGTCATGCAGGAACAGAGGCGGCTTTAGCTTCTGCTCGGATGAAATGTAATACTTTATTAATTACTCATAATATCGATATGCTTGGACAAATGTCTTGTAACCCAGCAATAGGCGGTATAGGAAAAGGGCATTTAGTAAAAGAAATTGATGCAATGGGTGGAGTTATGGCTTATGCAATAGATAGGTCAGGTATACAATTTAGAATATTGAATAATACTAAGGGTGCTGCTGTTAGAGCGACAAGAGCACAAGCGGATAAAATTTTGTATCGTCAGATAATACGCAACATTTTAGAATATCAAGAATTTTTACATATTATTCAAGGATCAGTAGAAGATTTAATAATTGTTGACAATAAAATTATTGGAGTGGTTGCGCCTAGAATAGGAGTTAAATTTTATGCTAGGTCTGTAGTACTGACAACAGGCACATTTCTTAATGGGAAAATACATATTGGTATGAAGAGTTTTAGTGGCGGGCGATCTGGAGATACAGAGTCATCTACATTGTTATCGGAGCGACTAAAAAATCTATCGTTTCGAATAGGTCGTCTAAAAACTGGTACTTCTCCTAGAATACATTCTAGAAATATTAATTTTGATATATTAAATATTCAATATAGTGATGATCCTGTGCCTGTATTTTCATTTATTGGATCAGAAACACAACATCCTGAGCAAGTACCATGTTATATTACGCATACTAATCATGAAACGCATGAGATAGTGAAATCAAATTTGCATCAAAGCCCTATATATACTGGATTAGTACAAGGTAAATCACCAAGGTATTGTCCATCTATAGAAGATAAAATTATACGTTTTTCAGATAGAAATTCTCATCAAGTTTTTTTAGAACCAGAAGGATTAAGCACCCCAGAAGTTTATCTGAATGGTATTTCTACAAGTTTACCATTTGATGTGCAAAAAAAAATAATTAAATCTATTAAAGGTTTAGAAAATGCTAATATTACTAGACCGGGTTATGCAATTGAATATGATTTTTTTGACCCTCGTGATTTAAAGTTAACGTTAGAAAGTAAATTGATTGTTGGTTTATTTTTTTCTGGACAGATCAATGGTACCACTGGGTATGAAGAAGCTGCTGCCCAAGGATTGCTAGCAGGTATTAATGCGGCAAGATTTGCTAAAAATAAAGAGGGATGGTATCCGAGAAGAGATCAGGCTTATTTAGGAGTGCTTGTAGATGATTTATGCACGCATGGTACTGAAGAACCATATCGTATGTTTACTGCTCGAGCAGAATATCGTTTATCTTTACGAGAAGACAATGCAGACTTGCGATTAACTGAAATTGCAAGAAACTTAGGTTTAATAGATGATATACGGTGGAAAAAGTTTTGCATGAAAAAAGAAAGTATTGAAAAAGAACGGCAAAGACTGCGTGGTATTTATATTTTTCCGTGTAGCCCAGAAATAACGAAATTAAATAATTTTCTTAAGTCACCTTTGACACGTGAGATTAATGGGGAAGAGTTGTTAAGAAGACCAGAAATTGATTATATTAAATTATCTCGATTAAATACTTTTTTTCCGTCTATTTTAACTATAGATAAAAAAGTATTAGAACAAATCGAAATTCAGATTAAGTATGAGGGATACATTCATCGTCAAACAGAAGAGATAGCAAAGCATATTTTTAATGAAAGCGTTCTATTACCTGCCGATATAGATTTTAATAGTATTTTTGGTTTATCTAAAGAAGTAGTTGAAAAGCTTAATAATTGCAGACCTTATTCTGTCGGACAAGCTTCTAGAATTTCTGGCGTTACTCCCGCAGCTATTTCTAATTTACTAGTTTGGTTAAAAAAACAAGGTTTATTAATTAAAAGTAATATGTATTGAAATACATAGATTTTAACAAAATTAACACAATGTTTTATTGATGTTATCATGTATATGTAGACTGTTTATATAGTGTTATTTATATTTAGTAGTCCTAATTAAATTAGGACGGGATACATAAAAGTTATATATTTATTTGTATTTTTTATCGGTTTAGATGATAAGTTGATATGTTTGTTTATCTAAAAAATTGATTTAATATTAATTTTATAAGAAATATATAAAGTGTATATTTTTTAATCAGTACTAATTATGTTCTCAGTATGTAATAGTTTTGTGACTACTAAATTAGTTGTATAAATAATGTTTTTTTGGAAGGTATTAATGTTATTAAACATACAAAGTAGTTATCAGGAATACATAGGGCATCATTTACACCATTTACAGTTTGATTTAAGTACTTTTTCATGGTTAGAGTCAGGAGATTCTTCGCATTTTTGGATATTGAATATAGATTCAATATTTTTTTCAATATTATTAGCTGTATTATTTGTGTTGGTTGGTAGTGTCGTAGCAAAATCAGCTACTTATGGTGTTCCTAACAAATTACAAACATTTATTGAATTGTTAATATTATTTGTTGATAATAATGTAAAAGATATGTTCCATGGAAATAGTAAATTGATTGCTCCATTGTCCATGACAGTGTTTGTTTGGGTTTTTTGTATGAATATTATGGATTTAGTGCCTGTAGATTTTTTACCCTATATAGCTCAAAATGTATTGGGTGTTTCTGCTTTACGTATTGTCCCTTCTGCTGATGTTAATATCACTTCTTCAATAGCTTTAAGTATATTTGTGCTTATTATATATTATAATATTTGCACTAATGGTATTATAGGATTCTTAAAAAGATTAGGATGTCATCCATTTTCTCATCCAATGTGTATTCCAATAAATTTAATTCTTGAAATTATTAGTTTACTATCCAAACCAGTATCTATGAGTCTGAGACTATTTGGGAATATGTATTCTGGTGAATTAATTTTCATTTTAATATCTGCGTTATTACCGTGGTGGGGACAATGGATTTTAAGTTTGCCTTGGTCTATTTTTCATATTTTAGTTATTACATTACAAGCCTTTATTTTTATGGTATTAACAGTGATTTATTTATCTATAGCTCATGATCCGTATTGAGATTAATAATAAATCTTATGTTATAAATTTCACAAATTTTAGAGGGTATTATTATTATGGAACATTTAAGTTACGATATGTTATATATCGCAGTAGCAATAATGATGGGATTAGCAGCAATAGGTGCTGCTATTGGTATAGGTATATTAGGTAGTAAATTCTTAGAAGGAGCTGCGCGACAACCGGATCTTATTCCAATTCTTCGTACTCAATTTTTTATTGTTATGGGATTAGTAGATGCTATACCGATGATTACTGTGGGTATTGGTTTATATGTAATGTTTACTGTAGCGTGATTATTAATGATAAAGTATATATGTAATGTATTATTTAGTTTTTTATTAAATTTTGGGATTATATATTGTGAATATTAATGCAACTATATTAGGCCAAGCTATTTCGTTTATTTTATTTGTTTGGTTTTGTATGAAATATGTTTGGGCTCCATTTATGTCTATTATTGAAAAGCGCCGAAAGGAAATAGCTGATGATTTTGCTGTAGCTAAACGTGTTAGACAGGAATCTGATAATGCTAATGTTGCAGCGAAAATTTGTTTAACCCAGGCACGAATTAGAGCTAAAGAAATTATTACTCAGGCAAATATGTGTAGAACACGTATTCTGGATGAAGCTAAAAATATAGCAGAAAAAGAATATAATAAATTTTTATCTAAGGCAAGAGAACAAATTGCCCATGAAAGGCAGTGTGTTTCAGCAGAATTAAAAAAACAAGTTGGTCAACTTATTATTGAAAGTGTAGAAAAAATCATAGAATGTTCTATGAATGAGACAATAAATTCAGATATCGTCAATAAAGTAATTGATACATTATCATATGAGGATTAGATGGAAAGTAGTGTGTTAACCATTGCGTATATATATGCAACAGCTGTATTTGATGTGGCTGTGTCTCAAAAGAATATAGATACGTGGCAAAAAAGTTTAAGTATATTTTCTAAAATAATAGAAAATACTCTTATGAAATCTTTATGTTTTAGATGTTTAGCTCCTAAAAAGTTATCAGAGATATTTTTAAAAATATGTGAAGATTATCAGAAAAAAAAAATGGATATTTTTAGTAAAAATTTAATTTATATAATTTCAGAAAATAATAGATTGTTACTATTACCAGTAATTTTTAAAGAATTTTTACGTTTACGTTATATATATGAAAATTCTATAAGAATTAAAATTATTACCGCTTGGCCTTTAAATTCTTATCAGTTAAAAAAAATTAATAAAATTATGTCTAAACGCTTGTCTAAATCGGTAAATTTAGAAAACATTGTAGACAAACAAATATTATCTGGAATAGTGATCCAGATTGGAGATACTATAATTGATAACAGTGTACGTAATCGTATTTTTCGTTTAAATCATATATTACAATTTTAGTATATTACTTTTAGGTTTTAAAAAATATTATGCAATTGAATTCTAGTGAGATTAGTGAGTTGATTAAAAAGCGCATTATGCAATGCGACATTACTTCGGAAATTCGTAATGAAGGTACGATTATTGCAGTAGGAGATGGAGTTATTCGTATATATGGATTGACAAATGTAATGCAAGGTGAAATGATTGCTTTGCCAAATGAGCAATTTGCTGTTGCTCTAAATTTAGAGCGAGATTCTGTAGGCGCAGTAGTTATGGGGTCGTGTGTAAATATTTCTGAGGGGATGATAGTACGATGCACAGGAAATATATTAAGAGTTCCTGTTGGTTATGAATTATTGGGCCGAGTAATAAATACATTAGGTGTGCCTATAGATAATAAAGGAACTATACAGTGTTCAGAGTATCTTCCAATAGAAGCTTCTGCTCCTAGTGTTATTGATCGTAAATCAATAGATGAACCGATTCAAACTGGATATAAATCTATCGATTCTATGATACCTATAGGACGTGGGCAACGGGAATTAATTATAGGAGACAGACAAACTGGAAAATCTGCTTTAGCAATTGATACGATCATCAATCAACGTTTTAGTGGTGTTAAATGTATTTATGTTGCTATTGGGCAAAAAGCAATAACTGTAGCTAATGTGGTAAAAAAATTAGAAGAATATGATGCATTATCTAATACTATTGTTGTTCTTGCATCTGCTTCTGAATCCGCTGTGTTACAGTATTTAGCGCCGTATTCTGGATGTGCTATGGGTGAATATTTTCGTGATCTTGGTGAAGATGTATTGATTGTGTACGATGATCTTTCTAAACAAGCAATTGCTTATCGGCAGATTTCTTTATTATTAAGGCGTCCACCTGGAAGAGAAGCATATCCAGGAGATATATTTTATTTACATGCCCGTTTATTAGAGCGAGCGTCGAGAGTAAGCGCTGATTATGTTGCCCATTGTACTAATGGAAAAATAACAGGAAAAACTGGTTCTTTAACTGCATTACCTATTGTTGAAACGCAAGCTGGTGATGTTGCTTCTTTTATTCCAACAAACGTTATTTCTATTACTGATGGTCAAATTTTTTTAGAATCTCGTTTGTTTAATGCTGGTATTCGGCCTGCAGTGGATCCTGGAATTTCTGTATCGCGAGTTGGAGGATCAGCGCAAACTAAAATTATGAAAGTTTTATCTGGTGGTATTCGAACCGCTTTAGCTCAGTATCGTGAATTAGAGGCGTTTTCTCAATTTGCGTCAGAATTAGATGATATAACGCAAAAGCAATTACAGTATGGTCAAAAGGTTACTGAATTATTAAAGCAAAAGCAATATGTTCCTATGTCTGTTAGTTCTCAATCTATTGTTTTATTCGCAGCTATACATGGTTATTTAGATGATATTGCTATATCAAAAATAAGTGATTTTGAATCTTCTTTAATATTATATATGAATTATGCAGAAACAGAATTAATGCAAATAATTGATAAAAGTGGTATATATGATACTAATATTGAAAATAGATTTAAAAGTATTCTTAATACTTTTAAAAAAAATCAGTCTTGGTAAAATATAATAATGATCGTAAATAATGGTATAATGATAATATGTCAGGACTACAAGAAATACGTTTGAAAATTAATAGTGTACGTAATATACAAAAAATAGCAAAAGCCATGGAGATGATTTCTGTAGCTAAAATTCATAAAGCTCAAAAACGTATGTTAATTAGCAAACCGTATGCAGAAACTGTATTAAAGGTTATTAATCATATTGCTTCTGGAAATTTAGAATATAAGCATCCCTATTTTAAACATCGGAACGTGCATAAGTCTGTTGGTTATTGGGTTATATCTTCTGATAGGGGATTAGCTGGGGGATTAAATGCAAATTTGTTTAGAGCATTATTACATGATTTTAATAAGTGGAATACTATGGGAATAGTTATTCAATTAGCTGTTATTGGGGCAAAAGCAGCCTCTTTTCTACATGGTATAAAGTGTACAAAAGTAGTTAGTTGTATTTCTGGAATAGGAGATACTCCTAAGATGTCCGAATTAATTGGTTCAGTTAAAGTTATGTTAGAATTATATGAAAAAAATAATATAGATAGATTGTATATAGTATACAATGCATTTGTTAATACTTTAACTCAAATTCCGAAGATTATACAAATTTTACCAATTGTTTCTAAACATAATATTAATCATATATCTGCTAAATATTGGGATTATTTGTATGAACCAGATTCTAAAGTGTTGTTAAATAATTTGTTACAACGATATATTGAATCACAGGTTTATCAAAGTGTTGTAGAAAATGTAGCTAGTGAACATTCTGCTAGAATGATGGCTATGAAAACAGCTTCAGATAACGGAGAAATTATTGTTAATGATTTGAAGGTACTTTATAACAAAGTAAGGCAAACTAAAATCACGGAAGAACTTACAGAAATTATTTCGGGAGCTTCTGTAATACAATGATCAATATAAATATATTAAAAGAGGTATAAATTATTATATGGATTCTGGGAAAATCATTCAAATTATTGGCGCAGTAGTTGATGTTGAATTTAGACAAGATTCAGTTCCTAATATATATAATGCGCTTGAAGTACGTGTAGATGCAATGAGTGGTAGTAATACTAAATTTATACTAGAAGTAGCACAGCAGCTAGGTATGGGAGTAGTACGTTGCATTGCTATGTGTTCTACAGATGGATTACGTAGAGGACTGACGGTTATTAATTTAAAAAATCCTATTCAAGTTCCAGTGGGAAAAGAAACATTAGGTCGTATGGTTAATGTATTAGGTGAAGCAATTGATATGAAGGGTATTATTAACGCAGCAGAAAAATGGTCTATTCACCGTCCTGCTCCAGGGTATTCTGAATTATCCGATAAACAAGAACTATTAATAACTGGAATCAAGGTTATTGATTTAATATGTCCATTTGCTAAAGGAGGAAAAATTGGGTTATTTGGTGGGGCAGGTGTTGGAAAAACTGTAAATATGATGGAGCTTATTCGTAATATTGCTGTAGAGCATTCTGGTTATTCAGTATTTGTGGGGGTTGGGGAACGTACTCGTGAAGGTAATGATTTTTACCATGAAATGATAAATTCTAATGTTATAGATAAAGTGGCTTTGGTATATGGCCAAATGAATGAGCCTCCTGGTAATAGATTACGCGTAGCTTTAACTGGTCTTACTATGGCAGAAAAGTTTAGAGATGAAGGTCGTGATGTGTTGTTATTTATAGATAATATATATCGTTATACTTTAGCTGGCACTGAAGTATCGGCTTTATTAGGTCGCATTCCTTCAGCGGTTGGATATCAATCGACGTTATCAGAAGAGATGGGTATGTTACAGGAGCGGATTACTTCTACAAATTTAGGGTCTATTACTTCTGTGCAAGCAGTATATGTGCCAGCAGATGATTTGACCGATCCTTCTCCCGCTACTACTTTTTCTCATTTAGATGCTACTATAGTTTTAAGTAGACAGATTGCTGCTCTTGGTATTTATCCTGCAGTAGATCCACTAGATTCTAATAGTCAGCAATTGAATCCACTAGTTGTAGGACAAGAACATTATGATGTAGCACATAGTGTTAAATCTATATTGCAAAAATATAAGGAACTTAGAGATATTATTGCAATCTTAGGGATGGATGAATTGTCAGATACGGATAAATTAACAGTTTTACGTGCCAGGAAGATTCAAAGATTTTTATCGCAGCCTTTTTTTGTTGCTGAAGTATTCACTGGATTTTCTGGGACATATGTTCCTTTGAAAGATACTATTAGTGGATTTAAAGCAATAATAGAAGGTGAATTTGATATGATCCCAGAGCAAGCGTTTTATATGGTGGGTTCCATAGAAGAAGTAATAAAAAAAAGTAAAACACTTTGAATAAAAATTTTTATTGTTTGTTTATATAGGTATGAAAATTGATGTTAATCACCAATAGTTATCGTTTAATTGTTGTGTCTGTAGAAAAACAGATATTTTCTGATGCAGTGCGAAAAATTCAAGTGAATGGTACTGAAGGAGAAATGGGGATTTTTCCTGGTCACTCTCCTTTACTTACATCTATTAAGCCTGGGGTTTTGCATATAGTTAAATTATGTAATAACATAGAATATGTATATATTTCTGGAGGTATTTTAGAGATTCAGAATACTGTGGTTACAATATTAGCAGATACTGCGGTTCGAGCAGACGAACTAGATGAACAACAGGCTAATTTAGCAAAATTAGCAGCGGAAAATTATATTAAAAAATTTTATGATAGTGGTGGTAGTAGTAATAAAAAGGATATTAATTATATCAAAATTTCCTCAGAAATGTCTCAAGCTATTGCAAAACTTAGATTAATTGAATTGTATAAAAAATATAAGAACAGTTGATTTTTTTAGATACAGGTTTTAGGAAATTTTAAAAAATTTGTGTTGGATAAGAATAATTTTTTTGTAGTGGTTTATTTATATAAAAGATATTTTATGTCATATTTTAATTTAAATGCAATTATATTAGCTGCCGGTATGGGTTGTAGGATGTTATCAGATATACCGAAAGTGTTATATAAAATTGGTGGTAAATGTTTGTTACAGCATGTAATTGATGCTGTAATGCAATTAGGAGTAAAATCTATATATGTGGTATATAGCTCCAACAATGGCAGGAATATTATGCAAACAATTGATACACGTCACTATACAAATATTCCGGTACATTGGGTTTTGCAGAGACATTTAATTGGCACTGGAAATGCTATTCAGCAAGTTTTGCCAGTTATTAATGATGATGAAGATATTTTAGTGTTATATGGTGATGTACCATTTATTTCATGTAAAACATTACGGGAATTATATGGATTAAAATCTAAATGCGATTTAAGCATGCTGACAGCTATTTTAAATAATCCAGATGGTTATGGACGTATTATAAGAAATAAAGAAGGTATGGTGATCAATATTGTGGAACATGCAGATATTATTGATAATATTCATAATACAATTAAAGAGATTAATACAGGTATATTTGTTGCTGTTGCTAAAAATTTAAAATGTTGGTTGCATGAAGTAACTGCTGATAATATAAAAAATGAGTTTTATTTAACAGATATTGTACATATAGCTCATGCTTCGGGTTGTGTCATAAACACAATGCATCCTTTCGATTTATTTGAGATTTTAGGAATAAATAGTAAATCCGATTTAGTTGTTTTAAACAGAAAATATCAAAAAAAGCAAGCGGATAGTTTATTATCTTCTGGAGTTATGATAATTGATCCAAACAGATTTGATTTACGAGGAACATTAGTACACGGGCAAGATGTTTGTATTGATATAAATGTGATTTTAGAAGGACATATTGTTTTAGGAAATAGAGTACAAATAGGATCAGGTTGTATTTTAAAAGATGTGGTTATTGGTAATGATGTAACTATATTTCCATATTCAATAATTGAAGATTCAAAAATTAATAATTTTGTTAGTATTGGTCCTTTTGCTAGATTAAGATCTGGAAATAATTTATTGGGTAATAATCATATAGGAAATTTTGTTGAAATGAAAAATACATTATTTGGTAAGTATTCTAAAGCAAAGCATTTGAGTTATTTAGGTGATGCAGAAATAGGTGAATATGTGAATATTGGAGCCGGAGCAATTACTTGCAATTTTGATGGTTTTAAAAAGCAACGTACTATTGTTAGTGATCATGTTTTTATTGGCGCAGATAGTCAAATTATTGCTCCAGTTGTTATTGGTAAAAACGCAACTATTGGAGCTGGAACAACTGTAGTTAAAGATGTGGCGGATAATGATACTGTTATTAGCAGAACAGAACAATTTTCTATTGCATGTCACCATAAACATTCAAAGACTAAAAATAGTGTTTAATAGTTCTACATGTGTATTGTTTTGTGTTGTTTAAGATTTTTAAATGTTTTAAAAAATGCAATTTTTCATATAGATTAATACTAATATTATTATATAATGTATAGAGAATCATATCTATTTTATTATAGAAGAGTTGATTTTTTTTATAAAAATTAAAATTTTATCTTGTTTTATAAGATTTCTTTCGTTTAAGAGTGACTTTATTAAGAGGTTCTTTGAAAGAATGCAGTGAATTTAGAGTTATTTTCCAATACAAAATGTAGAAAATATTTTTTTTAATAAGTCTTCAGTAGTAAATTTTCCAAATATTTTTATTAGTTCGTTATGTGCTAGTTTAATATCTTCTGCAAAAAATTCATTAACATATTGTGTAGATATTAATTGGTTTTTAGCGGATAACAGATATTTAAAAGATTTTTCTAGTATGTTTAAATGACGTCTTCTAGTAATCAAATTACTTTGATTGTTAATAAATCCTGGAGGAAGATCTTTATAGGATTTATATGTTATATTATTAATCAAGTAATTTTTTAAAAGATCTATTCCTGAATTGAATAGAGCTGATAATGTGATAAATGTATGATTCTTTATGGTATAAAGTTTGTTTTTTTCTTTACTTAAATCAGATTTATTACGAATTATAGTTATGGGAATTTGTTGATTTTTATGAAGTAATTTTTTTCGTATATTATTGAAAATATCTTCATATTTTTTGTTAGAGTATTGCCTATCTTCATAAGCATTTATGACCCATAATATATGATCGGCATTGTTTAGTTCTTTTATTGCGCGTTGGATACCAATTTTTTCTACTTCATTATTGATATTATTTTGGAATCCAGCAGTATCGATGATATGGAATAAAATACCATTTAATTGTATACATTCATGTAATATATCTCTTGTGGTACCAGAGGCGTCATTAACAATTGCTCTTTCAGTACCAATTAATGCATTGAATAAACTGGATTTACCTACGTTGGGTTCTCCTGCAATCACTATTTTTAAACCTTCACGTAGTATAAGATTATGACAAGCTGATTGATGCATCTTTTTTATGTCATATATGATATTATCTAGTAATTTTATAGTTTTATCATATGATAAAACATGCACTTCTTCTGAGAAGTCAATAGAAGATTCTATGTATATACGTAGTTCAGTAAGTTTGTTCAATATTGCACGTATCTGTTGTGAAAAATGACCTTGTAAATAATTAGATGCTGATTTTGCTGCTTGATATGAATTAGCATTAATTATATCTGTTATTGCTTCAGCTTGAACAAGGTCAATTTTTCCATTTATAAACGCTCTTTTAGTAAATTCTCCTGGTTGCGCTATTCGAATATTTGGAGAAGTTTTTAAGATACGTTCTAATAGAATATCTAATATTATAAGTCCGCTGTGTCCATGTATTTCTAAAGTATTTTCTCCTGTAAAAGAATTAGGTTCTGGAAAAAACAGTGCTATTACTTGCTCCAATATAGTACCATCTGTATCAAAAATTGGTAAATATTCCGCTTTTCTTGGAATTAGATTTTTTTTATGTAATAACTCTGGAATTATTATCGGTACTAATGGTCCTGATACGCGTATTACCCCAATTCCTCCTATGCCTATAGGAGTAGAAATAGCAGTTATTGTATCTGTAGAGCTATGTATAAACTTATTATTTAACATTATAAAATATGTATTAACTCTAATATCAGAACATTAGTTTTATTAGCGCTGTTTATTTTGTAGACCTTTTTTTTCTAAAACTTTATAAATCATTTGTTGTTGAATAATAGTAATGATATTACTTACTATGTAGTATAACACCAATCCGGATGGGAACCATAAAAAAAATATAGTAAAAATTATTAACATAATAGTCATTATATTTTTTTGTATTGTATCACCAATAGCATTAGGTGATATTTTTTGTATGTAAAACATGGTTATTCCCATTAATATTGGAAGTATACAATATGGATCCGGTGCAGATAAATCATGAATCCAGAAAATGAAATTAGCATGTCTTAGTTCTACAGAACTTGATAACATATAATATAGAGCTAAGAAAATTGGCATTTGAATAAGTACAGGGAGACATCCGCCTAATGGATTTAATTTTTCTTCTTTATATAATTTTATGGTGTTTTGATGGTATTGGTATTTATCGTGTTTATATGCTGTGTGAATTGCAGATAATTTAGGTTGTAACATACGTATTTTTGCCATAGAAGTATACTGTGCTTTAGTTAAAGGATACATAATAAATCGTATAATTAGTGTAGTTATGACAATTGATATGCCCCAATTATTTACGTATTCATGTATAAGATTTAATAGATTAAATAGTGGTTGAGAGATAAACCATAACCATCCATAATCAATGATTAAATCTAGATTCTGGTTTACTTGTGTCATTTTTTTTTGAACTTTTGGGCCCATCCACAATATAGATTGTAGTGTTTCTTGTTGTCCCATAGGGATATGTATCGAAGAAGTTTGAAAACCTATTATGGCATTTTTTTGGTCAAGGAAAGTAGTATAAAATGTTTTAAATCCTTGGTTCAATGGAATCCAAGCAGTTGCGAAGTATTTTTGAGACATAGCTATCCAACCACTAGAAGTATTAATGTTTAAATCTGACTTTTTTATATCTTTAAAACTATATTTTTGATATTTTTTTTTGTCAGTAGAGTATATAGTACCTCGATATGAATATAATGGGAAACTGTCTTCGTCGTTGTTTCTATTATTATATTCAATAGGATAAGATATGGATTGTACTAAATTTCCCAATAATTTAATGTTTATTGAGTTATTACTCATATTACTTATAATGTAGTCTACGTGTATGGAGTAATCATTTCGATTAAAAGTGTAATTTTTAGTATATTTTATTCCATTATTGTCATGATGTATTAAACTCACTTTTAACGTATTTTCTTTTTTTAGTAATTTATAGGTATCTTGATTATTTGAAGTGGTGTACAAAAATTTTTTGTTAAAGAATGGTTTTTTTAACGATTCAGACGTTTCATTGATTATATTGATATTTGCATTGTATACAAAATTTTTTTTGGTACATAATAGATGATAAGGTGTTTTAGAATTTAAATTTTCTTGATAATTCATTAGGTAAGCTTCTTCAATATCGCCTCCATAGGTATTTATTTTTAGTAGAAATACATCTGTTTCTACAGTGATTAGATGATTTTCTTTATAAGAATATGTTATTTCATTGTCATTTTCAGCATTATCTAAGGTATATATGTTGTCACGTGTGTTTATTATTGTTTGGATATTTTTATCTTGATAATGTTCTGTTTGCCATGTTTGCCATAGTATAAATGACATAATTAAAAAAGCTATCAAAAAAAAATTACGTTGTGAATCCATATTGATTACATCCTGAATATGTGAATATGAGTAATATATGAAATCTTCATTGTTATTATCGGCTAAAGGATGACAGTGTAATACGCGAATAAAAGTCATCCATATACCTTGTATAATTCCGAATGTTTTTATTGATTGTATACTATATTGAGAGCAAGTAATTTGAAAACGACAGTGATGACCTAATATAGGGCTAATAATAAATTGGTAGGTAGATATTAACCATATTATGTGTTTTTGAATGAATAAAAATGGCGATTCCATAACTTTTGAAGTTCTTTTATTAATGCGTGGTTTTTAAGATAAATAATTTTTTTAGAGTTAATAACTAATATAAAATCATTAGATGATAGCTTATGTTGATTAGTACGAAATGTTTCTCGCATATGTCTTTTAATTCTGTTACGTTCATGAGAAAGTTTAATATACTTTTTTGAAATTGTTAATCCTATACGTGGATATCCTAAGTTATTAGATCTACTAAATAAAGTTATTCCGATAGATTTTATGCATGTTGGTTTTTGGAACACAAAAATAAATTGTTTTTTAGTCAACAATTTTATTTTTTTAGGTAAACTAAATTTATTCATTTAGTTATTAATATGAATACACTAATGAATTTTATGTAGACACAACTAATTTAGTACGTCCTTTAGATCTACGTCTTGATAATATCTTACGACCTTTTTTTGTTAACATTCTTACTCTAAAGCCATGTGTTCTATTGCGTTTTAGTACAGAAGGTTGAAAGGTGCGTTTCATATTGGATTTTATACTATCTATAATGGTTATTGATTTTAGTTAGTTTTCAAATGCAGAACAGAAAACATATTATAATACAGTTGATATAAAGTCAAAAATATTTAAAAGTTTTATATCATTTGATAAATAGTTGCATTCTAGGGCACTATTTTTATTAGAATTAATTAGTTGTATAATATGCGTATACACCGTGTGGTATATTTATTTTTTAAATTTTGTACATTATACTACATGTAGTAATATATATGTAAATTTTGATTTAAAATAATTAGTTTATTTGAATAGTAAAGCTTTTTGTTTAAAGATTGTAATTATGAATTTTGTAATTAATAAAAAATGTTTATATAAGTCATTGCAAAAAGTTATAGCTATTGTAGCTAGCCGCCCTAGAATTCCTATATTAACTCATATTTTATTAGAAGTTAGTAGAAATCATCTATTTATTACTGCAACGGATTTAGAAATTGAAATAATAGCGTATTTGATGTTAGAACAGGAATATCCATGCCCTTTTAGGGTTACTGTATCGGGTCGTAAGTTCTTTGAAATTTGTCGTAGTTTTCCTGAATCTGCAAAAATTTCTATAACTTTAAAAGACGAAAGATTAATGATTTGTTCTGGTACTAGTAAATTTTCTTTGTCAACTTTATGCGCAGAAGATTTTCCCAAATCGGATGAGTGGAAAGACGGTGTGAAATTAACAATATCGCAACTTAGTCTAAAAAAAATGATTGAGTTAACTCAATTTTCTATGGGTTCTCAAGATGCTCGTTATTATCTAAATGGAATATTTTTTAAAACTGCAAAAGATTCTGTTCGTATCGTAGCAACTGATGGACATCGTTTAGCAACATGTAAGACATCCGTTTCAGGTGTATTATCGGAACAATCAATTATTATTCCGCGTAAAGGAATTGTAGAGATTTTGCGTTTATTAACGATGCAAGAAAAATTAGTTGATATTTATTTTAATAAAACTAGTGTTCGTATCAAAATTGATAATTATGTTTTTACATCTAAGTTAATTGATGCTGTATTTCCAAATTGTTGTGATATTTTTTTAAAAAAACAATCAAGAAATGTTTTAGAAATTACGTGTGAGGTTCTTCGGCATGCTTTAAAGCGTGTTGCTATTTTGGCAAATGAGAAACTTCGTATTATTCAATTTGTATTGATGAAAAATCAGTTAAAAATAACGTCTTATAATTTTTCACATGAAACTTCAGAAGAAATTTTGGATGTTTCTTATTGCGGTGAGAATATGGAAGTATTTTTTAATGTAGATTATTTACTAAATATTCTTAATGTAATGTTAGATCAAGAGATATTACGATTTTTTTTAACTGATTCAATATCTAGTGTGCAAATAGAGAGCGCATCAAGAATTTACGCAGCTACATACATAGTAATGCCAGTGCGGACATAATAGTGATAATATTATCAAATGGTATATATATGTTATATAAGTATGTTGTATTTTTAAATAAAAATATTTAATGATATTAAATTAATGTAGTTTTATATAGATTTTGTTTATTATTTAATTTTCTTCATAAAAATTATTTTTAATTACATAATTTTAATAAAATTAAAGTAATCGTATTTGAAATTTTATTTAATATTCAATGATTAATGTGGTATTAATCATTGAATATTAATGTTTTATTGATGATATATATGTTTTGAAAAATTTCTATATAAATATACCTTCTTGTATAAGGACCAGATTATGTTAGATACTTATGATTCTTCAAGTATTAAAATTTTAAAAGGATTAGATGCAGTACGGAAAAGACCAGGTATGTATATTGGAGATACTGATGATGGAACGGGTCTGCATCATATGGTATTTGAAGTAGTAGATAATTCTATTGATGAAGTTATTGCAGGGTTTTGCACAGAAATAATAGTGACAATACATAAAGATAATTCAATTTCTATACAGGATAATGGTCGAGGCATACCTACAGGTATACATGAAGAAGGTGTATCTGCTGCTGAGGTTATCATGACTGTATTGCATGCTGGAGGAAAATTTGATAATAGCAATTATAAAGTATCAGGAGGATTGCATGGTGTGGGAGTATCAGTAGTAAATGCATTATCAGAAAAATTAGAATTAGTTATAAAAAGAGATTTTAAAATCTACAAACAAATTTATCGTAATGGTATACCAAAAGCGCCTCTAAAAATTATTGGTAATAGCGAAAATAGTGGTACTGCAATACGTTTTTGGCCGAATTTAAAAGTATTTACAAATAAAGTTGAATTTCAGTATGAGATTTTATCCAGACGTTTTCGAGAATTATCTTTTTTGAACTCAGGAGTGTCGATTGTTTTACGTGATTGTCGTAAAAATATAATGGACAATTTTCATTGTCTGGGAGGAATAAAGGCGTTTGTAAAGTATTTAAATATTAATAAAATGGCGATTCATCCTAATATATTTTATTGTGTGGGAAATAGAGGAAAAATTAATATAGAAGTTGCTTTACAATGGAATGATTCTTTTCAGGAAAAGATATATTCTTTTACTAATAATATTCCGCAACGAGACGGTGGAACACATTTAACTGGATTAAGAACTGCGATTACGCGAACTATGCATTTTTATATGGATAAAGAAGTACATGCTAGAAAAATTAAAGTTATTACAATAGGAGATGATGTTAGAGAGGGGCTTATTGCTATATTATCTGTTAAAATGCCAGATCCAAAATTTTCCTCTCAAACTAAAGAAAAATTAGTGTCTTCCGAGGTGAAAACAGCTGTTGAATCTTTAGTGTATGAAAAATTAATAGAGTTTTTTTTAGAACATCCAGCTGATTCTAAAAATATAATAAATAAAGTTATTAGCGCAGCGCGTGCCAGAGAAGCGGCTCGTAAAATTCGTGATTTAACGCGACGTAAGGGATTATCTGATTTTTCTGCTTTACCCGGTAAATTAGCTGATTGTCAGGAGAAAAATCCTGCTTATTCTGAGTTATATTTAGTGGAAGGGGATTCTGCAGGAGGTTCTGCAAAACAAGGTAGAAATCGTAAAAATCAGGCTATTTTACCGCTTAAAGGTAAAATATTGAATGTAGAAAAAGCGCGTTTTGATAAAATGTTAACTTCTCAAGAAGTAATGACATTAATAACTGCGCTTGGTTGTGGTATTGGTCCTAACGAATATAATATAGATAAATTAAGATATCATAATGTCATAGTTATGACAGATGCAGATGTAGATGGAGCGCATATACGTACTTTATTATTAACTTTTTTTTATCGACAGATGCCAGAAATTATAGAAAGAGGGCATATATTTATTGCGCAACCTCCTTTATATAAAGTACAAATAGGACACCAAGAAAAATATCTTAAAGATGAAGAAGAAATGAATCGATATCAAATGTCTATAGCAGTAAATAAATCTCGTTTTTATATTAATTCTAATACTCCTCCTTTGACTGGTAAAAGTTTAGAGCAGTTAATTCATGATTATTACTTAATACAAAAAATGATTGTTCATATGGAAAGAAAATTTCCAAAAACATTGTTAACTAGATTAATGTATCATCCTGTTCTAACTGTAGAAGAATGGTGTAATTTTGAAATTGTCAAGGATTGGATGATAGATTTAGTTGCTTCACTAAATTATTACGAAGATTATGGTAATAGTTATGAGTATACTATACTAAAACATAACAAAAAAAAATATTTTGAACCAGTATTATATACCCATATTTATGGAATCAGATCAGAATATGTGTTAAGTATAGATTTTTTTAAGAGTTATGAATATAAAAAGTTAATATCTTTTGGAAATAAAATAAATAAATTATTGCTTTCAAATGCGTATATAGAATACGGAACAAATAGTAAGAAAGTAAATTCTTTAGAACAGGCAGTAGATTGGTGTATGAAAGAATCTAGAAAAAATTTAGTAGTACAACGTTATAAAGGATTAGGAGAAATGAATCCTGACCAATTATGGGAAACTACTATGAATCCTAAAAATAGATGTATGTTACGTGTCACAATAAGAGATGCAATAGAAGCTGATAATTTATTTACTACTTTAATGGGCGATTTAGTTGAACCAAGACGTATTTTTATAGAAGAAAATGCTTTGAATGCAACTAATATAGATTACTAATTAATATAGTATATTTGTTTCTTGTATTTTATTGAAATAAATTTATATGGTGGGGTTGTTTTTATGATTAATAGATATATATAACTATTGTTATATGATATATTAAATGCGGTAGTTATTAATTAATAATTCTATTATGTATATAGATTTATTTTAATTTTAGTGTCTAAAATTATTAATTGAAAATTATATTTTTATGTATTGAATTAATAATTCTATTATAGGAGTGCATATATGCGTAATTTTGATTTTTCCCCTTTATATGGATCTGTAATTGGATTTGATAGGTTAGTGAATTTTTTAGAAATTGGACAAAATGATGGTAATTATCCTCCTTACAATGTTGAATTAGTAGATGAACATAAATATACTATTTCTATAGTGGTTTCTGGATTCAAAAATAGTGAATTAGATATTACAATGCATGATAATATGTTAGTAGTGAAAGGGACGCATAGTGATTCTCCCCAAGATTCTAAAAATTATTTATATCAGGGTATTACAGATCATGATTTCGAAAGAAAATTTCAATTAGCTGAGCATATTAAGATAAATGGAGCAAATTTGGAGTGTGGAATTTTATATATACATTTAGAAAGAATATTGCCTGACACGTTAAAACCGAGACGCATTGAAATTAAATAGTAACAGTATTTATTGTAGAACGCAATTATGAGTTTTATATATAATTAGATATTATGCCCGGACCTCATAATGTTTTATGGATGTTTGGGCATAAGGTTATGTATTTAGTGATATATTTATTTATATGTCTTGGTATTAAATTATTTTTTTTGAACGTAATTCAATTTTTAGATAAGCATAAAAAATTGGAGCTGCTATTAATCCTTCTAAGCCAAATATTGATTCTAGTATAAGCATAGATAATATAAGTTCCCAAGGATTAGCGTTAATTTTATTACCAATGATTTCAGCATTGAGAAAGTATTCTAGTTTGTGAATTAATATTAAATAAATTAACATTATAATCCCAATACCTAATGAAATAGATAAAGCAGAAATAGTAATTAGTATGTTTGATATAATATTTCCCACAATCGGTAGTAATCCAAAGAAGAAAGTAATAATGATTAAAGTTTTTCCTAATGGTAAGGGTTTTTCAAGTAATGGAAATATGATAAAAATCATAAAAGATGTGAGCAATGTATTTACTGAAGAAATTTTTATTTGCGCAAAAACTATTTTGTGGAATGCTTGTGACATATGATGTATGCGTTCTAATAGTTGGGTGACAAAATATGTATTGTGTGTATGTTTTACTCTAGATGAAGAACATGATATTAATATACCGATTATTAGTCCTATTAAAAGCGTAATAAATGCGTGTAAAAAGTTGTGGCCCATATTACGAATAAATATTATATTCGATTCTATCCAATTAAATATTTGATGTTTTAATTCTTCTGTAGTATTTGGTAAAAAATTTAGTAAAAAAAAATTATTAGGTAATCTGTTTTTCAAATCAGAAACAATTCGATTAATTTCAATAGAAATGTTCATTTGGTTTAAATCTTCTGTGAAGAAATTAGTACAATTTATAATACTAAATGTAATAACAATCATTATACTTGCAAGAATTAATATTACTGAAATCCAGCGAGCATAGATGATTTTAATAAATCGTTCGAAATGTGAAGAAAGAGATATTATAATTTCATATGTTAAAAATCCAGAAAAAAAGCATGGAAATAAACCTAATGGTATTACCATAATTATACATATGAACATTATTGCATAAGAAATAATCATTATTGATTTTTTTTGGAAGATCATGCTATATTTTGCTCTGTTTGACAATTCATGTTGTTATGAAAGTGTTATATATCAAAAATATTGATACTTTATATATGAAAGTTATTGCATGTGTTATGCATAATTTATTTTATATGTAAAAAATTTATTAAATAAAAAATTTTTCATTACTATTTGCATAGTAAAATGTTTATACAACAAATATATTCATATAGTATTATGATTTTTAAAGTTTTGATTCTTTTACATAAAGTTTATTGTACCTTGCAGGTATAGATTTATATGAAATTAATGCTATTCTATAATAGCTATTATTATAAATAATAGTAATTGTTTGGTATATGAAATTTTAGTGCTTTAGATTAATTAAATGTATATTAAAAACAATGTAAATACTTTTCAAAAATTGATAAAGGTATTGAAAAATTATTGGGAGGATTGTGGTTGCAGCATAGTGCAGCCATTAGATATAGAAGTAGGTGCAGCTACTTCGCACCCTGTTACATTTTTTAATGCTATTGGACCAGAACCTGTTTTTGTATCTTATGTTCAATTATCTAGACGTCCTATGGATAGTAGATACGGAAAGAATCCCTATAGATTACAGCAATATTATCAATTTCAAGTCGTGATAAAACCATCTCCTAAGAATATGTTATCTTTATATTTAGATTCTTTAAAAATGTTAGGATTAAGCTGCGAGAAAAATGATATTAGTTTTGTTGAAGATAATTGGGAAAATCCTACACTTGGAGCCTGGGGTTCTGGATGGGAAGTTCGATTAAATGGGATAGAAATAACACAGTTCACCTATTTTCAACAAATGGGTGGATTAGAATGTAATCCTGTAACTGGAGAAATAACATATGGTTTAGAACGTTTAGCGTTATTTTTACAGAATGTTCATAATGTTTACGATTTAATCTGGAATAATAGTAAAAGAGGACCTCTTTTATATAGAGATTTATTTTTTTTTAATGAAGTGGAACAATCTATATACAATTGTGAGTATACGAATGTAGAATTTCTATTGACACTTTTTAGTCATTATGAGAAAGAAATAAAATATCTTATAAATATGGAAAAATCTTTAATTAGACCGGCATATGAACGTGTTTTAAAAGCGATACATATTTTTAATTTGTTAGATGCTAGGAAAGTTATTTCTACTACAGAAAGGCAAAATTATATTTTACGTATTAGAAAATTGTCCCATATGATAGCAAAAGTATACTATCTGTCTAGAAAAAAATTAGGTTTTCCCATGCTAAAAACAATTATTAATTCATAATAGAGATAAAATTTTTAAATGAAAGAACATGTTTTTTTAGTAGAAATTGGTACTGAGCCATTGCCATATAAGATTTTAAAAAAATTAGGGCAAGATTTTTTTTGCGGTGTTGTTTTAAATTTAAAAAAGAATAGACTCTTATATAAGGAAGCGGTTTGGTTTGCATCTTCATGTCGTCTAGCTGTTAAAGCTAAAATAATTTTTAAAAAAAATTTAAATATTAATAATTTTAATAAAAATCATTTAAATAAAATATTTGCTAATGAATATAGTCAACGTGTTTTTAAAAATCCGAAAATTATATCTGATATTAATATGAAAGATGATACTACTAATGTAGTTAATACTAATTTAGAAGAATTTGTTACGAGTCCAGAAGAAGTAGAAGTATTATATAAAAACTTACAGCATTTGTTATATGCAACAGTAAATAATGCATTAAAGCAATTGAATAATTATAAAATGATGCGTTGGGGCAGTATAAATACTGCATTTATAAGACCAGTGCGTACTGTCACAATTTTATTAGATTCATATATTATTCCAGGATGTTTTTTTGGTATAGACATAGATAGAATACTGTATGGAAATATAAATATGGTGGAACAATATAAAATTGTTTTAGAGCACGCTAAGGATTATCCAGATGTTTTAATTAAAAGTGGTTGGGTAATAGCAGATTATTTTAAAAGAAAAGAGATGATAAAAATTGCTATAGAAAAAGAAGTTAAAAAGTTAGGAGGGATTGTAAGGAGTCAAGATAAAGATAGTATCTTATTGGATGAAGTTACATCATTAGTAGAATGGCCTGTAATTCTTTATGGTAAGTTTAATAAAAAGTTTCTTGCATTGCCGTCTGAAGTGATATTACATATTATGAGATATGATCAAAAATATTTTCCAGTTTTTAGTATTACCCAAAATGATGTTTTACTTCCATATTTTATTTTTGTAGCTAATACGGTTAATAATAATTACAAGAATATTGTCACAAGACATGAATATGTAATGGACACGCGTCTGATAGATGCAAAATTTTTTTGGGAAAATGATAGAAAATATCGTTTGGAAGATTACGTTTCTAAATTAAGTTCAGTGTTATTTCATAGAAAATTAGGTACTTTATGCGATAAAAGTCATCGAATAGAATATTTATCTGCTTGGATAGCAGGAGTCATTGGGATTGACGTGCAAAAAGCTAAACGTGCTGGATATTTATGTAAAGGTGATCTGATGAGTCACATGGTTTGTGAATTTCCTTCTACACAAGGAATTATTGGCATGCATTACGCTTATAGGGACGGAGAATCATCTGAAATAGTATTAGCACAAAAAGAACATTATCAACCAAGGTTTTCTATGGATAGATTACCTACTATTTATACTGCTTGTGTAGTATCTGTTGCAGATAAAATGGATACTATATCTGGTATATTTGGTATTCAAGAATTACCTAAAGGAAACAGGGACCCATTTGCTTTGAAAAGATTAGCAGTGGGAATATTACGTATTCTTATATACAGGAAATTTCCATTAAATTTATCTATTTTAATTCAAGAATCAGTAAAGTTATACCAAGAAAAATTAACAAATTTAACGGTTATTGAAGATATTAATAATTTTATGTATAAAAGGTTGTTTTTTTGGTATTCTACCAAAGGTTATAGAACTGATATTATTAAAGCAGTATTAAAAGTTAATTCTGTTGATTTAATTGATGTGGATAGACGATTAGTAGCGGTTTCTACTTTTTTTACTATACAGAAAGAAAAAAGCGTTATATTGAATGTAATGTATAAGCGCATATCTAATATTATATTAGATAAAGAAATTCCTTGTGATATGCAGATTCAATATAGTTTGCTTAAACAAGCGGAAGAAATATGTTTAGTGAATCAGCTGGACATGGTAGAAAGAAAAATGCAAGTTTTATGTTCTCAATATCGTTACTATGATGCATTAGTTGATTCTGTGAAAATTTTTGATGCAGTTAATAAATTTTTTGATAAAGTAATTATCATTAATAAAAATAAACATATACAGATGAATCGATTACTTTTATTAAATAAAATTAAAAGTTTGTTTTTGAAAATTATAGATATTTCTTTATTATCTACTTAATTAGATGTTGAGAATACAATTAATTATTACAATATATTTATTTATTAATTAACGAGATAAAACTGCTTGTTATTTAAAACATGGTTCCAAAACGGTTAGATAATAATTAATGGAACCATGTTAATAGTTTTATACGTAGCGTTCAAATTGATTTGATACTTCGTTCCAATTAATTACATTCCAAAAAGCTTTAATGTAATCTATACGTCGATTTTGATATTTTAAGTAATACGCATGTTCCCATACATCAAGACCAAGTATTGGGTACCCATGTGTTCCAGAGATTTCTAATCCCATTAGCGGATTATCTTGATTTGCAGTGGAAACTATGGACAAAGTGTTTTTTTGTTTTATTAACCATACCCAACCGGAACCAAAGCGACTAATAGCAGTTTTTTCAAAGCAATCTTTGAAATAAGATATATCTTTGAAGTTAGATTCTATTGCATCTTTTAGTGGACCTTGAAGAATAGTGTTCTTTTTAAGATATTTCCAAAAAAAACTATGATTTATATGTCCTCCAATATTATTGCGTAATATAGTTCTTTTATTTTTAGGTAAATCGTTTAATTTTTTTATCAGTTCTATAGCTGTAAAATTAGAAAATTCAGGCAAATCTGATAATGCTGCGTTAGCATTATCAATATATGTTTGATGATGTTTTGTATAATGAATTTCCATAGTTTTAGCATCAAAAAATGGTTCTAATGCATTATATGTATAGTTCAAAGGAGGTAATATAAATTTCATAAAATTTCTCCATAATCACATTAATGATTTTTTATCAAATCAATAAATATAAACTATTATAACATCTTATTAGATTAAGAAGCATTTTATTCTAATTAATTTATTGATGTATGCTGATATATATATTATGATCATTTTATTCATTAAAGCACTTAAATTTATAAAAATAATTTATTGAAAGATTTAATATGTTTCTAATTCATTTAATTATTAATGATATTAATTTTATTAAGTATTCTAAAATATAGAGTTTTATATTTTTTAAAATTTATACTGTTATTAACGGCGAGTAGCGCAGTTTGGTGGCGCAATACGTTCGGGACGTATAGGTCGGAGGTTCAAATCCTCTCTCGCCGATA